>JBIKNC010000069.1:0-19367 GCA_044358925.1 Planctomycetota bacterium | reverse complement strand
GAAGTCACGCGCCTCGGCGGCAAACGCGTCGAACGTCCGAAGGTGCGCGTCGTCGCGGCCGCCGGCTACGAACTCGAACGCGCGCTCGAAGACGGAACACTGTCGCGCGAGTTCCACCGCTTCCTCGCGGTGCACACGCTGCACATGCCGCCGCTCCGCGAACGTCTCGTCGACGTGCGCCCCTTGGCTCAGCACTACCTCGTGCGCTTCGGCTCGCACCTCGGCAACCCCGAGCTGTCCGACGAAGCCCTCTGGGTGCTCGAGAACTACAACTGGCCCGGCAACGTGCGCGAACTGAAGAGCGCGCTCGAACGCGCCTGCACCAAGGCCACCGACGCGATGATCGGTCTCGAGGACCTGCCGCAAGCCCTGCGCGACCTGCAGAGCAAGCTGATGGAGTCCGCGAAGATCCCGTCGCAGCGCCGCCTCGGTGTGATCGGCCACGGCCGCCCGGCGAACAGCTTCGCCTTCGGCCAGACGCACGCCGGTGTGTTCGGCCAAGCGCAACAGGCCGACGACGAGGAGATCTCTCTCGAGTACTACGAGAAGCTCGCGCTGCTGCGCGCGCTCGACCAGACCGGCGGCGACAAACTCAAGGCCGCAGGTCTCCTGAAGATCGGCAAGAGCACGCTCTACCGCAAGCTGAAGCGCTACGGCATCAAGTAGCGCGGGGCTCACGCCCGAGCAGGGCGGCGGAGCAGGCGAGAGACGAAGGAGTACGAGGAAACGGGGCGCGCGCGAGGTGACTCGCGCGCGCCCCTTCCCGTTTTGTGGGCCATCGAAGTAGGCTGACCGAAGCGATGCACGTGAACGAAGCCGTTGCCTCCTGATCACAGGTCTCGCCCAACGACAAGCTCATGAAGTTTCGAGGGGAATACGCCGCAGTAGCCCTCCTGGCGGGCGCGGCAGTCGTCGCTGCCACGTTCTTCATGAACAGCGAGAATCCCGATGAGATGGAGAGCGCGGGGTTTCGCAGTGCGTCGGAAGCCTCCCCAGAGAATCATGCCGCCGCACCGTACGAACTTGCGGATGAGCAACCTGCAACGTCGAGGAATGAAGCACTGGGTGCCGGGTCGATCGAGGTTGTGCCTTCACCCTCGGATCCTCAGGTACCTCCGAGTATGGAATCCCAAGCAATTGACAGAGTTCGCACCTCGGTGACTCGCAAAGGCGGTGGCTTCGAGTATGAGACGTTGCCCATCTTCTCCCGTGGTCGTGCGTCACTGGAGTTGCTTCTCAATTCCCGCCCTTTTGCCGGGGACGCTGAGCGGCAAGCCGCGATCCATGACCTCCTGAATGGTCGTCTCGCGCCGGCGGTCGACTCTCTGCGCGTTCGCGTGGAGGAGTTCAACGAGATCTACAGCCAATGCGTTTCGCAGCTGCTGGACAGCGGGAACTACGATTATCGCGACCCGGAAGGCGTTGCGACGCGCACGATGCACTTTCGCCCCGAGGGCCGCTTGTACAAAGGTGCGAGTCATCACAACGAACTTGGTAGCGTGGCCTTCGAAATGCGGGAAGGTATGTTCCCGGAGTTGGATGCAAAATTCGCGCAATGTTTGAATCTCGCGACGTCGATCGAGTCGCAGTTCCCGTGAAATGAATCCGGCGTTCGCGACTGCCGCTCTTCGACGACTTTGTCGTTGAAGCGGGCAGCTGAGTGTCAGCAGCGACGTCGCAACACCTCGCGCGCGCGCTCCTGCGCGGCGGGCGACGCGAACTTCTTCGCCGTCGCATGCGCCCACGCTTTCGCGATCGACTCGGCGGCGTCGGGCGTCTTGCAGGACGTGTCGCCGTGATCGACGTCGACGACGCCGATGCGCTTCGCCGCGGCGAGCGCGAGCTTCTTCAGCGCGGCGTTGCGGCAGCCGATCGCGATGAGCGCCGAGTTCATCGCGTAGCGCTCGCGGTTCGGCGCGGCGTGCAGCGTGTCCTCGATCGTCGCGAGGTGGTCCGCGAACAGCTCGTCGCCGAGTGTTTCCTCGCGCATCGCCAGGTGTGAGAGCAGCGACCAAGCCGCCAGTCGCTTGCCGGCGCTGCGCGTCGCGAGCCACTGCGCGAGCTTCTTTGCCGCCAACCGACCCTCACCCGCGATCATCCCGACGTAGCTGCTGCACATCGGCGCATCGCCGCCGTCCGTCGCCCAGCGATCGAGTTCACCCGACGTCATGCGCGTCGGATCGACGACCTTCACCGCGAGGTTGCGCGCGTCGTAGTTGCCGCTGTCCCACAGCGCGAGCGCGAGTTCGTGGTCGATGCCGATGCGCTTCGTGAGTTCCTTGAGCGTGGCGAAGCTGACGCCGAACATCGCGCCCGTGACGCCGTGCCGGGCGTAGGTCTTGCGCGTCTGAGCCGAGCCCGCACGCTCGAGCGCGCTCATCGTCTCGTCGAGCGTCATCCGCGCGCGCGGCTTCGCGCTCTTGGCTGCTACGGTCGTCTTGGTGGGCTTCGTTTCGCGCATGACCGACCCAGATTAGCTGCCCGTCGAATGACGCGGCCCGCCCGCCACGCATGTGACGGACGGGCCGCGTTGCTTCACGCAAGCACGCTCAGAAGTGGTTCCACAGGTACTGGTTCGTGACCTCGTGGTGGAACTGCACCTCGCTCGTCTTGACCAGCGTGCCGAGCGCCTTCGGGCAGCGCTCCGCCGAGTTGAGCTTCACCTCCGCGAACTTGCCGTGCACGGCCTCGCCGAGGATCTGCGGCATCCAACTGCTCTGCTTGAACAGGCGGATCGCGTCGAAGATGTTGTCGGGCAGGAAGCGCGTGCGCGTGCGCTTGGTCTCGTCCTTCGGGTCGGCGTCGGGGCCTTCGAAGCCGGTGCGCAGGAGCGCGTAGAGCGAGAGGTAGATGTTCGTGTCGGGGCCGACGCTCCGAACTTCGATGCGCGCGCTCTTCTCGTTGCCGATCGGGATGCGGATCATCGAGCCGCGGTCGATGGCCGAGACCTTGATCTGGTTCGGCGCTTCGTAGTGCGGGTCGAGGCGGCGGTAGGCGTTGACGCTCGGGTTGAGCAGGAGGCAGAGGTCGCTCGCGCTGTTGAGGATGCGGTCGATGAACTGCCACGCGAGCTTGGAGAGTCCGTCCTGGCCGTTCTTCTCGAAGAAGATGTTCGTGCCCTTCTTGCCGACGGAGATGTTCGTGTGCGCGCCGCTGCCGTTGACGCCCATGACGGGCTTGGGCAGGAACGACGCGGTCATGTCCATGCGCGCGGCGATCTGGCGGCAGAGCAGCTTGTAGAGCTGGTACTGGTCCGAGGCGATGAGCGCCTCGGAGTAGGAGAAGTTCATCTCGAACTGGCTCGGCGCGACTTCCGGGTGGTCCTTCTCGTTCGAGAAGCCCATCGCGCGCTGCGCCTCGGCGGCGGCGTCGATGAAGAGGCGCAGCGGGTCGCTCGGCAGCGAGTGGTAGTAGCCGCCCGTCGAGACGTATTCGAAGCGACCGGTCTCGTGGAAGCGGCGTTCGGCGTCGCGGCCCTTGAAGAGGAAGCCTTCGATCTCGTTCGCCGCGAAACAGACCGAACCGTCCTTCTCGTAGAGCGCCTTCAGGTAGTTCTTGAGGCGGCCGCGCATGTCGCCCGGGTAGGGCGTGCCGTCGCGCTCCAGCACTTCGCCGAACACCAGCACCTTGCCCGGCCCGAACACGTCCGACGGCAGCCAGTAGAAGGCCGGCCAGTCGACGCCGAGACGGAGATCGCTCTCGGCCTGCTGCGAGAAGCCGCGGATCGACGACCCGTCGAAGGTCAGGTTGTCGTGGTTCTTGAGCAGGAACTTCTTGTCGTAGTCGAGCATGTGCAACCGACCCTCGAGGTCGGTGAAGCACACGGTCACGGCCTTGATGCGCGGCTCCTTCGCGAGGTAGTCGATGCGCTCCTTGCGCACGCGGTCGGGGTCGACGCGGTCGATGCGCGCCTGCTTGGCTTCGAGGTTCAGGACCTCGAGCTGGTCGTACGGGATCTCCAGGAAGTCGCGCAGGTGGGTCGTGGGCGACGCGTGGTTGGCCGGCGCGGAGGCGGGGGCGGAGGAGGAGGACGGCGGGGCGGCTTTGGAGGCGCTCATGGGCACGGTGGGGCGGGGTGGCGGACGCTACGCGCTGCGACTTTTGTCGTAAAAGTCGCACTACGAACCGTAACTCGGCGCACGCGAGAGTCAAAAGACAAGTCGAATCGCCACCGCTGGCGCCGACCGACCGGTCAGCGGCGGGACTTCTCCCGCTCGGCGGCGAGCCGTTCGAGGTGTGCCTTCCAGGTGGCCTCGGCCAGGGGTTCGAGGCGCGGCCGCTCGCGCTCCCACACGACACCCGACGCTTCGGCGCCGTCGGCCGGAGCGGCGAAGAGCACCAGACGGCCGTCGCTCGTGAAGCCGAAGTGCTGCGCGGCACCGGCGGCGACGGCGCCGTTCGCGAGTGCGAGTGCGTCGAACCCGCCGAAGGCCGGCTCGAAGTGCGCGGGGTGGGCGAGGAACGCGAGTCGGTTGTCGGCGCTCGCGAAGCGGTAGGTCAGGCCGCGCTCGCGCGTCGCGATCTTGTCGCTGCCGAGCACCACCTTCGGCGCGTCGCCTTCCGAGTGGTACGCCACCGGATCGTGCCCGCCGAGCGCGAGCCCGTCCACGTGCGCGAACTCGGCGAGGTCGCGCAGGCGCGGCTCGCGGGCGCTCGCGAGCCACGCGGCGTCGGCCTTCGCGCGCAGCGCGTCCGGGCCTTCTTTGCCCCAGCTCTTGCGCGTGTCGGCGAACAGACCGTCGTAGAAGAGCAGCAGGGAACCGTCCTCGATCAGGAAGCTCTCCGGATCGACCTCGACGCGCTCGCCGCTCGCCATCGCGTACGCACACCAGCCGCCGTAGGCCGGCGCGAACTCGGACGGCGACGCGAGGAACAGGTCGCGGTGGGCGGCGCTCGCGAAGCGGTACGTCGCCCCGCGGTAGACGGCCGTGACGTCCTTCGAGCCCTTCGTCGGCTCACCGCCGCCTGCGGGGAAGTAGGCGACGGGGTCGAAGCCGCCGATCGCGAGGTGTTTGCCATCGAGGTTCGACACGGCGCGTGCCGGATCGATGGGCGGCGTGCGCGGATCCTGGGCGAGAGCGAAGAGGGGGGCGAGGACTGGGGCGGCGACGAGGACGAAGGCGAGAGCGGTGTGGCGAAGCATGCCCGTGCGATGCGGGCCGCGCGCTGCGTGTGACGACGTGCTGCGGGCTCTTTCGAGTCGGTGTGTGGCGTGGCCGCGCGGCGACGAACGGCTGTCACATCGCCGCGCGCGCCGCTCTCCAAGGCGCACCATGACGAACACACAACCTTCGCGCTCCGCCCGCACCGCCGCCCGTACAGCCAGCTGGTTCGGCCAAGTCGTCGCCGCCGTGATCCTCGGTCAAACGCTCTTCTTCAAGTTCACCGCCGCGCCGGAAGCCGTCTGGCTGTTCACCGAACTGGGCGTCGAGCCGTGGGGCCGCATCGGTCTCGGTGTGGTCGAGCTGATCGCCGTCGTGCTGCTGCTCGTGCCGAAGACCGCGGCCGTCGGCGCTGCGCTCGCCGTCAACCTGATGTTCGGCGCGCTGTTCACGCACCTCGTGCTGGTCGGCATCGAGGTGCAAGGCGACGGCGGTCTGTTGTTCTCGCTGGCGGTCGTGGCGTTGAGCGCGAGCAGCGTCGCGCTGTTCGTGCGCCGCGCCGAGTTGCCCGTGATCGGTCACCGGCTCGCGTGACCGTACGCGTCAACTCACGGCCAACGCGCCTCGACGCGCGCCACCCGCCCGCCCGCGGACTCGAACGACGCGGGCGGCACGAGCGCGGCGCGCAACGTCGACAGGCTCTCGAGTTCGCCGAGCGGCACGTCGATCAAGCGGATCCAGCGCCGACCGCTCGCGTGCAACAGCAAGTGCGAGCGTGCGTGCACGCGCGCGTCCGCGACGAAGGCGCCCGACGGCCGCATGTGTGTGACGACGCCGTCCGTGTTCGTGCGTTCGAGCACGAGGTCGATGACCTGCTGGTGCCCGCTGTGTTGCGCGTGCACCAGCACCCGCCCGTCCGCGACTTCGACGCGCAGTTGCGTCGGCGTGCCGAGGCGCTCGTGTCGCAGCAACGTGTACGGAACACGCGACGGAGTCTGCGGCGCGCGACTGTCGGCCGGGATCGGCACGGCGACGAGTTCGTAGCGCCCGAGCAGCTCCGCCAACGCCGTCACACGCGTCTGCTTCTCGCCGAGCGCGTCGTAGCGCCGCAACCAGCCGCGCGCCAAGCGCTCGGGGCTCACTTCGCTCTCGACCAGTTCGATGGGCGGCAGGATGAAGTCCGGCTCACTCGCGAGTGCGTCGACGACGTCGACTCGCAGACTGCCGTAGTCCGAGACGATGCGACCGCGCGGTCCGATCGTCGCGCGCCCCGACAGGTCGACGACGTGTTCGTGCGAGATGTACGCGGTCGCGCCCGGCCAGAACGTGGCGACGCGCGCGCCGGGTTCGAGGTTGTCGCGCACGAAGATCGCGGCGCAGCGGCGGCGCTCCTGATCGGCGAGTCGCTGCACGAGACCCATGCGACCGGGTGTGTGGCCGAAGATGCGTTCGATGCGTTCTTCCGAGAGCCACGCGCGCTGCATGCGTTCGAGCGGCAACGGCCCGACGTCCGTCGGCCGCCGACTGACGATCGTCGAAGCGACGAGCCCTGCGAGGAACGCGCCCCAGGCCGCGCGTTGCACCCACATGCGCTTGTCGTCGACGAGGTCCGTGACCGCTTCTTGGATCGCGACGGCGAGGAAGCCGACCGCTGGCACCATGGCCTGCCAGAACGGGAGACGTTGGCCGCCCTGCCAGCCGACGAACAGAGACCACGCGAGACCCATCACCAGCGCGCGCCGGCCCCGCGGACTCAGTCTTCCGATCACGAAGAACGCGATCGGCACGGCGGTCAGTGTCATCGCGCCGCTGCGCAGTCCGAAGTCGGCGATGTAGAGAGCGCCTTCCTTCAAGCGCTGTACGTTCGGTTCGAGCGCGTCGAGCAACACTGGCGGCAGGAACTCGCCCGTCGCGGCGAGTCGCACGAGGCACGTCGCGAGCCACACCGCGAGCGGCACAGCGAACGCGAGCAGGCCGACGCGCGCTTGACCGGGGCGCGGCTCGTCGGCGGCGCGGCGGCGCGAGCGCGACGCCAGTGCGAGTGCCCCGAGCGCGAGCACGAGCAACACACCTTCGGGTCGCACGAGCACCGCCGCCGCCGTCGTCGCCGCGACGAGCCGCGGGCGCGCTTCCTCGAGGAACAGCAGCGCGGCCGTCGACAGCACCGCGAACGTCGCCCACTCGGTGCCGCCGCCGATCGAGGCCGCGACGCTGCCCGACACCACGACGAACAGCGGCGCCATCACACCGGCGAGGCGATCGGGGCTGAAGCGCGAGACGACGAACACGAGGCCGATCGCGCTCAGGAGTGCAGCGCCTTGCGCCCAGAAATTGGGACCGCGGTAGAGCCGCTCCGCGACGGCCGCCAGCAGCGTCCACAGGAACGACGGGTGGCTCTCGGCCAGCGGCCCGCCCGGCTCGAACGCCGCGCTGCCCGTGCGCACGAAGTTGCGCGCCATGTGGAACGCGACGTGCGCCTCGTCGAACGGGTGTGCGACGCGACCGAGCTCGTCCTGGTAGAGCACGAGCGCGTGTGCGACGAGCACACCGATGGCGATGACGAGAGACGTCGAGCGATTCATGCGTCGAGCGCCGTGCGAGAGATCGCCGCGCCGCTACCGTGGCCATTGTGCGAGTCGGGCCGCCCGCGCCCAAACGCCGAGCGGCGCGCGGCGAGATCGGCGGCGCTCGAACGACATGGCGGACCAACAACTTTCGACCGATCCGTTCGCGCCGCGCCTCGAGCGCGCCCTGCGCCGCGCCGTGCCGTCGTTCGTGCACCGCCTCAACAACGCACTCGCGGCGGTGACCGGTTTCTCGTCGGTCGCGGTGCTCTCCGGCGGCGGCCTCGCGCCCGATCGCACCAAGGTCGTCAGCGAGCAGGCCGAACGCGCGCGCACCTTGGCGCGCGCGCTGTCCGAGATCGCCAAGCCGACCGAAGGTCCGGTGGAGCCGCAGGACCTCGTCGAGTGGTTGCAGCGCCACGAGGACTTCCTCGACGGCTGCGTCGAGGCCTACCCGGCGACGGTCGCGCTCGAGTTCGAACTCGCCGCGGCGCCCGTGCGCACGGCGATTCGTCCGCTCTTGCAGTCGCTCTTCGTGGCACTCATCGAGGCCGCCGACGAAGGCGCGCGCGAACTCGTCGTCGCGGTGCGCACCTCGGCCGAACCCGGCGGCGTGGCGAACGCCGTCCAGTTGAGCGTGCGCGGATCGCGCCTCGGCGCGCCGCTGCCCGCCGCCCTCGTCGAGCGCTGCGGCGCCCACGCCTCGTCGAACGGCGCCCTGCAGATCCTCACGTTCGAAACGCTCGCACCGGTGCGCGCCGCCGCCGCGCGCGGAGCCGCGCCCGTGGTCCTGCTGGTCGAACGCGACCCGTTCCTGCGCGAACTCGTCGAGCAGGTCCTCGCCGAACACGGCTACTCCGTGAGCGCCCACGAACGTCTCGACGGCTGCGGCGGCGTGACCTCGGCGCCCGCCGTGCTCCTGCTGGACGCGATCGCCGCGAGCACGCCCTCCGCGCGCACCCTCCTCGAGCGCCTCGGCCCCAAGATCCCCGTCGCCGTGATGGGCCGCCCGACCGCGCCCGTCGACGCCGCGTGGCCGCACCTCGCGAAGCCGTTCCGGCCCGGCGAGTTGATCGAGTGTGTGGCGTCGCTGGCGAAGGCGCGCTGACGCGCGCGCCCGAGCGGCGAGCGGCGCTGCTCGACGCCGCGCGACCGGCATGGTCCAGTGACGAGCTCCTTCCGTGGAGCTCGCACCATGAAGCCGCGCCTCGCCCTCGCGTCCCTCGTCGTTCTGATCGTCGCCGTTGCCGTCTGGTTCGCCGTGCGCGATCGCCCTGCGCGCGGCGTCGTGAGCGACGTGCCGTTCTCGATCGCGCGTGAAACGGCGCTGCGCGCGGCGGACGCGAGCGCGAACCCGGCGGCTCACGAACTCGCGTCGACGGATGCGAACGGCGTTGCGGGCGAGTCGCGCGCTGCCGTCGCGGCGGGGCCGGCGGGTGTGCTCGTCGTGCACGTGCGAGCGGGCGGCGCGCCCGTCGTCGGTGTCGACATCCGTTGCAGCGATTCGCGCGGCAACCAACGGAGCACCGGCGTGACGGACGCGGACGGACTCGCGCGTTTCGAATTCGTCGAAGCGACCAAGGGCGCTTGGGTGTCCGTCGCTGCTTCGGCGACGACCGCGCCGCAGAAGGCGTCCACCCAGCAGCGGTTCGAAAACGGCGCCCTGCACGAACTCGTCGTCGACGTCGACGCCGGCCGCGTTCTCGCCGGCGTGGTCGAAGCGCGCGGCGGTCCGTTCGACGGGCGGCGCGTGCCGCACGCGATCGTCGAGCTGTGGTCCGGAACGGCTGTCGGCACCGACCCGCACCGCACCGTCGTGTGCGACGAGAACGGGCGCTTCGTGCTCGATCGTGCGCCGAAGGACTTCGCTGCGGCTGCGCGTGCCGACGGCTACGTCGCCGAGCGCGGACTGCGCGGGTCGCTCGAACGCGACGTGGACTCGGAGGAACTCGTCCTGCTCGTCGCGCCCGAGACGTCGTTGAGCGGCGTCGTGCTCGACGAGAGCGGCGCGCCCGTCGAAGGCGCGCGCGTCGAGGAGTACGACGGCCAGAGCAGTTCGTCCTCGTACGACTCGACCGCCGTGCCGGGCATCGGCATCGTCGGACTCGGCTCCGGCAAGGCCGTCACCGACGCGAGCGGGCGCTTCGAGATCACGGGACTGCCGAACGAGGGCTTCGCGATCACCGTCAACGCGTCGGGCTTCTTGCGCTTCAACGAGTTCTTCGCTGCGGACGCGTCGCCGATCGAAGTGCGGCTCGATCGCGGTGACGGCTTCGCCGGTCGTGTCCTCGACGCGAACGGCGCGCCCGCCGTCGGTGCGCGCGTGCGCTGGGGCGACTGTGAGCCGAGCGCGCGTCCCGAGACTCGCACCGACGAACTCGGGCGCTTCACGGCGGGCGGCGTGAAGTTGCCGGCGAGCGAGCACGACGCCGCGCCATGGGTCGAAGTGCTGCACGACGGTCACGCCGTGCAGTTCGTGCAGCCGGTCGACGCCGATCGCAAGGGGCAGGCCTTCGTCGAAGTGCGACTCGTGGAGGAATCCGTCGTCGCAGGAGTCGTGCTCGACGAGCTGCGCGTGCCCGTACCGGACGCCACGGTGTGGATCGAAGGGACGCGCGAGATGTTCCCGGGCTGGTCGACCGATTACCGGCACACGTGGGAGCGCTACGCCGAGATCCACGAGACGAAGACCGACGCGAACGGCGCGTTCCGGTTCGACCAGTTGTACGAGGGCGCGTTCACGTTGCACGTATCGCCGCCGAACGACGAGCGCAGCGTCGACGTGGAGACGAGGGCCGGGCGCGAGGACGTCGAGGTCGTGCTCACGACCGTGGGTCTCGACAAGGTCGTGCTCGCGGGCCGCGCGATCGACGCGGCGACGGGTGAGCCGATCGCGAAGTTCGGCGTGGTTCCGATGATCGGCGGGCACGGCATGACACGCAGCTTCGAGTCGCCGGAGGGCGAGTTCGAAGTGCGCGGCCTCCCGGTCGGCGCGATCCAGATCACGGCGCGCGCGGTCGGCTATGCCGACCTGAGGCTGCCTGAACGCTCGTTCGGAATCGGCCGCCACGAGATCGAGTTGCCGTTCATGCGCCTGCGCCAACTCGTCGTGTTCACCGAAGGCGTCGAGCGCGCGTCGCTGCGCGTGCTCGACAGGGACGGCCAGGCGCTGTCGATCCCGAGTCCCGGCGGAGGATCCTCGAGCACGCGCGTCGAGGTCTGGAAGGGGCGCGCCGCACTCGACGGTCTGCCGGCCGCCATCGTCACCGTCGAAGTCGAACACGAGGACGGAGTCGAACGCGTCGAAGTCGACCTCACCGCAGATCGACTGCACGAAGTCGTCGTGCCGGTGAAGCCGTTCGAACAGATGACGGTCTGGTTCGCGCCGGTCGTTCTCGACGCGGGCGTCGCTGCTCCGCGCACGTCGTTCCCGACGGACGAACTGGCGCTCATGCAGACGCTCTTCCCGCTGGCCATGGCGCACGAGCCGCGCGTCGCCGTCACCGTCACCGTCGTCGACACGAACGAGCGCACGCGGGCTTCGTTCGCATTCTCACCACTGACGGACGGACCGCCGACCGCCGGCGACGACGGGCGTATCAGCGTGACCGACGACCGCTGGAGCGTGTCGATCGCCGGCGGCCTCGCCACGTCTTCGTCGTTCCTGTGCGTCGCGCCGGCGCGCCTGCCGCGCACCAAGGTCACCGTCACCGCTTCCGCGGAAGGTCTGACCAGCGAGCCCGTCGAACTCGACCTCACGTCACTCACCGACGGCGCGCTCGTGCCGCTGCCGCTGCGCCGCGCGCCCTGACTCGCCACGCCGAACGCCACCACGATGCAACGCCGACTCGCCGCCGTTCTCGTCCTCGCCCTCCTCGTCGTCCTCGCCGCCGTCCTGTGGCTGAACCGCAGCGCCGAGCCGCAGCGCGTCGAACGCGGCAGTGGGGAGGACGCGGCCGCGGTCGCCACGGACGCGGAACTCGCGAGCGTCGCGACCGAAGCGTCCGGGCGCAGCGAGGCGCAGCCGACCGAAGTGGCGAGCGAGGCCAGCGCTGGTGCGGCGATCGCGCAGGGCTCGGATGCGCTCGCGGTGCTCCTCGTGCGTGTGACGCACGTCGAGAGCGGGCCGGTCGTCGGTGCGCGCGTGCGCGCGTTGCGGCGCGGCCAGGGTGACTGGGTCGAAGCGCAGACCGACGCCGAGGGCGCGGCGCGTTTCGAAACGGCCGGGGCGCTCGAGATCGCGCAGGTCAACGTGCCCGCGACGCACCTCACGACGCCCGCCATGACGCAGAGCGTTCCTCGCGTGCCACCCGGCGAGGTTCGCGAACTGTCGCTGGCGGTCGACAGCGGCGTCTCCGTTTCCGGTCGAGTCGTCGACACGAGCGGTGCTCCGGTCGGCGGCGCCATCGTCGAAGGTTGGTGCAGTTCGGGACGCCACGGCGCGCCGGTGCGCTCGACCATCACCGACGCGACGGGAGCGTTCGTGGTGCCGCACATGGGGCCGGAGAGTTGGATCGAAGCGCGGCACGAAGCACGCGGCCTCGTCTCGCGTCGAGGCCTCTTCGGCCTCCCGCCTCCGGGCACGTCGGCAGAGGGCCTCGAGATCGAACTCGTCGAAGCGACGAGTTTCGTCGTCCGCGTCACGGACGAGCGCCAACGACCGCTGTCGGGCGTGTTCATGCACGCGTATCGCGACCACGTCCAGACGCCGATCGCTCCGGGGATGAAGGCCGTGCCGACCGGCGAGTTCCGCGGCACGACCGCGCTCGACGGCACGTTGCGCATCGCGAACGTCGCGCCGGCGGCATACGACATCAGCATCCAGTTCGAGTCGTACGTGCCGTTCCGCGAGCACGTGCGGGCGAATGGAGAGGAGCAGATCATCGTCCTGCGCGAAGGATCGGTCGTCACCGGCCGTGTGTTCGACGCGGATGGCGCACCAGCCGTCGGTGCGCGCGTCGCGTCGGACTCGTGGTACTCGATGCGCGGGCCGAAGGGCGGGACGACATGCGGAGCCGACGGAAGCTTCCGACTGATCGGACTCGAGGAAGACACGGCGCTCCAGCAGTTCGGCCACTTCCTCGTCGTCACCCATGAAGGTCACGCGGTCGAAGTGGTCGAGAACGTGCCGCACTCCGTGGACGGGAGCGCGCCACCGGTCGAGGTGCGGCTCGTCCGCGGTGCGTCGATCCGCGGCCATGTGGTCGACTCGACCGGTGCGCCCCTCGCGCGAGCCGAAGTCGTGGCCGCGGGGTCGCGCAGCACGGAGCGCACGCCGTTCCGCGGCGTGAACTCGGTCGAAGCGGTGGCGCGCGTTGGCATGCTCCGCACCGAAGCCGACGGCTCGTTCGCGCTCGAACACCTCCTGCCCGAGACCTACACGTTGACGGTGCGACCCGCCGATGGACGCGAACGCGAGTTCACGTTCGAGGTCGCGGCCGGAACGGACGACGCGCGCCTGGTGGTCGACCTCGCCGAACTGCGCGGCGCCGTCGTGCACGGGCGCGTCTTCGATTTCGCCACGCGTCAGCCGGTCATGCGCTTCGAAGTCTGGCCGCCCGGTCGCGGTTCGAGCGATGGAGCGAACGGTGCCTTCGAGATCGACGGCCTCGCGCCCGGCAGGCACGTGTTCGCGTTCGAGGCGCCTGGCCATGCGCAACAGCGCAGCCCGGAGATCGAACTCGTGGCCGGCGAACAGACGGTCGAGTTCCTTCTCGTGGGTTCGGCGCCACTCGTCCTGAGAGTCGTCGACTCCGACGGTCAGCCGTGGGGTGTCGCGGCGAGTGTGAGGCTGAACGCCGGCGAGGCGGCGACCGCGGCCCTGGGGAGGGAGTTCGAGCACAGCACGCAACATCGCGGCGGCAGCGACACGATCGATTGCGGGCTCGCGCCGACGCTGCCGCTCGAACTCGAGATCTTGGTGCCGGGCGGCGCCCACCGTCAGGAGATCGTGCCCGGTGCGACCGACGGACCCATCGAGATCGTCGTGCCCGGCCGCAAACAGGTCGACGTCGAGTTCATCGTCGTGAAGGCGAGCCGTTCACTCGATCTCGACGAACTCGTGCGGCGGCTGCGTTCGAACGCGGACGAGGACCGCGCATGGATCGACGCGCAGCGAGCGGCCGGGCTCGTGCGCGACGCGGGTGAGGACATCACCTTCACACTGAACGAGTCGATCGGTGACGGCCGCGTCGCGCCGAACGCGTCGCACGCAGTGGGACGTTTGGTGCATTTCGTCGCGAACTGGCGCGAAAGCGAGTTCTTCGACGCGTGGGGCAATTCGCACGGCATCTCGTTCGACGGAGCGCGCATGAAGATGCGCCTCGTCGAATCGACATGGAAGGTGAATGCGATTCGCATGAACGCGCCGAATGGCGAGCTGCCAAGGGCAGTTCACGTCGCCTTCGGTCCGGACATCGGCCCCGAGCCCGAACTCGGCGTCGTCGTGCTGCTCGAGTGAGGCTGCGGCGCGAGGCCGCGCTCGCTCAGCGCGCCGTCGTCAGGAACACGTCGAGGATCGGCGTCAGCGCCGACTCGATTTCGTCGCGCACGCCTTCGATCGCGGCCAGGCGTTCGAGTTCGTTCGTGATGCGGACCTCGGTGCGGGCGAGGTGCTCGCGCTGCATCGCGTAGGCGAGGCGATTCTTCGGGAGCGCGTGGTCCTTGGTGAGGGCGGCGCGGCGCTCGGCCAGGGCGGCGACTTCGCGCTGGACGTCCGCGAGTCGCGCAGCGACGGTTTCGGCGGCCGCGCGGTCCTCGACCGAGGCGAGGAGGTCGGCGGTGCGCTCGAGGGCCTTGGTCTCGGCCACGATCAGCTCGTCGAGGCCCATGGCGGCGATCTCGGAGCGGCGCAAGGCGGCCGCGTCGCGGGACGTGTTCGACGCGCCGGTCGAGGTCGATTCGGCGGCATCAGCCGGACGTTCACAGCCGAACGACGGAAGGGACACGAGTACAGCGGTGAGGGCGAGGCGGCGAGCGTTCATGGGGGGCGAGGCGGGCAGGGCGCGAGGATGGCAAGGAGAATCGAGCGGGAGAGGATAACGAGGTCGGCCCGCCGCGTGGGTCGTTGCTGTCCGACGCACGGGCGCTGCAGTTGGTTCCCGAGCGACGGCATGCGCGACGCGCAATTGAATGGCGCGGTTGCACGTGTGCATGCCGAGGGCCGGTCGGCGCACGGCGCGGGCGGCGCGGCACAATCGGCGGCCTCAACCCGACAGTGCCGCTCATGCTCGATCGAACCACGCCGTCGTCCGTTTCCTCCGCTTCCCTCTCGCGCCGCGGACTGTTGCGTGCCGCTGCAGGAGCGGCCGCGACCTTCACGCTCGCCCCGTACGGCTTCGCGCGCGCGCCGCGCACGAACGCGCTCGAACGCCTCACGATCGGCGTGATCGGCTGCGGCGGCATGGGGCGCGCGAACATGAACTCGTTCCTCGAGTTCGCGGATTGCCAGATCGTCGCGCTGTGCGACGTCGATGCGACGCACCTCGACGCGGCGCACGCTCAAGCGCTCGACACGTATGCGCGGCAGGGTTTCGGCGTCGCGCCCGAGAGCATCACGAAGCACCGCTTCCACGAAGAGCTGCTCGCGCGCGCCGACGTCGACGCCGTGGTGGTCGGCTCGCCCGACCACTGGCACGCGCTGCACGTCGTGCACGCGGTGAAGGCCGGCAAGGACGTGTACGGCGAGAAACCGCTCTCACTGACGATCGGTCAGGGGCGCGCGATGAGCGACGCGGTGCGTGCGCACGGTCGTGTGTTCCAGACCGGCAGCCAGCAGCGCAGCGACTCGCGCTTCCGCCGCGCGTGCGAGCTGGTGCGCAACGGTCGCCTGGGGCGCGTGCACACGGTGACGTGTGTGCTGCACCGCGGCTCGGAGACGGAGCCGCACGCGGCGGAGCCGGTGCCCGCGCACCTCGACTACGACCGCTGGCTCGGGCCGGCGCCGTTCGTGCCGTACCACAGCCAGCGCACGCACTACATCTTCCGCCACCAGTACGACTACTCGGGCGGCATCGTCACGGACTGGAGCGCGCACCACGTCGACATCGCGCACTGGGCGCTGGGGCTCGAGCGCACCGGTCCGGTGCACGTCGAAGCGACGGGCACGTTCCCGCAGGAGGGGCCGTGGGACGCGCCGCTCACGTTCGACATCGCGGCGCGTTATGCGACCGGAGTGACGGTGCGCATCACGAGCGAAGGTGAGAACGGTGTGTTGTTCGAAGGCGACGAGGGTTCGCTGTTCGTGTCGCGCGGGCGCATCGCGAGCGACCCGGAAGGGATCCTCGAGAGCGAGATCGCCGCGAACGAGATCCACCTGCCCGTCTCGCCCGGCCACCACCGCGACTTCGTTTTGCGCACACGCGACCGCGGCGAGTGCATCGCTCCGATCGAAGAAGCGCACCGTTCGATCTCGGTCGCACACCTCGGGAACATCGCGTTGCGCTCGGGGCGCGCGGTGCCGTGGGATCCGGGCACGGAGACGACGACCGAACCCGTGGCAGCGCGAATGCTCGACCGCTCGATGCGTGGAGGCTGGGTCCTGTGATGCGAACCACAACGAATCTGCTGGCGGCTCTTCTCCTCTCGCTCTTCGGTCTCGGCGCGTTCGCGCAGGAGCCGACCGTGGCACTCGCCGATCGCGTCGCCGCCGTCGCGCAACACGAACACGGTGCGAGTCGTGCGGACTTGATCGCGCTGACGGCGCTGGCGCGCACGAGCGACGACTCGCAGCGCGCTGAGCTGGAGAAGCACTATCTGGCGCTGCTCGGAGCGCCGCACACGGACGCTGCGCGCGAGTTCGTGTTGCGCGAGTTGCTCGTGGTCGGCACGGCGCGCGCGGTGCCGGTGTTGCACGGATTGCTCGGTGAACAGGCGCACGCACTCGACAGCCTCGTGTGTGAAGTGCTCGCGGCGGTCGGCGGCGGATTGCCGGCGGAACGCATCGCCGAACCGAGCGCCCGCCGACACCAGCTCATCGCGGCGATGGCGCCGTTCGACGTGCGCGCGCACGCGCAGGCGCGGCTCGACGCGGCGCTCGCGCAGTTGCCGAGGGCGACGGCGAACGACCCGCTCCACGACGGTTGGTCGATCGAGACCGCGCTGCGGCTGTTCGACGAACTGCGCGGCGCGAAGCTGCGCGGCGATCCGCTCGGAGAGCACCTCGTCGAGCTGGCGCTCGAAGCGCGCGTCGAGGCGAGCGACGAACAGCGTGTCGCCGCACTCTCGGCGGCGTTCGATCGCGGCGCGACGCCGCAGGTGCGCGCGCGCGCACTGCGCGCGTTGGCGGAGCGCCAACCGGAGACGTTCGCCGAACTCATGGCGCGCGAAGTCGTCGCGCGCGATGCACGCGATGCCGCGGCACTGATCGAGGTGGTCGGTGCGACGGGCCTCGCGCCGGCGGTGGAAGGAGCGTTCGTCGAAGCGCTCGCACGTTGCGTGGCCCAGGGCGACGCACTCGGCGGCTGTGCGCGCGACGTGCTCGCCGGGCGGGCGGGGATCGATGCTCGGCTCGTGCAGTGGGTCGGCGAGAAGGGGCGCGACGACGCACAACGCGCGGCCTTGCTCGACGTGCTCGTCGCTCGCGGCGGCGAAGGTTGGCGTGCCGTGGCCGATGCGTCGGTGCAAGGCGAACAGCCGCTGCTGGCGGCGGCGGCGTTGCGCGCACTCGCGAGCGTGGCCGACAAACGCGCGCTCGGCCACGTGACGGTCGCGCTCAGCGACCCGCGCACCCAACTCGCGGCCATCGACGCGCTGGGGCGCTGGCGGACCGTCGAGGTGTACCCGCTTCTCGCACCGTTCGTGCTCGATGCATCGTCCAAGCAGCGCGACGCGGCCTTCGCGGCGGCGCTCGCGCTCGTGCGTGGCAACGTGCGCGGCGAGCGCGACGCGGCGAGTGCGCTGCTCGTGACGCTCGCGGAGAACTGCCACGACGGCGCCGCATGGAACGCGTGGATCGACGCGGCCGGCAGCGTGCCGACGCGCGAGTGCGCCGACATTCTCTTGGGCCTGTGCGCCGATCCGTTCCGCGTCCAGGCGGCCGGTGCCGCCGCGTTGCGGGTCGCGCGCGAGTTGCGCACGAGCGAACCGGACGTCGTGCGTCGCATCGCGAACGAGTTGCTCGCGCGAACGGACGACGCGCAGCTCGTGCGTGGCGCGAAGGGTGAACTCGACGCGCTCGAAGCGAACGAGGACTTCCTCCTCGCCTGGCGCATCGCCGGTCCGTTCACGAAGGACGGAGTGAAGGGTGCGGACATCCTCGACGAGGTCTTCCTGCCCGAGACCGAGCCCGACAGCGCGGCGATTCTGTGGCGCGACTTCTTCGCGAGCGGCACAGCCGAGCGCGGCACGTTCGACCTCGAGAAGTTGCTGGGCGGCGAGAACTGCACGGCCTACGCCCGCACGAACATCTGGAGCGAGACCGCGCAACGCGTGCGCCTCGAGTTCGGCTCCGACGACTCGTTGTGCGTGTGGATCGCAGGCCGCGAGTTGTTGCGCAACAACGCGGCACGCGGACTGACGCGTGCATCGGATGTGATCGAGGTCGACCTCGTCGCGGGTTGGAACGAGTTGATGCTCGAAGTCGGGCAGGGCGGCGGCGGCTGGGCCTTCTGTGCGCGGTTGCGAGCGACGGACGGTTCGGCGGCGAGCGGTTGGCACTGCGATCGCATCCAGCGTCAGCGCGAGCCGCGCGGCGCCCAGGTGCTCCTCGACGAGAGCACCTTGGAGTTCGTCCACTCGGACGGACGGCCCATCGAGTGGCGCCACGAGAACGGCGTGCTGCAGTGTGTTCCGGGCAGCGGCGACATCGTCAGCAAGGCGGCGCACGGCGACTGCTCCTTGCACGTCGAGTTCCGCGTGCCGAACGAGCCCGACCTCGAGAACGGCCAGGGCCGCGGCAACAGCGGCGTGTACCTGCAAGGTCGTTACGAGGTGCAGATCCTGAACTCGTTCGGTGAGCCGCCGCGCATCGACGAGTGCGGCTCGATCTACGGCGTCGCGGAGCCGCGCGTGCAGGCGTCGCTGCGGCCGGGTGAGTGGCAGACGTACGACATCGAGTTCACCGCCGCGCGCTGGAAGGACGGCGCAAAGGTCACCGACGCGCGCCTCACCGTGTTCCACAACGGCGTGCTCGTGCACGACGACGTGCACGTGGGCGGCTCGACGGGCGCCGGCAGTCCCGAGGAGGAGGGCGACGCGCCGCTGCGCATCCAGGACCACGGGCATGCGCTCGAGTTCCGCAACGTGTGGCTGATGAGCCACGACGCGGCCACTCCGCCGGCGGGCAAGACCAGCCAAGTGGACGGGAAGAAGCTCGGTCGCCGTCTCGGTGGCGAGGCGCTCTACGCGTTCGAAGACGGCGCGATCGTGGGCCGCAGCGTGCCCAACCAGCCGAACACGTTCCTCGTCGCGTTCGAGGAGGCCGGCGACTTCAGGCTCGACTTCGAGGTGAAGCAGCACCCCGAACTCAACAGCGGCGTGCAGATCCGCAGCCATGTGCACCCCGACGTGTCCGACGGTCGTGTGTTCGGCTACCAGGTCGAACTCGATCCGAGCCCGCGCGGCTACACCGCCGGCATCTACGAGGAAGGCCGGCGCGGTTGGCTGTTCGACCTGTCGAACGAGCCGGTCGCGCACGCCGCGTTCCGTCGCGACGAGTGGAACACCGTGCGCGTCGTCGCGCGCGGCGACGTGATCCGCACGT
>JBIKNC010000068.1:0-19387 GCA_044358925.1 Planctomycetota bacterium | reverse complement strand
GCCGCATGAGGCGCGCTTCGCGCGCTTCATGCGGCACACGGGGTGTGCAACTTCTGGTGCGGCACCGTACGTGTTCGTGACGGATCCGGTGTCTGACACCGTACGCGTCAACGCCTCGTCGCACCGAGCCTGGGAGAATCGCGATTCGCGTGTGACGCGAGGCCCTGCTCGCGCGAACCATCCGGCTCGCGATGAAAACCAGTGACTTCGAGCAGCTCGTCGCCGCCCACGCCGGACTGATCCGGCGCGTGGCCTGGGGGTACTGCCGTGGAGCGGCCGACCGCGAGGACCTCGTCCAAGAGATCCTCGTGCAACTGTGGCGCTCGCGCTCGCGCTTCGACGGACGCGCGAAGGCGTCGACCTGGGTCCAGCGCGTCGCGCTCAACGTCGCGATCTCGCACCTGCGCCGCGTCGGGCGCCGCCGCGAGGAACTCGGTGCAACGGACGTCGAGAACGTGAGCGCGCCCGCGGACGACGCAGCCCACCACGCCGCGCACGATGGCGGCGCCGACGTCGAAGCACTGCGCGCCTGCATCGATGCACTGGAGCCGCTCGACCGCGCGCTCGTGCTCTTGCACCTCGAAGGCGAGAACCACGCCGCGATCGGCGAGGTGCTCGGTCTCAGTGCGACGAACGTCGGAACGAAGCTCGCGCGTCTGCGTGAGCGGTTGCGCGAGCGGCTCACGGCGCGCGAACGCCGTGGTCACCACAAGGAGACGAACGATGGAACTCGATGACTTGAAGGCGGCCTGGTCGAAGCAGGGTCAGCGCGCTGCGAGCGACGCCGGAGCGGACGCCTCGACCGACGCCTCGACCGACACCGCGCGACTCGTCGCTCGCGCTCGAGGGCGCGTCGCACGGCCGCTCCTGGGTCACGGGCTCTTTCGCCTCGGCGAGACGCTGATCGGGGTCGCGGCGCTCGCGGTCGTTCTGCCGGTGCTCGTCGAGCGCGGCGGCGACTTGCGCGTGCTCGTGTGCGCCGGCCTCGTCGTGCTCTACGCGCTCGTGCTCACGATCCTGTGCGCACACTCGTGTGTGGCGAGCCTCACCACGCGCCCGAGCGACCCGGTGCTCGCCGTCCAGCGCGACCTCGACCGCCTGATGTTCGTCGACTTCGCCGCCATGCAGTGGGCGGTGCTCGGCGGCTGTGTCGTCTGGCTGCCGGCGCCGCTCGTGCTCCTCGAAGGGCTGTTCGGTGCGCCGGTGCTCGACCAGGTCGATCCGAGCTGGCTCGCCGCGAACATCGCCGTCGGCCTGGTGCTCGCACTCGTCCTCCACCTCGTCGCGCGTCGATTCGCACGCCGGTTGTCGGGGCGCGGCGACGCGCCGGTGCCGCGCATCGTCGAGGCGTTGGCCGGCCGCGGCCTCGTGCGTGCGGCCAAGCGGCTGCGCGAAGTGCGCGCGTTCCAGCGCGGCGACGACGCGCTCGCGGCCCGCGGGCCGAACTGACGCGGCGCCGTAGCATCTCGCGATGCTCTGCTTCGCGATCGCCGCCGCACTCGCCGGTCTCCAGGATCCCGCGCCGGTCGGAGAAGTGCTGCTCGTGCGCGGCGCCGATGGTTGGGAGCTGGTGTGCGACGCGAGCGACGGCGTCGGTGTCGGCGGAGCACCGGCGGTCGTGCCGCTGCTCACGCGCTCCGAGGTCGTCGCGCGCGCGGTGGCGGGGCCGGACGGCTTCGAGTTCGCGACGCTCGAACGCGACGGTGAACCGGCGCGGCTCGCCGTCTCCTTTCTCGCCCACCCGACCGACCACCAAGTCCTACAGACCTCGAGCAGCACCGTGCTCGTCGGTCCGCCGACGCTGCCGCTCGAAGCAACGGACGTTCTCCAGCGCAATGCGCTGCCGTGGCTCGCGCGCAACGATCGGCTCTCTCTCGCGCTCAACGGCGCGCGGGTGCGCTTCGCGCCGGCGACGACGGACGCGCAATGCATCGTCGTCGTCGAGCGCCCGGGGAGCGTGTACACGAGGTCGCTGGGCGGAGCTGCACACTGCACGGCGACTGTGTTCGCGATCGACCAGTGGGACATGGCGCGCGTCGCCCCCACGTGGGCCGTCGGGCGCACGGTCGACCAGGTCTTCGCAGCGACTCTCGTCGTAGATCTCGCGTGGGAGCCGCTCGCTATCGAGGAGGTGCGGCGCGAGGCGGCGCCGCCGACCCTCTCGCTGCCGGGCAACGGCATGCTCGCGACGGAGGGCCGCTCCCTCGTCGTGCGCCGCGTCGCACGACCAACGCTCGAGAGCGGTACGGCGACCTTCCTCGTGACCTTCGAATCGGCAACCAGTGACGGTTCGCGCTTCGACGACGCGGACGCGCCGCTCGCGTCCGAGAACTCCTGGCTGGTCGACGCACCCGGCGACTTCGGTGTGCACTTCGAGGGCCCCGACGAGCAGCTCGACATCCGCCCCACCATGGGACCGGGCGCGGCGATGGGCGACATCGACCTCGACGGCTGGTGCGACCTGTTCGTCGTGCAGGGCGCGGGTCGCGAAGGCAGCGAGACGCCGACGAGCCGTGTGTACGCGAACGTCGCGAAGGACCTCGAACGCACCTTCGAGGACCGCACCGACACGTGGGGCGGCGCGAGTCGCGGCGCGGGCATGGGTGCGCTCCTGTTCGACGCGAACGGCGACGGCGATCTCGACCTCTACGTCGCGAACCAAGGCCCCGACGTGCTCTTCGAGAACACGCGCGTCGGGAACACGGGTGATCGGCCGCTGCTCGTCGACGTCAGCGCGAGCGCCGGCGTCGGCGGCAATCTGTGGAGCGCCGCCGTGTGCGCGGGCGACATCGACCACGACGGCGACCTCGACCTCTACGTCACGAGCTACCTCGACTACGACGAGTCGAAGATGCCGCCGCTCGAAGAGCTGCTCTACCGGCGCGAGGACCCGGTCGCGATGCTTCCCTTCGCGTTCCCCGGGCAGCGCAACACGCTGCTCGTGAACGAGTCCGATGCGAACGGCCTGAAGTTCGTCGATCGCACGGCCGAGGCCGGCGTGCTCGACGAAGCCGGCCGCAGCATGCAGGCCGTCATGTTCGACTTCGATCGCGACGGCGCGCTCGACATCCACGTCGCGAACGACGTCAGCCCCAACGTGCTCTTCAAAGGGCGTGGCGACGGCACGTTCCAGGACATCTCGTTCCAGACCGGGCTCGACGATCCGCGCGGCAGCATGGGCACGGCGCTCGGCGACGTCGACCTCGACGGCGACGAGGATCTGTTCGTGTCGAACTGGGAGCTCGAGGCCAACGCGCTGTGGATCGCCAACCTCGTCACGCACGCGAGCCAGCGCCACCGCGTCGCGACCTTCCGCGACAACATCGTCAAGAGCGGTCTCGGCCCCTACGGCGTCGGTGTGACGGGCTGGGGCACGTCGTTCTTCGATCTCGAGAACGACGGCGACCTCGACCTCTACGTCGCGAACGGCTACACGAGCCCCGACTACGAGAGCACGGGCATCTGCGTCGGCCAGCCCGACCACCTGTTCACGAACGACGGCACGGGCAAGTTCACGGCGGCGTTCGAGCGCATCGCACCGTACGCCCCGTTGGGAGGTCGGCACCTGCCGTCGCGCGCGGTCGTCGAATGCGACTTCGATCGCGACGGCGACATGGACCTGTTCGTGACGAGCAACAACTCGGCGCACCGGTTGCTGGAGAACCGCGCGCCGCGCGCGGCCGGGTCGCACTGGTTCGGCGTGCGACTCTCGGAGCCCGGCGCGAACCCGTTCGTCATCGGCGCACGCGTCGAGGTGCGCACCGACCGGCGCACGTTCGTGCGCACGCTCCTCGCCGGCACGTCGTACCTCGCGGGCAATCCGCCCGAGCTCCTGTTCGGCCTCGGCCCGTGTGAACGCGTCGAGTCGGTGGTCGTGCATCTGCCCGGCGGCCGCGGCGTGCGCGAGTTCGCGGCGCAGCCGCTCGACACCTGGGTCACACTCGAGCTCACCGAGTGAACGCCGCCGCGCGCGCACTCGCCGCTCTCGCGGTTCTCGTCGGGCTCGCCGCCGCGGGCCTCGCAGCGTTCGCTCTCGCCGCTCCGATCGTCTCGGGCGACCTGTTCTGGCACCTGTCGTGCGGACGCTGGATGTTCGAGCACGGCACGCTGCTCGGCCTCGATCCGTTCAGCCACACCGCCACCGATCGACCGGCCGAGTTGCAGGAGTACGGCTCGCAGATCGTGCTCGCGGCCGTCGAACGCGCTGTCGGCACGGACGGTTTGCGCTGGTTCGCGCTCCTGCTCGGCGCCGCGCTGCTCGTCGTCGTGTACCGCACCGCGCGTCGGCGTGTGCCGCGCTCCACGGCGGCGATCCTCACGGCGCTGTTCGTCGCGCTCTACGCCTACAAGTGGGAGCTGCGCCCGCAACTCTTCTCCGCGTTCGTCTTCCTGCGCCTCGCGCAGCTCTTCTTCGAACGCACGAGCACTGCCGATCCCGCGCCGTCGCGCCGCGCCATCGTCGAGACGTTCCTCTTGTGTGTCTTGTGGGTGCAGTTGCACGCCGAGGCGCTGTTCGGGCCGATGCTGGCCGCGACGGGTGTGATCGGCGCCGTGTGCGCGTTCGTGTTCGAGCGTCGCTCGCACCGCGCGGCCGCGCTGCGCCGCGTCGGCATCTGGGCACTCACGTTCGTCGCCGCACTCGCGGGCACGTTCGTGTCGCCGCTCGGTCTCGAGCCGCACCTCTACGTCCTGCGCGACAGCTCGGTCGCGCGTGTGAACGTCGAGGAGTGGCAGCCGCTCCTCGTCGACCCGAACGGCCCGCGTGCGTTCCCGCTGACGATCGAGTTCCAGGTGCTCGTGTGGGCGGCGGCGCTCCTGGCCGCCGTGGTTCTCGTGCGCTGGGCACTGCGCCTGCTCGCGGGCCGGAACGACGTCGACACGCCGCACTGGGAGCGCTTCGGCTTCCTGTTGTTGTGCCTCGTGCTCGCGTTGATGGCGCGCCGTTACTTCTGGCTGCTGTGGTTCGTGTTGCTCGAAGCGGCGGCGCTGTGGCACACACGTGGCGCGCTGCTCGCGGATGCGGTGCGCGTGCGACGCGCACTCGTCGCCACGGCGAGCGGCATCGTCGTCGCCACCACCGCTCTCGTCATCACGGCCCACACCCTCGTGATCGACACGGTGCGCTTCGCGTTGCGCGAGGGGCGCTACGCGGAAACGGTCGACAGCGCGCTGTTCCCCGTGCACGCGACGCGCTTCGTGCGCGAAGCGGGTCTGTCGGGCAACCTCTTCCACCCCTACTCGTGGGGCGGCTACCTCGGCGCCGAACTGTGGCCCGCCGCGCGCGTCTTCGTCGACGGCCGCACGATCCTGTTCGGCGAGGTCATTCCGCTGCGCCAACGCATCGAACGCGAGCCCGACCTCGCGCGCTCCGAGCTCGCGGCGCGCGGCGTCGACGTGATCGTCTTCCAGCGCGTCGTGAACCACGGCGACGGTCCGCAACTGTGGCGACCGCCGGACGGCGACGACGTGTGGTTGCGCGCCTGGAGCGACCGCGTCGCCGTCGTGTGGGTGCGGCGCTCGCGCACCGACTTCGTCGGAAACGTCGCGCGTTGGTACGAGGCCCAGGGCATCGCCTTCGACGAGCGCCGCGGCTTCGTCGAGTACGCGGTGCTCGAGAAGCACCCGCAGTGGTTGAGGGAGCGCCACCTCGTCGTCGAGGAGATCGCGCGCGAACTCGAGGGCCCGCTGGCGCGCATCGGCGGCGGCGCGAACAGTGCGGGCGGGGGCAGTGCGGGCGGGGGCAGTGCCCGCGCGTGGGTCGAACTCGGACGCGCGGCGCTGCGCTGGTCGCTCGAACGTTCGGCGCGGCACGCCTTCGGTGCGGCGCAGCGCGCGCTCGGGCGCACGCCGGACTTCGACGCGTTCGAACGCGTCGGCGCGCAGCGAGCGTTCACGTTGCTCGACGAGGAGCTGCGCGCGAATGCACGTGAACCGCGCGGAGGCGCGCGATGAAGCGGCGCGCGGCGCTCCTGACACTGCTGGTCGCCGCGGTGCTCGCCTTCGCACTCGCTCCGTTCGTGCGCAGCGGCTCGGCCGGTTCGTGGGACGCGGCCCACGCGGCCGGCGCCGAAGCCTTCGCGACACGCGGCACGTTCGCGATCGACGGAACGCTCGAGGAGTTCACGGCCCACCGCGCGCGCGTCGCGACCGGAGGCCACGTGCGAACGTATCCGTCGTCGCCGCCGCTGCCGTCGCTCGTCGCGGCTGCGCCGTTGAAGTTCGGCGCAACGCGCTCCGTCGCGACGTTCGTCACGGCGACGCTGCCGGCAGCGCTCGCACTCGTGCTGCTCGTCGCGCTCGCGCGTCGAAGTGCGAGCCGGGAGACGAGCGACGAGCGTCGCCGCGACGCACTCGTGATCGCTGTCGCACTCGCCGCGACGCCGCTCGCGGGTTTCGGCACGGTGATGACAGGTCTTCCGCTCGCGTTGCTCGGATGTGCGTCGGGACTGCTCGCGCACCGCGCACAGCGCCCACTCGCGAGCGGCGCCTGCTTCGGCTTCGCCGCCGCGTGTGAGCCGAGCGCCTTGGTGTACGTCCTCCTGTTCGTGCCGCGCCGCGGCCTTCTCGCCTACGCAGCGGGCGCCGCGCTGCCGCTCGCGCTGCACGTGTCGATCCTCAGCGCTGCCGGCGCGAGTCCGTTCGGCTTCGGCGGAGACCAGACCGCGTTCGCGCTCGCGTTCAGCGATCTCCCGCACCTCACACGCGGCCCCGATCCGTTCGACGGTGCCTGGTGGGACGCGCTCGTCGGCGCGCGCGGTTCGTGGCTGCACTTCCCCGCCGCGCTCTTCGGCCTCGCGCTCCTCGCTCTGTGTGTGCGCCGCGGCGCGCCGTCGGCCCGCAGGAGCGCAGTGGCCGCCGCACTCCTCCTCGTACTCGGCTGTGTGCCCGAGCAGCCCGCGCGCACGTTCGTTCCCGCCGCGCATCTGCTCATCGCGCCGCTCGTGTTCGCCGGCGCGGCGCACCTCGAGCTCACGCGTCGCGCGCGACTCGCGCTCGCGCTGCTCGCACTGCTGTCGCTGCCCGGCGCGCTGCGCGCCGTCCGGTCGCCGTGTTTCACGTGGCACCTCGCGTCCGCGTTCACGCCGACGGCGCGGCTCGGCCTGCCGCGCGAACACACGGAGAATCTGTGGTTCGCAGAGTGGGGCCTCGCCGCGGTCGATCGGCCGCCCGGCCGCGAGCGCCTCTCGACCGAGTTCGAAGCGCGCCTCGAACTGGTGGCGCGTGCGGTGCTCGACGCGCCGCAGCAGGACGCCGCGGCGGTCGAGACACTGCGCCGCGGACTCGGCGTGGTCGCGGACCGTTTCGAGCGCGAGAACACACCGACGTTCGCGCGTCCGCTGGTGCACTACCAGCTCGGACGCGCACACCTCGCTCTCGGCGACGCGGCGCGCGCCGAACGGAGCCTGCGCACGTGCCTCGAGCTGTACCCGAGCTTCACGGCCGCTCGCGAGTTGCTGGAGTCGCTGCCCCGCGGCGAGTGACTGCACGCGAGCGCGGCGCACGAGAGGCTCGCGCTCTCAACGCTCGTCGTCGTCGCCGTCCTCGTCGTCGTCCGCGCTCACGAGATTGGTCACGAAGGCCGAGAGGCGCGTCGCGTGCAGTCGCTTCTTGGTCGAGAGCTCGCCGAACGCGATCGCCCGTTCGCGGTCGCCGAGGGACGCGAGGAAGGCCGCGTACTCGGCGTACCAACGCGCGACCGCCGTCTCCGATTCGTGGCACAGCCGCAGCGCGAAACGGATGCCGACGACCGGCGTCGCGAGCGTGATGAGCCATGCGGCCACGCTGCGCGTCCAACGGCTGCGCTCCGGCTTGCCGCCCAGCGACGCCATCAACGCACACACCTCGTCGACGATGAGCGCCTCGTCCTGCCGCATCTCGACCAAGTGGCGTCGCAACTCGCGGTTGCGCGTGACCCGCGGCAGCAACGAATAGAGCGAGTACGCGCCGAGTTCCGAGCGCAGCGCGCGACGCATGTCGCGCACGAGCGGCGCGACCGCACGCCGCACGGCCGCGCGGCGCTTCTTCGACCACTCGACGGACGAGCCGAAGTCGGCGAAGCGTTCGCTCAACGGCGCTCGAGCGCCGCGGCGGCGCGACCGGCCTCGGGGCGCGAAGCCGCGTCGCGGGCAAAGGCGGCCAGGGCCGCGCGAGCACCGCCGCTCTGCGAACGCGCCAGCGTGTCGAGCGCCGCAGCGCGCCAACGCGGATCGCGTGCATCGAGCAACTCTGCGACGCCCTCCGGTTCACGGCGCCCGCTGCGCGTGCGTTCGACGAGGCGCGTGAAGGCCGTCGCGCGCACCGTGTCGCTCTCGAGCGGATCCGCCGCGAACGCCGCGAGCGTCGTGTCGACGTCCGGCGCGTCGGTGCGGCTCCACAGGTCGATCAACTCCGCGCGCAGACGGTCGTGCGGCGAGGCGACGTCGAGGCGTTCGACGACGAAGGCCGCCGCGCGTGCCGGGTCCGCGCGCGCGAGCAGGCGCGCCGCCGCGATGCGCACGGAGGTGTCGTTCGAGCGCGCGAACACGTCGGCCGCGAGCAACGCCAGCGCCGGATCGGGCGCCCAGCGCTCGAGGCGTGTGAGTGCGACGGTGCGCACCGCCGTGTCGCGGTCCTCACGCGCAGCGCGCTCGAGCGTCGCGCGCGCCTCGAGTCCGCCGAGCGTGCCGAGCTCGCGCGCCGCGACCTCGCGCACCCAGCTCGACGGATCGCGCCACAGCGCGTCCGAGAGCGGCGTCACGAGCAACTGTCGCGTCGGTCCGGCGTCCTGCTCACGCGCGAGCCGCGCGACCTCGCGCAGCGCATCGATGCGGTTCTCGCTCGTCTCGCCGCGCGCCGCGCGCGCCAGGACGCCGTTGCGTTCGGGCGGCGTGGCGAGTTCGAACGGCAGGCGCAGCGAAGCGTCGAAGCGCGTCCACGTCGGCGCCGCGTCGCACGGCAGACGGAAGGTGTCCGTGCGCTTGGTGAGTTCGACGCGGTGGCGCGCGATGCGCCGCCCCGAGACGATCTCGACGTCCACCGGACCCGTGAAGATGCGTGCGACGCCTTCACTCGGCGTCTGGCGTTGATCGACGACCAGCTCGACGACGTTGTCCTTCGCGAGCCAATTCCATTGCAGCGCGAGGACCGGCACACCGCGGCCTTCGATCCACGGCGCGAGCGTCGCGTCGAGTTCCACACCGCCGGCCTTCTCGAGCGCATCGAGGAACGCGCGACCGTCGGTGATCGGGCTCGCGCTCTTCAAGGCGTGCACGTACGGGCCGTCGCCGACGAGCTGCCGCGCGAGATTGGCAGTCGCGTAGCCGCGCTCGTACGACCCGGCCGCCGCCGCACCGGTGCGCGCCTGGTCGAGGTGCTTTGCACCGAGTTCGCTGCCGAAGGCGCCGCCCTGCAGCCAATCGACGGTGTGGGCGGCGACGCCGCGCCAGAAGTCGGGCATCCGTGCCTCGTGAGCCGGCGTGCCGATCCACTGACTCGCGATGCCCGCAGCGACGCTGGAGAGCGCTTCGCGAGCGAGGTCGTCACTGGTGCCGAGCCACTCGACCGGTGCGACGACGAGTCCCGGAGCGACGAGCGCGCCGGGGGTGTGGCCCGGTGCGACGAGGCCGCTCGTGTAGACGACGTCGATCGTCGCCGGTGCGGCGCCGAGGACACGTGCGAGATCCGCTGCGGTGTTCGCGAGTTGCTGTGCGCTGCCCGCGGCAGCGTCCGCGAACGCACCCGGAACGTGGAGTGCGAGCGGTGACTCGCCCGTGTCGATGCGCACGAACTCGCCGGCGACGGCAGTGAGCGCATCGAGGCGCACCGGCGTCGCACAGGTGAAGCGCGTGCTGCTCGCCGCGTCACCCGGACCGCGCGCGCTCCAACCGTTCGGAAGTTCGAACGTCGTGCCGACGCGCAAGCGGACGGCGCCTTGCGGCGTCGCGAGCCAGTCGCTCGCTGCGCCGTACTGCGCGACGAGAGCCACGACCGCGCCGCCGCGTTCCGCGAGCACGAGTCCTTCCACCGCGGGCGTCGTGTAGCTCAGCGTGATGCGGTTCGTTTCGCCGGCGGCTGCCACGCTGAAGCCGCTGGGCGTCGCCGCGACCGCGAGCGCGCCGCCGTCCATGCCTGTCGCGACGAGTCCGGCGGCGTCGATGCGACCGCCGAAGTCGAACGCGATCGGTGTCGCGACACGCGCGTCGAAGGTCCAGTCCGCGACGACGGCGACGCGCCCGTCTGCTGTCGACGGCGCGAGCACCAGCTCGAGCGACGTGGCAACCGGTGCGGCTCGCAGGAACTTCTGCGGCTTCTGCGGAGCGTCCACCGGCGTGCTGCACGCGGCGCTGAGGGCGAACACGAGGAGGGCCGTGGTGCGACGTGCGGCACTGACCATGGAAGTGTTTCGGGGGCGTGACCGGGACCGGTGGGATCGCGGCCGTGGGCGGCTCGTGCCGGCGAATCGGCGGCGAGCGGGTCGGAAGGGCCTGAATCGGGCTCGAGTTCGAGCTCCGTGGCGCGCGATAGGAGCGACAGCGGCGGCAGTGTAGCCACGCCCGACTCGCGACCCTCGCGGGCTGCGCTCGTCCCCGCGAGCGCGAGGCCAACCGTGCACACGGCGGACGCGTCGGGCCAAGTGGAGCGCGGCATCGCTTACCCTGTCGCTTTGACCCGCGTCCGTCGCGCGGGCCATTCGCCCCGGCTCGCCCCCCGTCCAGGCCCCCATGAGCACAACGATCGCGCCGACGCATCCCCAACGCCTGGCCTTGGCCGCAGCCCTGGGCCTGCTCGCGAGTGCGTGTGGCGGCGCCGAGGCTCCGACGGGTGTGCTGCTCATCAGCATCGACAGCCTGCGCGCCGACCACGTCTCGAGTTACGGCTACGTCAGCGCGACGAATCCGAGCCAGAAGACGACGCCCTTCATCGACGGACTGATGAGCGACGGGGCGCGCTTCACGAAGGCCTACTCGACCACGAGCTGGACGCTGCCGGCGCACATGGCCCTCCTGACGGGGCAGCCGAACGAGATCCACGGCGTCGTCGACGCACCGTGGCAGCTCCACGAAGAGCAGCCGTACATCGCACAGTCCTTCGCCGACGCCGGTTGGACGACCTTCGGCATCTGGTCCGGTCCGAACCTGCACCCCTACTTCGGCTTCGACCGCGGCTTCGAGTTCTTCGTCGACTGCTCGCAGGTCGCCGCCGACCCCAACGCGTTCGGCAGCGCGAACCCGAGTCAGCTCTCGAGCACGCACGACAAGTCGCACGAGACCATCACCGGCCCGAAGATCGTCGACACCTTCCTCGATTGGTTCGACGGGCTCGACGAGGGCGAGAAGTTCTTCGCCTTCGTGCACATGTGGGACGTGCACTACGACTACCACGCACCGAAGGAGTTCGACGTCTTCTCGCCGGAGCTGGTCGGCAGTTGGGTGGAGAAGGAACCCTTCCGCGAAATGACGTCCATCTCGCAGAGCCTCGAGACCGGGCTGCCGCGGCGCGACGTCATGCGCCTCTTGGCTCAGTACGACGCGGAGATCCTCTACACCGATTCGAACATCGAGAAGATGGTGAAGCGGATCGAAGAGGACGACCGCCTCGACTCGACGTTGATCGTCGTGCTGTCCGATCACGGCGAAGAGTTCGGCGAACACGGCTACTTCGGTCACAAGTACAACCTGTACGAGGAGACCGTGCAGATTCCGCTCATGATGCGGCTGCCCGGCACGATTCCGGCCGGAGCCGAAGTGCGCGGCGTGACGAGCATCGTCGACGTCGCACCGACGATCCTCGACATCGCCGACGTGCCCGGTGCGGAGAGGATGTGGGGCCGCAGTTCGCTGCCCGTCTTCGAGGACGGTGCGGAGCTGCGCGAACGCGCGGCGCCGATGGAACTCACCGTGCGCAACGCGGAGCTCTACCGCGCGGCACGTGGTGCCGACTGGAAAGTGATCCGCGTGGCCGCGGCGATGCGCGAACGCATCGTCGGCCACGGGCGCAGCGATCCGCGCAAGTTCCACGAAGTCGAGCAGTTCGTCGACCGCTTCCATCCCCTGGTCAACGGAGCGCTCTACAGCCTGCCGCGCAACAAGACCGAGGCGATGCCGTTCGCTCCGATCCTCGCCGCCGACCTGCCGCGCACGACGCGCGAACTCGAACACCTGCGCAGCATCGCGGTCGACACGAGCCACCCCAAGGTGCGCGTCGCGCGCGACCTGTGGGACGAGGTCGATCTCCTGTCGCGGCAGTGGAAGGACCGGCGCAAGCAGGGCGAGATGAGCCAGTCGCTCATGGACATGCTGAAGGCCGCCGGCTACGCGGACATGGGCAACACCGCGGACGCGGACGCGGCCGCGAGCGAGACGAACCCGAACACGGAAACGCCGCCCGAAGACGCCGCACCGAAGGACACGGCACCCGCGACGAACGAGGGCGCGAACTCGAACGGCGCAGCGACCAACGGAGCCTCGACGAGTGGTGGCGCAGCAGGTGCCGACGCACCCGCGAGTGACGCTCCGACCGAGAGCGGACGGGGACCGCGTTGAACGCGTGGTGAAACGTGTATCGCGCGTACAACCCTCGCCCGGACTTCGCCTGGTAGATTGCGCGCGAGCGCTACACCTCCCCACGTGAACGACTCGCCCCTCCCCGCCGATCCCGCGGCGTCGCCTGCGGTCCTGCCTCCGCCCCCGTTCCTGCTCGGCCTCATGCTGCTCGGGCTGGTCGGCTGTCTGCTGACGTCGGGTTTCGCGTTCCGCTACTTCGTCATCTGGGAGCGCGACCGCGCCGGCGAGACGATCGAAGCCCAACGCGTGACGATCGAAGAAGCGCCCTGGTTCAAGAAGGACTTCACGCTCGTCGTCGATCGCATCCGCGAGGTGCTGCCACCGGGTACGCGTGTGTTCCTCGAACCGACCGAGTTCGGCAAGGAGGACAACCAGAAGGCGCGCTGGATGCTCTACCTCACGTACTACTGCCACCCGGTGCAGATCTACGTGAAGAAGCCGGTCTGGGCCGCGGGCACGATCGTCGACTATCCGCAGTGGAACAACTACCACCGCCAGAATCCCACGCTCAACATGGTCGAGGCGATCGCGATCGAAGAACTCGACATCGAGTGGAAGCTGCGCATGCCGTTCACGTGGGAGTTCCTCGCGGGTGAGGTCTACCTGGAGCGCCTCGTCGACGGCGACTGGGTGCGTTACGACCTGTGGCCCTTCGCACCTTCCGGGCGATGATCACCTTCGCCGGCATCGTCGTCGCACTGTGTGTGTGGTTCAGCGGCCTCGGGCTGCTGGAGGTCTTCGAACGCATCGCGGGCCGCACGCAGCGTCGGCGCAGCACCGCGGAGCGCCACGGCATCGCGCTCCTGCTCGGACTCGCACTGCTGCCGACCGTCTACGCGATCGTCGGCATCGCGAAGGGCAACGCGCCCATCGACCACGGCACGGGGCGCTGGTTGGCGCTCGGCCCGGGCATCGTCGGTGCACTGCTGTACGCCGTCGGTGCATGGCAGCGCTTCCGCAGCGGCGCGTGGCGCGCCGACTTCGAATGCGCGCGCAGCACGTTGTCCGCCGCGAGTCGCGCGCCCCTCGGCTTGCCGCTGCTGACGACCGGACTCGCCGCGATCGGCTTCTTCGCGCTCTTCGCGCTCTTCTACGCGAGTTCGCTGCCCGTCCACCTCTTCGACTCGCTCTTCCACTTCGCCTACAAGGGCAAAGTGATGTTCTGGGAGGGCTTCAGCGGCTCCGGCTGGATGGTCAGGAGCACCGAACTCGTCGACGGTTCGGGCGTCGGTCGTTTGATGACGCACCCGAACTACCCGCCGGGCGTCGGTGCGCTGCACTGCCTGGTCGGGAGTTGGCTCGGGCGCTTCAGCGAGGACGCGACGCGCCCGCTCATGGGGCTCTATCCGGTCGCGTGCGCGCTGGTGATCTTCGCGTGGATGGTGCGCCGCTCCGTGTGGGCGGCGATTGTCGCGACGCTCACGTGGATGTCACTGCCCTTCCTGTACTACTCGACGGTCTGGTTCCGCTTCGTCTCGTGGAACATCGTGGGCGGCGAGGAGAACTACATCTCGAACCTGAAGTTCGATCCGAGCGCGCTGTGGGCCTCGTTCCTCGCCTCGTGGATCGGGCAGCGCAGTGTGACGACGCGCGACGCGAACATGCCGGACGGCTGGATGCTCGACGGCGCGGCCGACCTGCAACAGGGCGTGCTGTTCTGCCTCGGTGTGCTGCTCGTGTGGCGCTGTCTGGCTCGGGCACGCGAGTCGTTCGATCGCGCCGACGTGCTGGCGGGCGGTGTGCTGCTGGCGGGCGCGTGTTACGTGAAGAACGAAGGCCTCGCGTTGTGCGCGGTCGCCGTCGTCGGCTTCGGACTGACGTGGCTCTTCGACGTGGTGCGTGCGCGCCGCTCGAACGCACCCTTCACCGCGCGCTGGCGCGAGTTCGCCGGCATCGCGACCGCCTTCGCGATCGCGGGCCTGTTGCACGCGCCGTGGCTCGCGATCCGCGGCGACATCCCGTCCGTCGACGAGGACTACCCGCAAGCGATCCGCATCGTGTTCGGGCTCGAGGCGCCGCCGGGCAACATCGCGCCCGATCAGCCGCAGAGCGTGTCCGACGCGCTCGCGCGCGTCCCGATCGTCGCGGCCGGCTTCGGCGCCGCCTTCGTCAACGTGCTGCGTTGGAACCTCGTGTGGGTGACGTTCTTCGTGGCGCTCGGGACGTGGCTCGCCCTGCGGCCGAAGCAGTTGTTCCTGCACGCCCTCACTCCGATCGCTCTGATGGCGATCGGCACGTTGACGGCCTACGGCATCATCCTGATCGTCACGCCCTGGGACCTGGCGATCCTGTTCGACACGGCCATCCCGGACCGACTGATCCTGCACGTGATCCCGATCGTGATCGTCGTGTCGACCGCGCTGGTGTGGCGCTTCCCCCACGAGTGGTTCGGTGACGGAGAAGAAGCGGTCGCGGAAGCGCGCGCGCCGCAGAACGGCGCTTCGACGTAGGCTGGCGCGGGCCCGCCTCCCCCCCAACGATGCCCGCCGAACAGCTTCTGCCCGAAGACCCCGCTCGCGCCTCCGCACCCGTCAGCACGACCCCCGTCGCGGCGCACGCCACCGACGCCGCGCCCGTGCGCGTGATCGGTGCACTCGTGTCGCTGCTCGTGACGTGTGCGGTGGTGTGGTGGAGCGCCCGCGCATTGACGGACCGCGTCGACTCGGCGCGTTTCCCGAACGCATTCGAATGGACGAGCGGTTGGCCGCCGCTCGCCGTCGGCCTCGTCGTGGTCGCGCTCGTGCTCGGTGTGCTGCGCCGAACGTCGCTCCCGGCACTGGCAGCTTCGGTCTGCACCGGCGCGCTCTTCACGACGACGCTGGCCGAGCTGCCCTACTTCCAGTCGAACACCTACGTCGGCGACGGGCCGTTCCTGATGCCCGTCTACGTGGTGATCATCGGCGCGCTGACGCTCTACGTCGCGGCCGGTCCACGCAGCCACCCGGACCACCAGCGCATCGTGCTCGCGCTCCTCTTCGCATGCACCGCGAACACACGACTGTTCGTGCGCGAGAGCACCGCGACCGTCGCACTCCTCACGTGCATCGCATTGCTCGGGGTCGTTTCGACGCCGTTGCCGCAGCGAGTGCGAGCCGCATTCGCGAACGAACGCCTCGTGCGCCTGGTGTTCGGCGGAGCCGTGTTCTTGGGTCTGTGGCTCTTCCTGTGCATCTTCACGGGCGACAGCGCCACGGTCGGCACACGCAGTTTCCAGAGCGTCCTGTTCGGCGCGCTCCTGTGTTGGTTGCTCGCGACCGGTCTCGATCGAGCGGGCATCGAACGCGCGATCGGCGTCCTCCTTCTCGGCGTCCTCGCCTGCCTCGTCATCGCGGCCTACGGTCTCGCGGACGCAGCGTCGACGGAGGGTTGGTCACGCGCACTCGCGACACGACTGCGAGTGTTCCAGTCGCACCCGAACATCATCGGGCCGTACTTCGCGGGCGCGGCGGTGCTCACGGGTGTGCTGCTCCTGTGGCGCCGCGCCGATGCGCGCGCTGCCGTCGGCATCGTCCGCCGCGGCGCACTCCTCGCTCTGTGTGTCGGCTCGCTCTGCGCGCTGTACCTGACTCAGTCGCGCGCGAGCCAGATCGCGTGTTTCGTCGGGTTCGCAGCAGCGGCGGCCGCGTTCCTCGCCCCCTACGTTCGCCGGCCCGGCCGCTGGCACGCGGGCGCGGCGATCGCTCTCGTGCTGGGCGCTGGCCTGCTGTTCACGCCGCTCGCCGAGCCGCTGCACGAACGACTCGAAGCGAAGACCTTCGACGGCTCTTCGGCCGTCGGGCAGCGCTACCACTTCTGGCGCATGGCTTCGCAGGCCATCGCATCCGCGCCGATCTTCGGCGTGGGCCCGGGTCAGAACTACGTTCATGCGCAGTACGCGCAGCCGAGCTACTACGACGACGCGCGCCAGACGCACCACGCGCACAACGTGTTCCTGTACGTGGCGGAAGGCTCCGGTCTGCCATCGTTGATCGTGTTCGTGGCGCTTCTGTTCGGCGTCGTCGAGCTCTACCGCCGCGTGCTCGTGCGGCTGCCGATCGGTGAACGTGCACTGCCGGCGGCGCTCGTCGGAGTGCCCATCGGCATCCTCGCGAGCAACATGCTCGACCTCGGGCAGGTGCAACCGACCTACCTGCCCTTGTACTTCTGGAGCCACCTCGGTCTGGCCGTGGCCTTCACGAGCACGCTCGTCCCGGATGCCGTGCAACTCCGATTCGGCAAGCGCTCGCTGCCGCTCGCCGCGGCGGCGCTCGTGTGCGTCGTGCCGTTCGGGGCGCTGCCGTTGCTCTCCGACGCCTACATCCAAGGCGGTCGGCTCGCCGCGTTCACGACGCGCGAGGACACACCGGCCGCGGAACACGCGAAGAACGAAAGAGCTCTCGGCGAGCTGGTCCTCGGGCGCAACCTCTTCCCCGCACACCTCGATGCGGGTGACTTCGAGCCGACGGTGCTCGAGTTCCTCGAGGGCACGGTACGCGCACCGAAGGTCGATTCTTCGTTCGACGATGAGCAGCTCGCGACGATGGTCCTCGAGGCCTACCGCCGCGAGTGCCGCGACGAACCCGGCAACTCGGCGGCCTGGTTCGATCTGGCGCGGCGCGCGCTGAAGAGCGGCGAAGTCGACGAAGCGGGGCCCGCGATCGAACGCGCGCTCGCGCTGGACCCGCGCGGCCACCGCGTCGGAGAAGTGCATCTCGTGCGCGTCTGGTACTTCCTCTCGCTGGGCGACGAGACCGCCGCCGCGGAAGCCCTGCGCCAAGCGGCACTGCATCAGGGCAGCGCGTGGAACATCGTGCCGCACACGCTGCTGGCCATGAATCGGCCGGGCAACCCGAAGGCGCGCCGGCTCGTGTTTCAAGTCGAGACGAAGGCCGGCGGCCTCGCGCAGCTCGACCTCGACAAAGCCCTCGAGTGGCTCGGCCAGCGGACGCTCGAGATCGCGGCCGAGAAGCCGATCGAAGCCCGTCGGCATCTCCTGTGGATCAACGACGGCTACACGCGCCAGTTCCGACCGGAGGACGCGCTGGCTTGGTTCCAGCGCTACCGCGCGAGTGTCCCGCAGCCGATGCCGTCCGTTCTGCTGCTCGAGTACGACCTCTTGAAATCGGTCGGCCGACGCCCCGAGGCGTATGCGCTCGTCGAAGCACTCACGGGCAGCGACCGTGCCGCCTTCGAACAAGAGATGCGTACCCAACGCATCTTCGAGAACCCGCAGGCACAGTCGACGCCGCAGGGGCTGGCGCAGCTCGACGAGAGCATCGTTCCGATCGCCAACCGCGACATCTTCTTCGAGGCCGGCATGCACCGCGAGAAGTTCCTCGTCGCAGCCGGCATCTACGCGAGCGCGGGCCGTTGGGACGACGCCGTGCAGTGCGCGCGCCGCTTCATGCGCGACTTCATCGAGTTCAAGGAGCGCCGCGTCGCGTTCGAGACCATGCTGCGCCAGCGCCTGCTGCCGGTGGGTCTGCCGTTGCCGCACCTCCTCGATCTGCTCGAGCTGTACCTGCCCGAGTTCAACGTCGACGAACGCCGCTCGGGCGGCAAGTCGGAGTTCGTCGACACACTTGCGGGAGAACTCGCCGCGGATTGGGGCGATGGCTCGACACCTGCCGCCGCCCGCATTCGCGCACGCCTCGAAGACCTTGGTCCGGCCGGCGCAGGTCTCGTGCAACGACTCGAGAAGCGCGGTTCGCGGCGCTGATCGGGTCGGCGTTCGCGGCGCCCAAGCCCTCCCGAACGAAGGCGGCGCGGGCTCGTGGGCCCGCGCCGCCACGTTCCGACTCGACACATGCGTCAGCGCAGCGTGTCGTACAGCGCCTTGACCTCGTCGATCGCACGCGTCGCTTCGACGGCCACGTACGTGCCCTCGAACTCCTTCGCGGTCGCCTGCAACTTCTCGATCAGAGCGTCGGCCTCGCGCTTCTTGCGCAGCCGTTTGCCGAGCAGCGCACGCAGCTTCTCCTGCGCGCCGACGATGCGCTTCGCTTCCGGGTCGGTCTCGCAGTGAGCGATGACCTCCTCGAGCCGAGTCGCCGCGTCCAGCCCCTTGAGTTGCTTCGCGTAGCGCGTCGCGTTCGTGTGTGCGTCGAGGAAGTTGCCGGCCTCGAACGCCGACTCGACGGACTTCACGGCGCTCTTCACGAGTCGATTGGCGGTCTCGAGCGCGACGTCGGAGTCCTTGACGCCCTTCTCGAACAGCTTCTCGGCTTCCTTCAAGGCCTTGCCGAGTTCACGCGCGCGCAGCGCCTCGGCCACCGTCTTGACCGCCGCATCCCACTCGAAGAGCGGCTTCGTGATCGCGGTCTCGAGGTTCGCCTCGATGAGGCGCGTGTCCAGTGAGGCCGGATGACCGGTCCACAGGATCGTGCCTTCGGGCGAGATCAACGCCGCGTGCGGCCAACCCGCGTGGCCGACGGCGGCCATGAAATCGGAGCCTTCGAAGTACGCGTAGGCGTACTCCGCCTTGTGCGTCGCGACCCATTCCTGGGTCAATCGGATGCCTTCGCCGGTGTGCTCATTGGTCACGCCAATGACGCTCAGGCCGCGCGCACCGTACTCCCGTTGGAGTTCGTTGAGGTGCGGGACCTGCGAGGCGCACGGGCCTCACCAGTGGGCGAAGAATTCGAACAGGACGAGGCGCCCGGTGTAGTCACCGAAGGTCGTGGCTTCGGTCTTCGCGAAGTCGACCAAGCCCGGGTCCGGCAACGGATTGCCGACTTGAGCGTGGCCGACGAGCGCAAACACCGCGGCCAAAACAGGCGCGAGGAGGGTGCGGATCATCGTGGGGCGCGCACCGATCGTGAGGTGCGCATGGAGGTGGTTGGACGGCACGAAGCCGCCGGGGCGAG
>JBIKNC010000276.1:0-5619 GCA_044358925.1 Planctomycetota bacterium | reverse complement strand
GCCGCGTCGCGAAACCTGAGGCTTTTTGCTACGGCACCGTATTCTCAGCAGCGCCGCTCCAGCCCTCCACTCACGCGCCGACGACGATCGTGAGGCCGTTGCTCATCGACAGGCCGCCGTCGCTCGCTCCGATCGCGAAGGCTTGGGCGTGCAGCGTGAGGCCGATCAGCGCACTCACGTCGGGGATCGGCAGTGCGAGCGTCGCAGTCGTGCCACCGACCGGCAGCACACGCACGACGTCGATCGAGACCAGCAAGTCGCAGCCACCGTGCCCGATGGACGCGAGGTCGAGCGGCAGCGCGCGACCGCGGTACTCGTCCTTCGACGCGCCCAGCACGAGGCCGACCACACCCTCTTCCGTCGCGCCCTCCACGACCAGCGCGAAGTTCGTGTTGCCGACCGTCGGGCGCGAGTTGTCGTCGAGCGTCAGCGTCTGACCGCCGCAGCCGCTGCCGAACGCGGTCGTGCCGGAGGGCGTGATGACGACGATGTCGTCGCCCGCGTGGGCCGCCGTCGGCGCGGCGAGCAACAGCAGCGCGGCGGCGAACACTCCCGTGGTGCGGCGAGCATGGCGTGCGAGGTCGGTCCGTTTCGATGCGTGGATGGCCAGGTTCTTCATGTGCGTTCTCCTTCTGTGGAGCGGAGCCTCACTGAGCTCCGCTCCAACCCTGAAGACGCGAACCATGGCAACTCCCCGCCGAATCACCCTTTCCTCGCCCACCGCCCGAACAACGCGACCACGACTACGCTGCTCGGCATGACCTCCACGAGCCCGCCCCTCCTGCGCGCACGCCTCGGCGACATCACGACGCTCGACGTCGACGTGATCGTCAACGCGGCGAACGAGTCGCTGCTCGGCGGCGGCGGCGTCGACGGCGCGATCCACGCGGCGGCCGGCCCGCAACTCCTCGCCGCCTGTCGCCGCCTCGGCGGCTGCGCGACCGGCGACGCGAAGCGCACGCTCGGCTTCGCTCTCACCGCGCGCCACGTCGTGCACGCCGTCGGTCCCGTGTGGTCGGGCGGCGACGACGGCGAGCCGGAGCTGCTCGCCGCGTGCTACCGCCGCGCGATCGAACTCGCCGCCGAGGTGCACGCGACGAGCATCGCGTTCCCGTGCATCTCGACCGGCGTGTACGGCTACCCGAAGCAGCTCGCGGCGCCGCTCGCGATCGACGCCGTGCGAGCCGCGCTGCCGTCCGCACCGACGCTGCGCGAAGTCGTCTTCTGCTGCTTCGGCGGCGACGACTTCGTGCGCTACGAACGGCTGCTCCGCGCCTCCGACCTCACGGGCAGAGCGTCGCCTTGAGGCCGTTCGAGAACACGAGGCCCTCGGGCCCGGCGGCGTCGAAAGCGAACGTCTGGAGATGCACCGTCGCTCCGACGAAGGAGGGGTTCGACGGGATCGGCAGAGTCCACGTGGCCGTGCCCGCCGCCGACGGCAGCACCGCAACCGTGTAGAGCTGCGCCAAGTCGATCAGCAGCGTGCCGCCCGCGAAGGGCGTCGACGCCTGGCCGAAGGACAGTGCGCCGATCACCCCGCCGGCCGGCGCGCCTTCCGTCAGCGCGCTGAGCGCGCCGCCGAGGCGCGGCGAACCGTTGCCCGAGAGTTCGAGCGTGTGAGCCGGCCCCGCAGCGAGGCCGTAGGCCTGGTAGCCGCAGTCGTACTGGTAGACGACCTCGAGACGCGGGCGCAGCAGCGGATTGCTCGACTCGCTCGTGTAGATCTCGATGCCGTCGTCGTTGCCGCTGATGATCTCGGGCAGGATCGCGAAGCCGTGGTTCGGTTCGCCGTTGGCCCACGCCTGAACGGCGCTCGTCACGTCGAGGCGGCGGTAGCCGTCGCCGTCGGGCGAGTTGTCGCCGGTGAAGACCGCGAGGACGGGCGACAGTTCGCCGCCCGACAGGCCGCCGCCGAGCGAGTTCCAGGTGGACGACTCGCTCCACGGCACGAGCACGCGGTGCACGAAGAAGTCCGGGTCGAACAGCGGCGTGTCGATGTCGTCGGCGATCTGGATCGACAGGTGTGCGCGCACGATCGTGGCGCCGCTCGGCACCCGTCCGTCGCCCGCGGCCCCGAGCAACCCGTCGAAGCGGATGAGCGCTTGTCCGCGATCGTCGGAGAAGAACGAGTTGGCGGTGTCGTCGTCGGAGACGCGGATGTCGGAGTTGCCGTACGACGTGTTCGGCGCGTCCTGGTTGATCCACGTGTCCTGCGTGCTCGCGTAGCCGTTCACGCCCTGCTGCAGGAGCACGTTCGGCTCGAACTCGAAGTAGTGATCGAAGTCGACGGGCAGCGAGAACTGGCTCTCGTTGGCCGTGCGGTACGCGTCGAGGAAGGGCGAGTAGGACTCGACGTCGATGCGCTTGTTGCCGATGTCGAACTCCATGATGCGCAGCCAACCGTCGCCGCCGTTCGGATCGTCCTGGTAGTCGGCGAGCACCTCGTGCACCGTTCGACCGAAGGCGTTCGTGCTCGTCTGGCGGTACTCCTCGTGGAAGTGGCCGCACTGCACGATCAGGATGTTCGGGTTGCGGCGGATGAACCAGTCCCAGAGCTGATCGCTCTCGATGCCGTCCGGTGTGTACGTGCCTTCGATGGCGTACCAGATCGACGGATAGCGGCCCGAGGGCACGATCGGCACACCGGACGTGTAGTCCTCGGCGTCCTGCAGATAGCGGTGCGTCGTCATCAGCACCGGTTTGTCGCGGTGGCGATCGAGCACGGCTTGCGCCCACTCGAGCTCGCGCACCGCGCCGTCGCACTCGATGTGCAGCGCGAGGAACTCGAGGCCGCCGGCGACGAAGACCTGGTAGCTGCTCATGCCGCTCGGGCTGGCGCCGCGGTACCACGAGTCACCTGCGAAGCGCTGCGCCCCGAACTCGGCGAGGAAGTACTGCGGGATGTACGCAGAGCCTGCGACGCCCGACGGCGTGATGTCGTGGTTGCCGGCGGTGACGCCGTACGGAATGCCGAGAACGTCGAGCGTCGTCATCGCGACGTCCGCGTTCGCCCATTCCACGAGATCGTCGCCGTGGTTCACGACGTCGCCGTAGTGCGAGACGTAGCGGATGTCGAGGTCGAAGGTCTTGCTCGCCACCCACTGCGTCTGCTGCGCGTAGATGGCCGGGAAGGACTCGCTGTAGTTCTGCGTGTCCGGAAGGCCGACGACCGTGAAGGTCTGGGCGTGCAGCGCGGGGGCGGCGAGGAAGAACGAGGACGCGACGAGGAGGGGGCGGAGCGACATGCGCTCAGCGTGCCGAGCCGTCGACGCGCGCGGTGGTCAAGAGGCTATGGAGCTTCGATGGACTTTCGCCGAGCGTCCGAGGCCGCGCTCCGGTGCCGCGCTCCGGTGTCGCGCTCCGGTGTCGCGCTCCGGTGTCGCGCTCAGATCGAATCGAGGCCCCAGCAGAACGCATAGGCGGGCACGCTTTCGGGTGCACGCTCGAGGCGCGCGGCGACGCTGCGCAGAGGCTCGCACTCACCGGCGGGCGGCAGGATCGCGGTCAGGAGTTCCGCGTCGGTGAAGACCTCTTCGCGCGCGCCGACGACGACGGCGGAGTCGTTCGCGCGGGCAACGAACGTGTGGCCCGTGCGCTCCGACAACCAACGGCACGCGGCGGCGCGGCTCGCGAGCTTGCCCATGCCGAGCGGGCGCATCACCGCCGCACAACCGGCGTCGAGCAACGCCTCGGTCACCGGACTCGCCCAGTCGGGTGCCAGCAGATAGCGCGGCGACGCCGCATCTTCGCGCGCGAACGACGAGACGAGTGCGAGCACCGCGTTCGGCTCGCCCGCCCACTCGTGCACGCAGTTCACGAGGTCGCCGCCGCGGCCACGGCAGGCGTAGGCGATCGGTCGGCCGTGTTCGAGTGCGACGCGCACGTCCATCGCGGGGCAGGCGAGCTGCCGCGCGAACTCGCTGCGCGAGCGGCGCACGCGCACGGCGTGGCGGTCGTGCAGCGCGAGGAGTTCACCGACGTCGCCGACGTGCGCGCGCCGCTGCGAGATCGGAGCCCCGAGCGCGAGGTCCGTCGGCAGCACGACGTTCCACTCGCACGCGACGGGTTGGAAGCCGCTCTTGCGGTAGACCTCGGTGTCCATCGGCCACAGGAGCGTCGCGACACAGCCGGCCGACTGCGCGAGCGTCTGCGCGCCCGCCAGCACGTGGCCCGCGTAGCCGCGGCCGCGGTGCTCCGGGTGCGTCGAAACCGAACCGAGCAGCGCGACCGACACGTCGCCGAACGGCGTCGCGAGGACGCGCTCGAGATACGCACACGTCGCGACCGGCAGGTTGCCGACGCGCAACGTGACGAACGTGCCCGGCGCCTTCGCGAAGGTCGCGGTGTCGTCGAAGAGGAGCGGATACTCGCCCGCCAGGTCGCGCTCCGCGCCCCACACGGCGCGCAGCAACGAACGCACGGCGCGCCCGTTCTGCACGGAGAGATCGAGCGCCGCGGTCGCTGTTCGTGACTCGCTCACGCGCTCTGCGTCCGCCGCTGGCGGTACGCCTCGAGAAGTTGTTCTTTGAGCGACAGCGCGTCGCCCAACGTCTGGCGCGCGTCCTCGACGGCGCCTGCGAGCGACGACGCGTCGGTCACGCTCTCCTCGCGCGCTTCGAGACGTTGCGTGCTGTTCGCGAGGCGTTCGAGCAACGCCTGGAACACGGCGCCGCCGGCGGACGCGCTGTCCGTCGCTGCGGCTCGCGGCGAATCGCCGTGCGCGACTGCGCCGATCTTGGGGTCGATGGGTGCGGGATTCATGGCGCTCACCGGAGGAAGTTCAGCAGCGACGTCTGAAGGAGTCGCGTGCCTGCCGCCTGACTGAGTTGGAGGATCTGTTCGTTGCGTTGGAGGTCGAGCACCGCCTCCGAGAGGTCCGCATCGCGCACGGTCGAGAGCTGCGCGCTGACCTGCACCTCGAGCGATTCGAGTCGCGTCGCCGCGTCGTCGAGGCGCGCGCTGCGCGAGCCGAGCACACCGAGTCCGTTGAGGACGTTGTCGTGGTGCCGATCGATCTCGCCGAGGCCGAGCCCGAGGCGCTTCACGATGTCCTCGGAGTCGAAGTCCGCAGAGTTCGAGAGGTCGCTCGCGATCGAGTCGAGCACGTCGAAGACCGACACATCGCCGCTGAAGTGCAGCAGTTCGTCGCCCGAGCGCTGGAGGCCTTGGGTGTCGACGTGCACGATCGCGCCGGTCGTCTGGTTCTCGAGGCGCAGGTCCGTCTCGGTGAAGTCGATGCTCGTGAATGCGACGCCGTCGAGCGACACGGAAGCCGCGCCCGTCACCGGCCCCGCGACGTCGCCGCCGCCCCAGCCGGAGAAGTCGAGGTGCACTTCGCCGCCCGCCGCGTTCGTCACGACGAAATCGGCGTAGTCGGCATCGCCGCTGGTCGGCAGCGGGAGCGTCGGGCCGTCGCCGAGTCGAACCGTGCCCGCGGCCGAGTCCACGACGAGGTTCGCGATGCCGACGAACGTGTCGGATTGCCCGCCGTTCGCCGAGGTGATGCCGCTCGGCGCGATGCTCGACAGATCCGTCGAGTCGTGGCGCACGGTGAGCGTTTCGACGCCCTTGCCTTGGTTCGCCGTCGTGCCGAGTGCGACGCCGGTCAGCCCGGAGAGC
>JBIKNC010000067.1:0-19456 GCA_044358925.1 Planctomycetota bacterium | reverse complement strand
AACTCGCGCCGCGCTGCACGGTCGGCTGGCGCGTGTGCGAGTTCACGCGGCGCTGAGTGGAGCGAGCGTCGTGGCACCGACGTCAGAGAGCGAGCAGAAATGCTCGCGAACGGGCTCCAACCGCGCCAGCGGTTGGGCCACAGGCATCTGAGAGAGCATGTCCGGCGCGAAGCGTCGATTCTCTCTCACTCTCTCAGAGCGTGAGCCGCGCCGCTCGCGCACCGCGCCGCAACGCAGCCCACTCGGCCGCCTGTTCGATGGCGACGATCAGGTTCTCGGGGTTCGCCTTGCCGCGACCCGCGATGTCCATCGCGGTGCCGTGTGCGGGGCTCACACGCAGGAACGGCATGCCGACCAGCACCGTGAGTCCGGTCTGTTGCGCGTGCAACTTCGTCGGGATGAAGGCCTGGTCGTGGTAGAGCGCGAGCACGCCGTCGTACTTGCCGTTCGCCGCAGCCACGAAGACCGAGTCGGGCGAAACCGGACCGTGCACGTCGAGGCCGTCCTTGCGCGCGCGTTCGACGGCGGGCACGAGGATTTCGCCGTCCTCTTTGCCGAGCAGCCCGTTCTCACCGGCGTGCGGATTCAGGCCGGCGAGTGCGAGCTTCGGGCGCGTGAGCCCGAGTTCGAGCAGACCGTCGTGCAGCACCTGCAGGTGGGCGTGCACACGTTCGGTCGTGACGAGTTCGAGCGCGGCACGCAGGCTCATGTGGCGCGAGAGCAGCAGCACACGCATGCGCCCCGCGACGGCCAGCATCTGCATGCGTGGCGCGCGCGCCCAACGGCCGAGCAACTCGCTCTGGCCTTCGACTTCTTCGCCGGCGAGGTGCATGGCCTCCTTGCTGACGGGCGCGTTGACCATGCCGTCGAGCAGGTCGGCGAGGCACAGGTCCGTCGCGGCCTTCAGTGCGGCGATCGCGGCCGCACCGCCCGCGCGGCTCACGCGACCGACCTCGACGCCCGCGCTCGGCGTCGTGTGCCACAACGCGCCGCGGAAGGTCGTGAGCGTCAGCCGATCGCCCGGGTTCCATTGCGGCACGTGTGCGGGGCGCGCGTTCGCGGGACCGATCGCCACGAGATCACACGCCGCGGTCGAACGTGCGTCGTGAAGCGCCTTCGCGACGATCTCGGGGCCGATGCCGGCCGGATCGCCGACGGTCAGTGCCAGGCGCGGCCGCGTGCGGGCTTCGAACAACATCGCGCAGGATGGTAACGAGGCCGTGAGGCGGGCCGTGCTTCAGGCCGCGTCCGCGTCGCGCGCTTCGAGGCGCTCGCCGTTCAAGCGATAGAGGAACGCGACGAGGTGCGCGACCGCGTCGAAGAGCTCCTCGGGAATCTCCTGTCCGACGTCGACGGCAGCGAGCAGTTGCACGAGATCCGGGTCGGCGACGATCGGCACACCGCTCTCGCGCGCGAGGGCCGCGATGCGCGCGGCCGTGTCGCCGTCGCCCGCTGCAACGATGCGCGGCGCGCGCCCGTCGAGCGGGTCGTGGTGCAGCGCGGCGGCGCGCGGGGTATTGGGGTCGCCGTGTCTCATCCGCGTGTGTCGACGAAGGCGTCGTGGTGTTCGAGTGCGACGGGGTCGATGCGCAGCGACTCCTCGTCCGCGATGGCGACGCCGAACACGACCTCGCGGCCGCCGTTCCCGAGCAGCGCCGTGAGTGTCTCCGCGTGTGAGCGCAGCTCGTGCAGCACGTCTTCGCGCGCGACGGCCAGGCGCACGACCAGGCGCTGTGCGACGAGCGCGACGTCGACGCGCACGGGTCCGAGCGTCGAGAACTCCACGGCGAGCGTCGCTCGCTGCGCGCCGTCCTGCTCGCCGTCGTCGCGGCGCCCTTCGCGGCGCCAACGCAGCCACGCCGTGGTCGCGTGCGCGCCGTCGAAGAGCGGCAGCGCGAACCAGGCCGGCGTGCCGAGTTGTTCGCGCGCCGCGGCGACGAGCGCGTTCGCCTGCAGCACGTCGAGCGCGCGTGTGAGCGCTTCGCGCGCGTTCGGCGCCAGGCTCTCGGCCAGTGCGTTCGCGACGGCGACGCGCATGTCCGCGCGCAGCGTTTCGCTGTGCGAAGCGCGCGAAAGCTCGCGCGCGGGCAGGAGCGCGGCGGCGAGCTGCGCTTCGGTGCGTGTGCCGTCGCTCGCCAGGCGCGCGGCGAGTTCGGCGCCGTTCCGCGGCGGCGTGAGCGTGCTTTCGAGTCGCGCAAGGAGCCGCTCGACGGCAGGGCCGCGCACCGCCGCTTCGCGCAGGACACGCGCCAAACGCAACAGCAGCTCGCCCACGTCGCGCGCCCCGCCCTGGTGCGCGAGATCACGAACCAGCGCTTCGAACCACGGCGGAGCGATGTTCTCCGTCGGCGCCGCACCGACGAGTGCGACGCGCGTGGGCTCGATCGGTCGCACGACGACGAGCGCGCCGCTCTTCGGCACGCCCCCGTTCATCTCGACGGCGAGTCGCGCACCTTCGACCGCGAGAAACGTCGCACCGGGCGCACCGCGCACTCGTTCGGCCGAGACCGTCGCGCCGCGCTCGAGCAGGGCGCCGACGTCGCCACCGAGCGCAGACGCGGCGCGTGGCGCTTCCACGAGTGCACCGAAGTCCGGCGGCGCCGGGGCGAGCAGTGCCGGTCGCCCGGTCCGCTGTGCGACGACGACGAGGGCCCCGCCGACGTCGAGTTGCGCGTCGCTCGCGACGAGGAGCGCGCTCCCGCCGCTCTTCACGACGTACACACCGTCGGTGAGCCGCGCGAGCACCTCGACGCGCGCCGTCTCGCCGACCGCGAAGGCCGCGCGCACCTGAGCGGCGATCTCGCCGCGCGGCGCTCCGCCGGTGGGCTCGCGCGCGGCGGCGCCGATGCGCTCGAGAGGCTCCATGCCCTCGGTGTCGGAAGAACGTGCCGAGCCTTGAGCGCTGCGCCGCGAGTACGCGCGCAACGGCCGCGAAATGCCGCGAGGGCGCGGCCGCTCGCGCAGCCGCGCCCTCGCGCGTGGAACTCACCGCGTTCTCAGCGGAGCTGTTCCCAGTACTCGTCCGGCATGTCGTTGGCGATCTTGAGCGCGCCGTTCGCACCGCCGTACATCGGCTCCTCGGTGCGCACGACCCGGCCGCTGCCGAGGCGCTCGACCATCTCGCGTTCGATCGCGACGTCGAGGCCCTTGATCTGGCTGCCGCCGCCCGCGAGCAGCACGCGGCCCTTCAACTTCTCCTGGAACTCCGGGTCGAACGTCGCGATGAGTTGCTGCAGGCAGCTCACCATCGGCGGGACGATCGAGAGGCACGCTTCGCGCACTTCCTTCGTGAGATCGAACTCCGTCGGCTTGCCGGCGACCGGCAGCTTGAAGAGGCACGGGTCCATCTTCTCGTTGACCGAGCCGAACTTCTCCTTGATCGTCTTCACGATCTGGCGCGAGGTCTGCGCTTGCGGATAGCGCTCCTTGATGAGGCGCTCGAGCTGCTCGTCGACGTAGTCGCCGGCGAACGTCGTCGTGATCTGGTCCGCGTCCTCCGGCATCGTGCCGTGCATACGGCACAGGTCGGTCGTACCGGCGCCGATGTCGATGACGAGCACGTCGTCGAGCATGTCGAGGCCGTACGCGACCGAGAACGGCTCCGAGCAGAGCATCACCGAGTCGACGGCTTCCTTCGCGGCCTGGAGGATCGCTTCCTTGTTCTTGATCGAGGCCTGAGCCGGCGCACCGATCACCGCGTAGATGAGCTCGTCGGCGCGCGGACGCGCACGGCGCACGATCTCGGCGATCAGGTCGCGAGCGGCGCGCATGTTCGACTCGGCTTCGATCTGATTGTGGTGCTGACCGTCGATCGACGAGCTGATCACACCTTCCGCCAGCGGGCGGTACAGGTTCACCGAGAGTCGTTTCTCGATGGCCTCGTCACCGAACAGCACGTCCTTCTTCAGCAGCTTGCGTGCAACGACGTCCTTCGGATAACCGACGAAGGACGAAACCGTTTCACGCACACCATTGCTGGCGCACACGGACGTGCGCGAAGTACCGAGGTCGATTCCGAGGTAGAGAATGCCCGATTCCTGGGGCGCGGGCTGGCTCTTCTTGGCGCTGGATTCCATGACGTGTCGTGGGTGCGTGGACGTGCGTGGACACACACTCGACGAGTGGTGACCGTGGTTCTGTTCCGTGAGCGCGGCGGCGATCACGACTTTCTGTTCCGTGACCGCCGGTGCGATCACATTGGGACGAGCCGCGCGACCGCGTTGGCGATCACGAAGGCTTGGGCGATTCCTTGAGCGCCTGCTTCAGTGCGAGATTCGCCTTGAAGATGTCGCCCATCATCGCCTTCTTGGACTCCTCGTCTTTCGCACCCTTTCCGATGGAGCCAAAGATCTTTCCGATCGAAGCGACGCCGTCGTCGCGGACTCCGCCCTGTTCGACGAGTTGCGCGATGACCTGTTGGTAGCGTTCGAGTTCGGCGGCGAGTTTCGCGACGCGGCGCTCGAGCAGTTTCACTTGCTCCGGCGTCTCGGATTGGTGCGACTGCGCGTCTTCCATCCGCGCCACGGCCTGCGCGTGTTCGCCGAGTACGTGTCGCACCGCGTCGAGCAGCGTCTGCGGATCGAGTGCGAACTGCTGCACGGGCGCCGGCTCGGGCACCGGCTGCGGCTTGGGCGCGACGGCGCGAGGCACTTCGACGGGCGCCGGTTCCGGTGCGGGCGCGGGCCGCGTGAAAGCTCCTTCGACGTAGCGGTCACCACCCGTGGCCTGCGCGGCGCCGAGCGCGCCTTGCGCCGCTGCGAGCAGACGCTTGAAGCCCGAGAGCTCCGAGCCCTTCGCCCACGTGAAGCCGATGCTCAACGTGACGCGCAGGTTCTTGCCGCCCGAGGTGAATTCGAGCTTGCGAACACCCGCGAGTGCGCGTTTGACGACGTCGAGAACGCCTTCGCGGTTCGTGCTCGGAACGACCGCCAGCAAGCGATCGCCCATCAGCGAACCGATGAAGTCGCTCGTGCGCAGATCGCGGCGCAGGAAGCGCTGCACGGCACCGTAGATCTCGTCGCGCGACTCGGAGCCGTAGATGTCGCTCAGCGCCTCGAGTCGGTCGATGCCGAACAGGATGCAGCAGAGCGAATAGTCGTAGCGTTTCGCGCGATCGACCTCGGCCTCGAGGAGGCGTTCGAGTTCGTCGGCGGAGAAAAGACTGCCGGGCGGCGTCTTGAGCGGGATCGGGTCCGTGTCGGACATGACGAGAGACGCCGCGGGGCGGACGGCACGAGACTCTTTCATCGGATGCCGGACTGTCGCCTCTGAACTCGACGACCGGCTTCCTGCGGGGTTTCGGGGCGAAGAGAGTACGAGTCGACGCGCCGTCAGTTGCTACCGCCGGGAGCGTTCCGGTCACGCGTCAGGGTGCGCGCCACGGCCGCGCGCCAGGCCGCAAGGCGTTCGCGGCGGGCCGGCGCGGGCACTTGCGGCTCGAAACGCCGCACGGGCGGCCGCGGGACGGCGTCGGCACGCTCCCACAACCCCGCCCCCAGCCCGGCCAGGACGGCCGCGCCCCGCGCCGTGGCCTCGACGTCGTCCGGCCGCAGGATGGTCGTCCCGGCGAAGTCGGCTTGCATCTGCATGAGCAGGTCGTTAGCCGCCGCACCTCCGTCGACGACGAGTTCGCGAATCGGGAGGTCGGTGCCGACGCGCACGAGTTCGATCAGCTCGGCGTTCTCGAGCGCGATCGCTTCGAGTGCGGCGCGCGCGATGTGGGCGCGCGTCGTGCCGCGCGAGAGGCCGAGCAACGCGCCCCGCGCATCCGCGTCCCAGTACGGCGCGCCGAGGCCCGCGAAGCCGGGCACGAGCGTGACGCCGCCACTGTCGGGCACGCTCGCCGCGAGCGCTTCGGACTCGGCTGCATCGCTGATGATCCCCAGACCGTCGCGCAGCCACTGCACGATCGCGCCCCCCATGAAGAGCGAGCCTTCGAGCGCGAAGCTCGAGTCACCGTACGCGTCACACGCGAGCGTCGTCAGGAACCCGTCGACGGCTCGCGGCCGGCGCGCGCCGCTCTGCACGAGCAGGAAACAGCCCGTGCCGTAGGTGTTCTTCGCGGCTCCCGGTTCGACCGCGCCCTGACCGAGCAACGCGGACTGCTGGTCGCCGACGAGACCGAAGACCGGCAGCGCGACGCCGCACACCGTAGGGTCGGTGCGACCGTGATCGGCGCGCGGCGCGCTGACGGTCGGCAGCCAGTCGGGCTCGACTCCGAGCCAGTCGCACAACTCGCGACTCCACGCGCGGCGCTCGATGTCGAACAGGAGCGTGCGACTCGCATTCGTGGTGTCGGTGCGCCACTCGGCACGCACGAGGTGATGGTGCACGAGCGACTCGACCGTCGCGAACACGACCTCGCCGCGTCGCGCGCGCGCCGCCAGTCCTTGCACGTTGCGCAGCAGCCAACGGATCTTGCTGCCGCTGAAGTACGGATCGACGACGAGACCCGTCGTGGCGCGCACGGCCGGTTCGCGACCTTCGGCTCGCCAGCGCGCGCAGTCGTCCGCGGTGCGGCGGTCCTGCCACACGATGCCGTTCGCGAGCGGCTTTCCGGTCGCGCGTTCGAGCGCGAAGACCGTCTCGCGTTGGTTCGTGATGCCGATGGCGACCGCGCCGCGCGCACGCGGATCGCGGACGACCTCGGCCAGCGTCGCGTCCACCGCCGCGAGGATCTCGCGGGCGTCGTGTTCGACGAGGCCGGGCGCGGGGAAGTGCTGGCGGAAGTCGCGGGTCGCGCTCGCGACGACGCCGAGCCGTTCGTCGAACAGGAGCGTCGTGACCCCGGTCGTTCCCGCGTCGATGGCGATCAGCATCGCTGCGTCGTACCGCGCGACCGGCCTCGAAACCAAGACGCGCCGCGAAGATCGCGGCGCGTCGGTGTCAGGAACTGACTGGGGTGCGGGTCGGCTCGTGCGCCGACCGGTTCACGCCCTCTCGGCCGACCCGGCTGTCACGGGACGTTCTGGATCACGACCAACTGGTTGCCCGAGAGCGAGAGTTGGAGCGTGGCCAAGACGCCGTCGGGGCGCGTGAGCGTCAGCGAGATGGGGCTCACGGCGAGCGTGGCGGCCCACAGCGTCGAGTCGATCGGCAGCGGGACGTCGAGCGTCGTCGGCGGGAGCTGGACGACGAGCGGCTTGCCCATTCCGGCGACCGTCAACGTCGAGCCCGCGAACGCCGCACCGACGCGCCACGAGAGCGCGTTCGTGCGGATCGCGAACGGCTTGCTGTCGAGCGAGGCGCTCGCGTCACCGAACGTGCGCAGGCGAGCGTTGTTCTCGGCCGTGAGGCTCGGTCCGACGAAGGCGTAGCCGTTGCCGAACGCGCTCTGGACCACGTCCCACACCAGGCTCGACGCGATGTCGACTTGGAGTGCGGGCAGGGTCTGAAGAGCCAGTTGCGCCGGCGTGGCGCCCGGGACCGGCGCGGTCTCGTCGGGTGTGAGGAAACACGGCAGCGAGCCGATCGACTCGCCCGATGCCATGAGCTGCGCGCCGCCCGTGGCTTGTCCGAACCAACCGCTGGTCTGGACGCCGATGGCACCCGCCGGGAGGCCGATGGCCAAGGCGACGGTCAGGAGCGCGCTCTTCTTGGCGCCGGCGAGGCGCGCGAGCACGGAGGAGATGGAGGAAAACATCGGAATGCTTGGGTGGCCGCGATCAGGCCGCGGGCGGTGTCTTGAAGAGTTCGGGGCAGCGCGCGACGAGTGCGTCCGCGAAACCCGGCTGGGATTCCACGGCGAGGCGCAGGGCCGGTGAACGAGCGAAGAATCCGGCGACGTCGACGACGCGCTCGGGATGGCGATCGAGCATCGTGCGGAACGCGTCGAGGGCGTGCTGAGGACGCTCGAGGTGCGCGTAGCACATGCCGACGTTGAAGCGTGCGAAGAAGAACTGCGGCACGTCGTCGGCCAGGCCGCTCACGCCGACCCAACGGAACCACTTCAGGGCCGTTCGGTAGTCCTCGTCCTCTTCGTGGATCTTGCCGATCATCACGGCGGCGTGACCCTTCGACGAAGGATCGATCGCCGTGCGGAAGATCTCCTCGAACATGCGCACGGCCTTCACGCGCCGACCCTCGTGCATCTCGAGGTAGGCGGCGTAGAGCAGCGCCGGTTCGAAGTCGTTCTCGAGCGCCAGACACTCGCCCAGCAGCTTGCGCGCCTTGTCGATCGGCTTCTCGATGCGCTCGAGGCTGCCGTTCAGGAGGTGGCGCTTCGTGTGCCAGTCGAGCGCCGAGCTGTTGCGCGATGCCATGCCGTCGACGAAGCCGCGCCCGTGCGCGCGCGTCGGCTCGATGGCCACGGCCTTCTCGAACACACGCGTGCGGAAGTCGGGATCGATCGCGTTCAGCGCGTAGGCCTTGCCCAAGCGGTAGAAGATCGAGGCGAGTCCGTGCACCGCTTCGCGCGCGGCGAAGCCTTCGCCCAGGCCGCGTCCCGTCAAACGCCCGAACTGGCGCACGAGATGGTCCGGATCGGCGAGGTCGCGGTGCATGCGCACCTGAGCGCGCACGTGGTCGAAGAACTCGCGGCACTCGATGTGTGTCTCGAGTCGAGCCATGACACCCGCCGCGGCGACCTCGTTCAGCTCGCCGTCGGCGAGGCAGGACAGGTCGAGTTGGAGGGCCTCACAGGGCGCGGACTCCCCGATCGAACGACCGCCGTCCGCGTCGTCGTTCCAGGTGTCGTCGCCTTCGTGTTCGCGCTTCGGATCAGTTGCCATGACGTGCTCCGTCGTTGGGACGCCGTTGGCCGCGGCCGGTCTCGCCGAGCAGCGACTCGTCCCGTTCGTCGTCGTTCGATCGCAGTTCGGGCGGCAGGCCGTCGAACACGCGTCGCATCGCGCGGTAGATCTTCCGACGTGCACGGAAGATCACCATCTTGAGGTTCTCGAGCTTGATGCCGAGATCGTTCGCGGCGTCGCGATAGCTGACGCCTGCCACTTCCACGAGATGCAAGGCGCGTTGCTCACGCGCGCTGAGTCGCCCGTAGAAGGTGAGGTAGAGGTGCAAGTAGATGACGTAGACGCGGCGGCATTCCGCCTCGCTCTCGCTCTGGATGACGCCACCGATCGGCTCGTGATCGCCGGACTCGGGGTGCTCCGAGAGGTCTTCGAACGGCACTTCCGCACGCCCCGAGCGACTCAGACTGCGCAGGTGCTTCAGCACCGTGTTGCGCACGATCGTCGCGGTCCAGACGCGGAAGGCGTCCGGGCGCGAGCAATCGAAGCGTCGCGGGTAGCGGTAGATGTTGAAGAAGACTTCTTGGAGCAGGTCGCTCGGGTCGGCGCGGCTCTGGTAGCGGCGCAGCCGCTGCGCGACGTGCTGCAGCAGGTGCCCCGCATTCAGTTCGTACAGCAACCCGAAGCAGGAGCGCGCCGTGTGCACACGGAACAGCTCCATCAATTGCGTCGACAGCGCATCCCGGATCTCGTCCGAGCTGCGCTGCGTGTCGTCCAGAGTCTCGAGCAGAGGCCGAGCACCGTCTTCGCCCACCTCATGCGCGACTTCGGCGAGTTTCTCTCGCCAAACGCCGCGCTCATCGCCACGAAAGGGCGTGGCGAGAGGTTGGTGGAGACGCTGGTCCTGCTTCAAACGGGGTCCTCCAGGGCAGGCGGCGCGAGCGGGGGGGGGTTGGGCGGGCAGCGGGTCAGGGGGCCGATCGGAACGCCGGGGGGCGTGTGGATGCGGCGGGCAAGTGGGCAGTCACCCTCGCGCCTCGGAGTCTACCGGCGCTTCACGAACCGGTAACGCATGGCTCGAAAAGCGAGGCGGGCGAACACGCGGTCGGCTCGGTCACTCGACCATGAAGCGCGCCGGATCGATCTCCGCGTTGACGGCGTAGTCCATGTACTCCCAGCGCATGAAGGCCTGCCCCGCGGCGTTGGACATGGTCAGCGAGGACGGGAACTGCAAGCCTTCGAAGGCCGTGTAGGGGCCCACTTCGATGACCATCGCCAGCTCCTTGCGGCGGATGTCGTGGACCTCCCAACGCGCCAGGAGGTGGGTTCCAGGGTCGACGAACAGGCGGTAGACGAGGTCGGGGTTGCGGCCGTCGGCGAAGCGCGCCGAGATGGTCTCGTAGCGGATGCCGTTGCGTTCGGTCGCCCCGTCGTAGGTCCCGACCAGGTGCTTCGTCACGAGGCCGAAGAGCATGTCCGGCATGCTCGAGATCGTCGCGATGTCGTTCGCGATGCCGTCGCGCTGTTCCTTGATGATCGTGCGCTTCTTGCCGTCCAGGAGGAACAGGAACTCCTCACCCGCCTCCGTCGCTCGCAGGATCTTGGTCGTGACGACGTCGCGGCCGTTGACGTTGACCGGCTCGTCCATCCGCAGGAGACGGCGATCGCCCGCGAAGGAGGCCTGGTACTGGATCGTGGCGAGGCGGGTCTCCTCGATGCGCACGGGCTCGTCGCTGCCGGGAGCACCCGGGATGGCGATGATCTGCACGGGCGTGAGAGAGAACTGCAGGCTGTTGAACTTGACGAGGTTCTGGGCGCCGCCGTTCGCGATCAGCATCTGCTCAGCGATCAACGTGGCCTTGTTGGTCGCGACGATCACCGGCGGCTGCTCCTGTTCGGCGGGCGGTGTCTCGCCGCGGCCTTCTTGGTCGTCGCGCGATTCTTCGCGCACGGGCGGGTCCTTCTTCTCGCGTTCCTGAGCGACGGCGAGCGGAAGCGCGGACACGACGAGCGACAGGCAGACGGCTTGGAAACGACGCATGGTTCGATCGACGGCGTGGCGCGAGCGGGTGTGCCGCGATTCTACGTCCCCCGCGACGCACCCCTGCGCCGCGAACACGCTCGCACCACCCTGCCCGCTGTCCGCCAAGCATGCCACGACGAACAATGGGCGGCGTGGATCACTCGTCCCTGATCGTCGAAGTCGCGCACGAACTCGGCTTCGACCTGGCCGGTCTCGCCCCACTCGCTCCGCCGCCGGCGGCCGAGCGTTTCCGATCCTGGCTGGGCGCCGGACACCACGCCGGCATGGATTGGCTCGTGCGCCAACAGGAGCGCATCTGCGATCCGCGCGCGATCCTGCCCGAGGGCACGGCGATGGTCGTCGTCGGCCTGGGGCACGCGCGTGCGGCGGGCGAGCTGGAAGGCGGCGGACGGGTGGCGCGCTACGCGCTGGGGCGCGACTACCACAACGTGATCGGCAAGCGCCTCGCGAAGCTCGCGCGCGTGCTGGAGGAGCGGGTCGGGGTGCGCCGCTCGCGCCGGATCGTCGATGCCGGGCCGCTCCTCGAACGCTCCCATGCCGCCGTCGCGGGCCTCGGCTTCGAGTCGAAGGCTGCCAACCTGCTCCACCACCGCTTCGGACCGTGGTTCTTCCTCGGCGAGCTGCTCGTCGAACTGCCCGGCCAAGCGCCGGCCGCGGCGGCGCGCGCGCCGGGCTCCTGCGGCACCTGCCGCGCGTGCCTCGAAGCCTGCCCGACCCAGGCCATTCGCGAGCCGGGCGTCGTCGACGCCAATCGCTGCATCAGCTACCACACGATCGAGAACCGCGGCGCGTCGCCGGTCGCGCTGCGCGAGCACTTCGGCCTGTGGGCCTTCGGCTGCGACGTGTGCAGCGAGGTCTGCCCGTTCGGGCGGCGCGCTCCGGACGGTTCGGGAAACTTCGGCTCGCACGCGGGCCTCGCGGGTCCGAGCGAGCGCGCCGGCGGACGAAGCGGCGAGCCGGTCTCGGACGGCGCGACGTTGGCGCACTGGCTCACGTTCGACAGCGGGCGCAACGACAGCGAGTTCCGCGCCCGCTTCGAAGGCTCGCCGCTGCGCCGCCCCGGTCCGGACGGTCTGGCGCGCAACGCGGCCGTGGCGCTCGGCAACGCCGCGAGCGAACGCGGCCGCGACGCCCTGCTGGCCGCTGTCCGCGAGCACTCGGCGGCCTTCGTGCGCGAAGCGGCGGCCTGGGCACTGGCCCGCGCCCACGGGCACGAACCGACCGTCCGCGCCGCGCTCGATGCCGCACTGTCGAACGAAATCGACGGCGATGCGCGCGCGCGCATCGGCGAACACCGCGCGCGCCTGGTCTGAACGCGCTCCGAGGGTGGTGGCCGACGCGAGGGCCGCTGGAAGCGTCCAATTGGCGACCACTTGCGACCCCGTCGAACGAAATCGACAGGCTGTGTGCATTCCCTTGCACACACGAAGCCGCTGAACGGCCCCGTGTGTGGGTGGTGACCTGAAATGGGCTCGCCGCCAACGCACGTCCTTCTCCGGACGGGACTTGCGCCCGCGCGAGCCGCTCTCCTGCCCCTCGGCCAGTCCCCCCTCACCCGCCGTCCGCGGCGCGTGATGTCGAAGCGCTTCGACACCGGCGGGTGGCCTCGGAGGCGAGCCCTTCGCGCGGTCGACAACCACAAGTCGTTTCCGGAGTGGATCTTGGGTCGCACGGGGTGGCCGGCGCCAAAGGCTGGCCCCCCCGTTGCGCCTGCTCCCTCACCGACGAGGGAACGAACGGGCGAACGACGCGCAGGGACACGAAGGGGGCACACCAGATGGAACGCAACGACTTCTACAACGATCTCAAGTGGTGCGACGACTGCGAAGGCTACGTGCGCTACCTGAAGAGCATGGAGCACAGCTACTGCATCGACTGCGGCTGCAAAGTGCGCCTCTTCAACGAGAGCGACTGGCTGGCCTTCAACGAGAAGATGCGCGCCGGCAAGCCCAAGGGTGGGAGGCCGAGCAAGAAGCGCGAGGCCGAGGCCTCCTGACCCGCAAGGAATGGCCGCGAGCGGCCGAACGAAGTACACGAGGGTCTGCGGCACGGTGGACCCTCTGGATTGGAGGTCGGAGTCACATCCGATCGGCCGGGGCCCGGGTATCCGGGCCCCGGTTCTATTTCAGGGCCGCTCTTCGCGTGACCGTCCGCGCGACGGGGTCGCGCACGGCCGAACACGGCCGCGGGAAAGCAGCGGGGCCGGAACGAGTCCGGCCCCGGGCACAGCTCGATGCGCGAACGCCGCGCGATCAGGCCAGCATCTCGGGCACCACACGCCCCGCCACGTCGGTCAGGCGGAAGTCGCGCCCCTGCGCGCGGTGCGTGAGCTTCAGGTGGTCGATGCCCAGCGTGTGCAGCATCGTGGCCTGGATGTCGTGCACGTGGACCGGGAAGTCGACCGTGTCCCAGCCCCACTCGTCCGTCGTGCCGAGCGAACGACCGCGCGCGATGCCGCCACCGGCCATCCACATGGAACCGAGGCGGTTGTTGTGGTCGCGGCCGTAGGCCTCGCGCGTCAACTCGCCTTCGCAGTACGGCGTGCGGCCGAACTCGCCCGCGAACACGATCAAGGTGTCTTCGAACAGGCCGCGCGCCTTGAGATCGTCCATCAACGCCGCGATCGGCTTGTCGGTGATCTCCATCTTCGCGCGCAGCTTCTTCGGCAGCGTGTCGTGGTGGTCCCAGCCGCGATCGCAGAGCTGCACGAAGCGCACGCCGCGCTCGAGCAGGCGCCGCGCGAGGAGGCAGTTGTTGGCGAAGCTCGGCTTCTTCGGATCGGCGCCGTAGCGCGTGAGCGTCTCCTCGCCCTCCTTCTCGATGTCCGTGAGATCGGGCACGGAGAGCTGCATCTTCGCGGCCATCTCGTAGCTCGCGATGCGCGTGTGCACCTCGGGGTCGCCGGTGCGCTCGGCCTCGATCTCGTTGAGGCGGCGCAAGCCGTCGAGCACGCTCGCACGGTCCTCCGTGTCGACGCCGGGCGGATTCGAGAGGTAGAGCACCGCGTCGCCCGAGCTGCGGAACGGCACGCCCTGGTACTTGCCGGGCAGGAAGCCGCTGCCCCACAGGCGCGAGTGCAGGCCTTGGTCGTCGCGTGAACTGCCCGAGACGAGCACGACGAACTCCGGCAGGTCCTTCGCTTCGGAACCGAGCGCGTACGTGACCCACGAGCCCGCCGACGGGCGCCCGAGCAACTGCGTGCCCGTGAAGAAGAACGTCGTCGCCGTCTCGTGGATGACCGTGTCGGTCTGCATCGAACGCACGAGCGTGATGTCGTCCGCGTGGCGACCGAGGCCGGGCACGAGTTCGGACATGTGCATGCCGCACGAGCCGTAGTGCTTGAACTCGAACGGCGATCCGACGATCGGCAGCGCGCCCTGACGCACCGTCACCTCGGTGATGCGTTTGCCCTGGCGCACGGAGTCGGGCAGCGGCTCGCCGCGGCGGAGGTTCAAGAGCGGCTTGTCGTCGAACAGCTCGAACTGACTCGGCGCGCCGGACATGAACAACACGACGACCCGTTTCGCGGTCGGTGTGTGGTTCGGGAACACGGGGACGTCGTCCCGCGTGCGTCCGAACGCCGAACCGCCGAGCAGCGACGCGAGCGCGACGTTCGACAGACCGAACATCGTGTTGCCGAGGAACGCACGCCGATTGAGGAAGTAGGGATTCATGGCGTTCAGCGCTTGTGGATGGTCGCGTCGAGATTGAGCAACACCGATCCCATCACCGTCCAGGTGGCGAGATCTCCGATCGCGAGGCTCTCGTCGGGCTTCTTGTCGCCGACGGCGATCAGCTCCTTGGCGGCTTTCTCGTCGCCGTCGAAGAGCGCCTTCTGCTCGGCGTGGATGCGCAGCAGGATGCCGAGCTCCTCGTCCGTCGGCAGTCGCGACGTGCAGAGGCGGAAGCCGAACACGAGGCGCGTCGAGACGTCCTTGCCGCCTTCGAGCAGCATGCGCTGCCCGAGGAAACGCGCGGCCTCGACGTACACCGGGTCGTTCAGCAGCACGAGCGACTGCAGCGGCGTCGTCGTCTTCGCGCGTTCGACGACGCACGTGAGGCGTGTCGGCGCGTCGAAGGCTTCGAACGACGGGTAGAGCGTCGAGCGCTTCCAGTAGACGTAGATGCCGCGCCGGTAGAGCTTGTCGCCCTTGTCCTGCTTGTACGACTGGAAGGCGCCCTGCGCTTCCCACAGTCCTTTCGGCTGGTAGGGCTTCACGCTCTTGCCGCCGACGTCGTTCGACAGGAGTCCCGCGACGGCCAACGCGTTGTCGCGCACCTGTTCAGCCGACAAGCGGCCGCGCGGCGCGCGCGCGAGCAGCGTGTTGTCGGGATCGACTTCGAGGTGCTGTGTCGTGATGCGCGACGACTGACGGTAGGTGCTGGAGGTCACGATCAGCCGATGCATGGCTTTCGTGTCCCAACCGTTCGCGACGTACTCGGACGCGAGCCAGTCGAGCAACTCCGGATGCGTCGGCAGTGAACCGCGCGTGCCGAAGTCGCCCGGCGTGGTGACGATCGCGCGGCCGAAGTACTGCTGCCAGTAGCGGTTCACCGCCACGCGCGCCGTGAGCGGGTTCGCCTCCGATGCGATCCACTGCGCGAGCCCGATGCGGTCGTTCGACGCGCCTTCGGGCAGCGGCGGCAGCACACTCGGCACACCCGCGTACACGCGCTGAGCCTTCGCGTTGTAGTTGCCGCGCAGCAGCACGTGCGTCTCGCGCGGCTCCTCGCGATCCGCCATGACCATCACGGACGGGAGCTGGCGTTCGAGCGCCGACTTCTCCTGCCGCAGTTCGGTCAGTTCGTCCCACAGCGGCCGGCCTTCGTCGGAGACCTGGCGCCGGTACCACTCGCGCACCCACGTGCGCCGGCGCTCGTGCGTCGACGCCTGCCCGTCGTCACCGTCGTCGCCGAACGAGAAGTCCGAGATCTCGTCGGCCTTCGTCGTCGACACGGCGCCGCTCGCGATCGCGCCCGCGTCCGCGTCGCGCTCCTCGATCGCGTGCGCGACCTCGTAGGGCACGACGTCGCGACCGAGCGCGAGGAACTGCAACGTGCCGCGCGAGCCGGTGCGACCGGTGACGGCCTTCACGACGAAGTCGTGTTCACCGGGTTCGAGTCGGAACGCGAAGCTCTCGAACTCCTGCACGCCTTCGCGTTGGAACGACTCGAAGTCGAACTCCTCTTCGTTCTCCTCGTCGCCACCGCCGCCCGGACCGGACTTCTCTTCTTCTTCCGCGCCTTCGGCAGGCGGCTCCGGAGCCTTCTCGAAGACGAGCGCTCCGTCGATCCAGATCTTCAGCGCGTCGAAACCGTCGTGGCGCAGCACGACGTCACGTGCCTCGGTCGGCGCGAACGTGCGGTGCAGGTACCACGCACTCGAACGCCCGGTCAGACGCAGCGAGCCGTCGAGGCGCCACTCGCGCTTCTGTGCCCAGGTGAGCTTCTCTTCGCGCTCTTCGCCGCGGCGCGCGCCGCCGAAGCCGAAGCCACCGCCTTCGGGCTCGGTGTCGGGCTCGGGTTTCTCGCTCGGCTTCTCGGCCGGCTGGTCTTCGGGCTTCGCCGCCGGCTTCTCGGCGGGTTCGTCGTCGGACTTTTCAGCGGGCTTCGCCGCCGCACCTTCGGCAGCCGGCGCGGCCGCGGCCGGAGCCTCGGCGACGGGCGCGCGCGCGATCTCGTCCCCACTCGCGAGTGCTTGCTCGCGGACCGTTGCCTCTTCGGCAACCGGCTCGCCGGCGCGCACTCGGATGGCGTCGACGAACGGGACGCGGACGCCATCGGAAATGACCTCGACGACGCGTTCGACGATGCGTTCGACGACGCGTTCGACGACCGGTTCGGTGGCGCTTTCGGTGGCGCGTTCGACGACCTCCTCGACGACTTCTTCGACGACCGGGCGCGCGGCGCGTGCCAGCGGCGCTCGCGCTTCGAGAACGCGCTGCACGGGCTCGAGCGCGGTCACCAACCGACGCGCCACTGCGGCTGCGCGCTCCGTCGCTCGCGCAGCTCCGCCTTCCTCAGTGACGGCCGGAGCGTCGCCTTCAGCGCGCGCCTCGGGAGCCACGCCCGCCTCCTCGGCCTTCTTCGCTTCGTCAGCCGCCTTCTTCTCGGCCTCCTTCTTCTCCTTCGCGCGCTTCTTGAGGTCGATCGGGTCGTACTTGGCCTCGAAGTCGAGCTCCGCGTCCGGCCCGATCAGCTTCTCGGGTTCGAAGACCTCGGCGAAGGCACCGGCCGCGTCTTCACCCGCGAACGGTCCGACGGCGCGCCAGACGCTCGGCCCGAGCGGCAGGCGTTCGCGCACGAACGCTTCGTCCGCGGTGAAGCTGATGCGGAAGCGACCGAGCGTGTTGTTGTACTGGAACGACGACGGCTGCTCGAGCGTGAGCCGCATCACGTCTGCATCGCGCAGGACGAGCGGTTCCTCCAGCACGAAGATCGCTTCCTGCGGTTCGTGCGCGAAGTTCTTCGGCACGCTCCAACCGCCGCGGTCCTCGCCGTCGGCGGCGCTGTCGACCGACGAGCGGCCCGACGAGGCGTGTGTACCTTCGCCCACGATGAACTGCAGCCGCTGACCTTCGTCGCCCTCGAGGATCGAGCGCACGTGCACCTCGAACTCGGCCAGGCTGAAGGTGCCGTCCATCGAACGGCCCGAACGCGCATCCGGCAGGGTCTCGTGCGGCAGCGCCTCGACTTTGAACGCGACGATCGTCCGAGCGCCCGGCTGCGCGACGAGGTGGTAGACGTCGGACGACGGATTGGGACCGCTCGCGAGGATCGAGCCGTCTTCGAGCGCGCGCAGATGCGCACCGTTCTGCGACAACAGGCCGCCGACTTCGAGCTGCGTCCACGCGACGTTCGCGCGCGCCGCAGCGCGTTCCGCTTCCCACTCCGCTTGCGCGGCGTCGAGCTCCGAGTCCTCGGCCTCGAAGTACGTCTCGAGTTCTTCGACACGCGCGTCGATCTCTGCGAGCCGCGTCGCCGATTCACCTTCGGCGACCACGAGTCGCGGCTGCGAGTTGCCGAAGCCCGAGCCGACGTCCGTCTCCGCGACGTTGTTGAAGAACGCGAAGAGCTTGTAGTAGTCCTCGTGCGAGATCGGGTCGTACTTGTGGTCGTGGCACTGCGCACACGCCATCGTCAGACCGAGGAACACGGTCGACGTGGTGTTGACGCGGTCGACGACGTACGCGGTGCGGTACTCGTCCTTCTCCGCGCCGAACTTCGTGTAGATGAAGTGGTTCCTGTTGAAGCCGGTCGCGATCTTCTGATCGAGCGTCGCGTCCGGCAGCAGGTCGCCCGCGAGCTGCTCGATCACGAACTGGTCGTACGGCTTGTTCTCGTTGAACGATTCGATCACCCACTCGCGCCACTTCCACATGTCGCGCGGGCCGTCCTTGCCGTCGCCTTGGCTGTCGGCGTAGCGCGACAGGTCGAGCCACTCCTGGGCCTGACGTTCGCCGTAGGCCGGCGACGCGAGCAGTCGATCGACGACCTTCTCGTACGCGTCGGGTGCATCGTCGGCGATGAACGCGTCGATCTCCGCGGGAGTGGGCGGCAGTCCCGTCAAGTCGAACGTGACGCGGCGCAGCAGACTCGCGCGGTCCGCTTCGCGCGACGGTTCGAGCCCGGCCTCTTCGATGCGCGCGAACACGAACGCGTCGATGGCGTTCGTCACGCGCTCCGCGTTCCGCACGGTCGGCACCTCGGGCCGAGCGATCGGCTCGAACGCCCAGTGGCCCGACCACTGAGCCCCCTGTTCGATCCACGTGCGCAGCAGCGCCTGTTCGTCTTCGTCGACGCGCTCCTGGAAGTCGCTCGGCGGCATCGGATCCAAGTGATCCGTGATGCGCAGGAAGGCCTCGCTCTTGTCCGCGTCGCCCGGCACGAACGCGGACCAGCCGCCGCGATCGCCGAAGAGTCCGTCGCGTGTGTCGAGCCGCAGTTCGGCTTTGCGCGTCGCCGCGTCGGGACCGTGGCACGCGAAGCAACTGTCCGCCAGGATCGGTCGAACGTCGCGTTCGAAGTCGACGCGCGCAGCCGTGGGCGCGGCTCCGCTCGCGATCGAACTCGGTGCGCTGGTCTCGTCGTCGAAGGCGCGCAACGGCTGCGGCACGTGAGCGGCAGCGCTCGCGAGTACGCCGCTCGATGCGCCCGTCAGGGCAACGGCTGCGAGAAGAGACGACCGAAACACGAGTACGGCGCGTCCGCGCCGACCCGACGAGAACGACGTGCGCTCGTGGGACATGGGGCCCGATGGACTCGAGAATTCCGCGCCGCGCGAGAGGGGGCAATTCGCGTCGGCGGCGGAGGGGTGGTCGCGAGCGCCGCGAGAAGCGCCCGGTTGGAGGATACCCGCCGCCGGCGAGCCGTGCGGATCAGGCGCTCTTCGCGGCGCCGACCCGCGGGACTTCGCGGCCCGTTCGTTTCGAGACCGTTTCCAAACCGCACCGCGGGCGGTCACTCACCACCGGACAGCCGTCGCCAGCGCTCGCCGGCTTCGATCTGCCGCTTGCGGTCGCGAATCTGCGCGTAGAAGAGCTCCAGGCGCTTCCAGCCCGCGATCGAGTCCGGGCAGTTGCGCTCGAGCGCGATCGCCGCGAGGCGTGCCCCGTCGAAGTCGCCGATCTCGTACAGGAGATCGAGCGCATAGACGTGGAAGTTCTCGAGGGGCACGTCGGCGGGCCGCGATCGCTCGGCGACGGCCATAGCGCTGCGCGCGGAC
>JBIKNC010000275.1:0-5625 GCA_044358925.1 Planctomycetota bacterium | reverse complement strand
GTCGCCAGGGCGACGAGTCGATCGGCGCTCTCGAGTTCGCACGGAACGCGGACACGATTCCGTACGAGGTCACCTGCACGATCGGTCGGCGGGTGCCGCGCGTCCTGGTTCACGAGCGCAGCGCCGACGAGATCGTGCCGGCGGTCGCGGGTGCGCGCGCGCAGCGCTGACGGCGTTCGCTGATCGCGACCGTGTGCGACGGGCGACGGGGCCGGCCTGTGAGCAGGGCGCTCGCGTTCGAGTCGCTACCATCCGCGCTCGATCATGCGACGTATCCTGCGCACCACCGAACGCCTCGCGTCCGCAGCCGCCATCGCGGTCGTGCTGATGCTGGTCGGTGTCGAAGCGGCGGAGCGCACCGGCCTCGCGACGGAGGTCGCGCGCGGCCTCCTCGCCCAGGCGCTGCCCGAAGGCCGCTGGGACCTCTCGCACTGCACGTTCGATCTCGCCGGGCCCTCGCTCGCGCTCGAAGGCGTCACGTGGACACGCGGCGGGGAACTCGTCGCGCGCATCGAACGCGTCGACGCGACGCTGACCCCGCTGTTCTTCGGACGGCCGCGCCTCGAGAGCGCGCGCGTGCGCGGCCTCGAACTGCGTCTCGGTGCGGCGTTCGTCGAGGGCCTGCAGTCGAGCGGCGGAGTCGCGAGCTCCACCGACCTCCACACGGGTGCGCGGCCCAACGCGATCGCGGACCGCGCGCAGCTCGTGATCGAGAACGCTCGCATCCTCGACGCGACCGGAGACGCGCTGCTCGGGCTGATCGACGCGCGCCTCGACGTCGATCGCGGCAGCGAACTGCTGCTCGCGGCGGTCGTTCGCGACGGGCAGGGCACACGCGGCGAAGCCAACGGACGCGGGCGTCTGTACGAGGACGGCGAGTTCGTCATCGACGTCGCCACGGGTCCGCTGTCGCTCGCGCCGCTGTCGACGCTGCTGCTCGCGCAGGGAGTCGAAGTCGCGGGCTTCGCGCGTGTGACCGCGCGCGCACGCGGCCGCAGCGACCGACTCGACTCCGTGGCCGCGAAGATCGCGTGTGAGGACGTTGCAACTCGCGCTCCGACGGCGACGCTCGGGGTCGACGACCTCGACCTCGACGGACGTGTCGAGTGGTATCCGGGCGGCAGTGCCGTCGGAACGTTGTCGGGGCGCGTGCTCGGACGCGGCACGTGGGCCGGCGGTCCGATCGTGTTCGGCTGGCGCGGCGGCGAAGGCCCGTTCGGCGACGTGTTCGTGCACGCGCCGCAGCGACTGATCGACACGAGCGTGCAGGACGTGGTGAAGCTCGCGGTGCGCGGCGAGGAGCGCATCGTCGACAACACTTTCCGCGCACTCGGCGTCGAAGGTCGCGCCGACGTGTGGTTCGGTGCGCGTGTCGTCGCGGCGGATCCGGCGCCGCGCGGCGTCGTGGGCTTCACGAGCGACCTCGCGCTCGTCGGCCGTGCCCAGGGAGACGTCTCCGCTCGGATCGACGGCTGGCCCGACGACGAGGGCGAATTGCAAGGCTTCCCGCTGCCGGTCGACGGCGTGCGCGGTACGACCGTGTACGGCCACCGCGGCGACGACGCGATGCGCGACCGAATGGCGACGTTGCCGACCGTCGGTCGCGTCGGTCGCGGATCGATGCGCGTCGAAGGTTGGCTCGCCTCGCCGTTGCCTCCGTATGCACGTGCGACGCGTGCGTTCGACGAGCGTGCGCGCCTGCGTTTCCGCGTCGTGGCCCAGGACGTCGCCGTCGATGCCGACCTCGTGAACGCGGTCCGGCGCACGGGCGCGGGCGTCGACGTCGAGGAGTTGCTCGCGCCGCGTGCCGGGCGGGTGACCGGTCGCGTCGAACTCGAACAGAGTCCGCTGCTCGAGGGTTTCGTGATCGCCGCGGACGCGGAACTCGCGGGCGTGAGCGGTCGCTGGAGCGATCCCCACTTCGCGTTCGAGGACGCGAGCGGCGAGTTCGAACTGCGCATGAGCGCGCGCACCGGCGACCTCGGTGACGCGAACGGCGAACGACGCCGCGCTCTGGGCTTCCGCGTCGTCGCACGCGGTGCGCCGAGCGGCGACACGGAGGCGCGCGTCACCGTGAGCGGCGCATCGCGCACGCCGGACCCGCTCGCCGCGGCGAAGGGCGACGGCGGACAGTTGTTCCAGTGGTCGATCGACGTCGACGGCGTGCGCACGGACTCGGCCGTGCTCGCGCCGTTCCGCGCCGCCGAATACGGCGCGGCGGAGCTGCTCGAGCGCTTCGAACTCGGCGCGAAACTTGCCGCGCGTTACGACACGACCGCGGCGCTGTTCGGACGCGATGCCCACGATCGGTTGTTCCTCGACGGTCGCGCGTTGCGCGCGGATGTCGAGGGTGTCGCCGTCGTCGACGGTCGCGTGCGCGCGGCAGTCGAGCGGCGGCGCGCGATCGACGACGACGGCGAAGGAGGCGACGCGCCCTGGACGGGTGCGTTCGACGCGGAGCTCGTCGACGCGGCGGGCGGCGTGTGGAACGTCGCGGCGGCACTCGGCGACGATCGCGCTCGCGAACTCGCGGTCAGCGCCGCCGGCGTCGAACCGAGCCACTCGGCCTACCGCGCGCTCGTGCCGAAACCGCTGCCGCTCACGGGCACGTTCGACGGCGAGGCGCGCTTCGATCTCGGTGCGCTCACGAACGGCGCCGGCGATCTTCCGTTGCCGTCCGGCGCGCGAGTGCACTTGCGTGACGCGGGCGTTCGCTTCGGCGGACTCGTGGTCGACGGACTGAAGGGTGCCGTCGCACTCGACGCGGGTCGCGTGCGGTCGTCCAAGGTCGAGGGGCGGCTCGCCGGCAGCCCGTTCGAGATTCGCGACGTCGTGTTCGCGCTCGACGGCAGCGCCGTTCCCGCACCGTTCGAACTTCCGGCGGACGACCTGGGCCGCACGGTCGCGCCGAGCTTCGCCGCACGTCTGTTCGCGACCAACCTGCCGCTCGATCCGCGCCAGGTGTCGAACGGCGCACCCGGACTCGTGCGTTGGGCGGTCGACCATCGCTGGCGCGGCCGCGCGGACCTCGACGGCGTCGAGATCGCGATCGGCTTCGACGGCGACGCGCCGATCGTGCGCGCGTGCGGGCGCGTCGTGCCGCACGACCTGTTCGCCTACTTCTCGTTCCCGGTGCGCCTCGGTGCGGCCGAGGTCGCACTCGAGGACTTCGTCGCGAGCGAACGCGGCCTCTCGGGCCGCGCTCTCGTATCGGACGCGTACGGCGAGGTCGCGGGCCAGAAACTGGCGCGCGCCGGCGCACACGTCTCGTTCGACGACGAACGACTCGTGCTGCACGACATCACGGCGCGCCTCAACGGCGGAACGATCACCGGTGTTCCGTCCGAGGAGGACGACGGCGCCTCGCTGCGCGTCGACCTCACGCAAGAGCCCACGTTCCGACTCGGGCTCTCCGCTGCGCGCGTCGACGTGGGTGACGTGCTCTCGGACATGTTCGGCAGCGCCGTGCAGAACCGCGGTGTCCTCTCGGGCACACTCGAGCTCGAAGGCCGAGGCGAGGACCTGCTCAGCTACCGCGGCGGCGGCAGCGCGCGTGTCGACGGCGCGCGACTGTGGTCGCTGCCGGTCGTGCGCGATCTGTTCGCGAAACTCGGACTCGACGCGACGGCGACCTTCGACTGGATGTCGAGTGACTTCCGCTTCGCGGCGGGTCGACTGTGGCTCGAGGAGACGATCGCTCACAGCCCGATCGTCAAGCTCATCGGCGGCGGTCACGTCGACGTCGACGGCACGCTCCAGCAGACGTTCGAGCTGCACTACAGCCTGGTCGACCGAGTGCCGTTCGTCAGCCAGGTGTTCTACTGGTTGCAGAGTCGCTTCGTGCGCGTCGAAGTCGACGGGCGCGTCGACCGACCGAACGTGCGCCTCGCAAACTTCGTGCGCGACGCGTTCCGGGGTGGCGACGACTCGAAGGTGCTGTTGCCTCTTCCGCCGACGACGCCGCTCTCTCCGCGCTTCTGAAGAACAGCAGTGAACATGTCGCAACCGTCGCATCCCGTCGACACGTCCGACCTCTTCGCGATCGTCCTCGCGGGCGGTTCGGGCACCCGTTTCTGGCCGGCGAGCCGCGCCGCGCGCCCGAAGCAGTTCCTCCCGATCGGCGACTCGGCGCCGCTCATCGTGCAGACGTTCGAGCGGCTCGCGGGTCTCGTGCCCGCCGAGCGCGTGCTCGTGGTGACGGCGCGAGAGCAAGCGCACCTCGTGCGCGAGCACTTGCCGCAGCTGCCGGCCGCGAACGTGCTCGAGGAGCCGTGTGCGCGCAACACGGCCGCCTGTGTCGCGTGGGCCGCGCTCGAGGTCGAGAAGCGACACCCCGGCGCGCTGCAACTCGTGCTGCCCGCGGACCACGTCATCGCGCCGATCTCACGCTTCGCGGACACCGTGCGCGCCGCGTGTGAAGAGTCGCGTGCGAACGGCGGGTTGCTCACGTTCGGCATCCGACCGACCTTCGCGGCGACCGGCTACGGCTACATCGAGACCGGGCCGTGCATCGCCGCGCGTGCCGGGCACGCCGTCCACGCGGTCGCGCGTTTCGTCGAGAAGCCGCCGCGCGCGCTGGCCGAGGAGTTCCTCGCCACGGGGCGGTTCCTGTGGAACGCGGGCATCTTCCTGTGGAGCGGCCCGCACGTGCTCGCCGCGCTGCGCCAGCACGCGAGCGACGTGCTCGCGCCGCTCGAAGCGCTGGTCGCTGGTCGCGCGCGCATCGACGACGTGTATCCGAAGCTGCGCTCGTCGCCGATCGACGTCGCGCTGATGGAGAAGGCCCACGGCGTGAAGACCGTGCCGATCGACTACACGTGGAGCGACGTGGGTTCGTGGACGGCGCTCGAGGACCTGCACGCGCCGGATGCGGACGGCAACTGGCTCAATCTCTCCGGCGGCGCGCGCCTCGTCGCCGTCGACGCGCACGCGAACGTCGTGCACGCGGAGACCGACGAAGTGATCGCTCTCGTGGGCGTCGACGGACTGGTGGTCGTGCGCGCGGGCAATGCGACGCTCGTGCTGCCGCGTGAGCGCGCACAGGACGTGCGCGAGATCGTCGCCCGGCTCAAGAGCAGCGACGGCGGGGCGGCGTTCCTCTGAACGGGCCGACGCGCAAGGCCGGTGTCGTCGCACTCGACATCGGCACGAAGAAGTGCGGCGTGGCCGTCGCGGACGCGCTGCGGCTGTCCGTCACGCTCTTGCCGACGGTGCGCGCGGGCGGCGAGAGCGAGGCGTTGTACGTCGCGCTCACGCGCATCCTGGCCGACCGTGACGTCGAGGTGCTGCTGGTCGGGATGCCGCTCAACATGGACGGCACGGAGAGTCCGCAGACCGTGTGGACCGCGAAGTGCGTCGAGAAGCTGCGCACGCGTTTTGCGCCGCTCGAGATCGTGACCTACGACGAGCGCCTGACGTCGAAGGAGGCCGAGGCGCGCCTGTTCGCGGAGGGCCTGCGCCTCGAAGATGTGATGAAGCACCGCGACAGTGCCGCCGCCGCGGTGCTGCTGGAGGACTGGATCTCGTCGGGCGAGCCGCGTTGACGCGTACGGTGTCAGACACCGGATCCGTCACGGCGGTGTGGAAGTGCGGAATCGCAACAGGGGCGCGTGCGGCGCGCTCCGC
>JBIKNC010000274.1:0-5648 GCA_044358925.1 Planctomycetota bacterium | reverse complement strand
AGAAACTGCCGAGCTTCGAATGCGCGCCCAAACGGGACAGGCGGCAAGCATCGGACGAATACGACTCGTGCAGTCCCAAGAATGTTGTTGCGGCTGTTCGCATGCGCCTGCTCCAGCAGTCGTGGCAGCTCCTTCATGAAGTGGTCCAGGTCCCCCGATTGGTGATCGCCCGTGGAGTACCAATCCTTCATGAGCTTCTCAATTTGAGATCGCTCGCCCATCTCGGTCAGTAGATGCTCCTTGATCTCAGGCCATCGTGATCCCCAATAGTCGGCCAGAACTTCTTCGCCGTTCAGTCCTTCGAGGCTTTTCGACGGATACACAGGCAACCACCTTTCGGCGGTGGTCTGCGAAGGCCCTCCAACGCCCCCCTGATCCGCACTAGGCTCGGTCAACGGTGCTCGCATGCTGGGGGCCACATCGCCGCCCTCGAACTGTCTTTCGGCAACGGTAGTACTCACATTGCCATCACGCACAGGAGCGTCATCGTCGGAACGCAGCACGAACAAGTATGTCAAGACGAGGGCCGTCACGAGAGCGCAGGAAGCCGCGAGCTTGAGGGTGAATGCGTCTTTCATACCAAGGTCTATGTGAAACTTCGGTTGCCTGCGTACTGAAGCCTGACGGCCTTTGCCTTGAGACAGAAGGGCCACTGGTGCAAAGGGACGAGCGACGGACCTCTTAGAGAGGTCCGGTCGCCAGCCATACGAAACGAACGCGTCGCTTCGCGGGGTTCACGACACGGCACCGAGCCTGAACGACTCAAGGGCCCCTGAGACAATTCCTCAATCTCCGACCTGAGTGCACATGACGCACACTGCCGAGACATTCAAAGACCACGGATCGACGGCATTGGAGAAGCCGATCGTCACGGTGTAGGTGTACAGGTGTCCGCAAGGAACCGCCCATGAACCGGAGCTGCCTCCGCTGACGTTTGCGCCGACGTTAACGACTCCCGTGTCCACTCCGGTACCTACCGGGGTATCAGGGTTGGATCCGGGTTGTTGAGATACCCCTGCCCCTGACCTTGAACCGTGCTTCCGTTCGGGCCGGTGAACCAGCTCAACGTGTAGTCGAAACCGCATCGAAACTTCGGCTTGCAGTACGTCGTGTACTCGCACGTACCATCGTTGAAACGTGAGACATCCCAGGTGATCTGAGCACCGTTGAACTCAACGTTGCCGTTGCTCTCGACCGCCCGACACGTTGTGCAGGTCGGATCCGGCCAAGAGAAGCTTGTTCCGCTGCTGATTGGCGAAGCCCCAAGTGATGTGATGCAGGCCATCGCAAACACGCCGAGGGCCAGGGGCGTGGCCGGAAGGCGCGAGGGCATGCACGAAGGCGCGAACTCTCGATTGGTCGTCATGGCGAACTCAAGCGACAGGCAAGAGCTGGAGCGCCGACGGCTGGAGCGCCGACGGCTGAGTTCGGAGGCTAGGCAAGTCGACTCAGAACGTCAATGGGCCAGTCTGTGGCATGGCACGTGCGGGCTGGGCACATCATGTTGGCAAAACCGACGGCATACCACGGGCGGTCCGATCGCAATCGGCCCGGGGCTCCACTCTATGCCTCCGGCGTTCCGGTGCTTCTTCGGGCCGCTCGATGGGCAGGCCGAGGTTCGCAATGTACGTTCGGAGATGTCTTCTGAGAGGCGTGTTGCAGCGAGTCGATGCAACTTGTAGTTCCGATTCGTTGGTGCGCCTTGGCCAAGGCACGGATTGAGTCTCGACATTGGCGGCGGATCATTGAACCGTTCGAAGGCGACGCGATGGCGATCGACAGCCGCCACGGCCGACTTGCACGAAGGTGAGGGACCTCAGGGTCGCCTGCCCGATATTGGCGCGTCGGTGCCGCTCGCCGTCGAGTGCGGCTTCGGGAGCAACTGGCTCGAGGCGCACTGACGGTGTGCGAGCGCGACGCGCGAGCGTCCCGGCCACAAGTCGTCCTTCAGATGAACTCGACGACGTGGGTCGCGGCGCCGCCCACGACCCAGACCCGCCGCCCGGGCAGCGCGACGAGATCGTCGGGCTCGTCGCTCCAATCGGCGGCGAAACGATGGACGGTGCTCCATGTGTCGCCGTCGTCGCGTGACGCGAGGAGGGCCGGACCGCCGACGAGGTGCCGCTCGACGAGATCCTCGTCCATCCCAAGGAGCGCGACGAGCGTGCCGTCGTCGAGCGCGACGAGCGACCGCACCATGAGATCGAGTTCGGCAGGCAGTGCACGGAACTCGGGAGGCTGATCGAGCCCGGCGCGGAACACGACCAAGCCGTTGCCCGACTCGAGTTCGGTGCCGAAGTGCAAGGCGTGATCGCTCTCGCAGGCCGCGACGAAGCCGGCCCAGGCTGCGACGCGACACTCGAGGCCGCCCGCGGGAGTGGCCGTGAGGAGTCGACGCTCACCCGCCATGTCGCCCGTCGTGACGACGACAGCTCCGGCACGGCAGCCCAAGATGCGGTGGACGTGACGAGCCGACTCGATGCGGCCGTGATGCTCGAACGTATGGCCGTCGTCGGTGCTGCGGTAGACGTGGGCGCACCGAGCGCCCGGGAAGGTGCCGTACTCACCGACCCACAGCGCGCCGTCCTGCGCGCGCGCGACACCGCTCGTGCGAACGAACGCTCGTTCGTCGGAGAGTGCGAGCACCTGACGCATGGTTGCGCCGTCGACGCGCACGAGTCCGCCGCTCTCGGCGTGCCCGACGAGCGCCGCTGTGTGTGAGAGCGGGAACACGCAGGTCCCCCGCTGCGCTCGCAGCGGTGCATCGAACTCGACCTGTCGTACGACTGCGAGCTGTGCGTCGCGCCACTCGAGCCGCCCGTCGAACAACGCGAGGACGGCGCCGACGCTCGCGCTCCCCACGGCGGCCGCCGCGCAGCGTTCGTCGCGCGTCGTCACACGCACTGCGTCGTGAACGACGTCGTATCCGCCGGAGCGCGCGACGACGGTCGGCGCGTGCGGCGCGAAGATCAGCCGCCGCGTGTGAGCGCCGGCCGCGCGCCGCTGCGCACTCGCGCGTTCGAAATCCTTCGCGCGTCGTTCGCGCTCCGCTTCGAGAGCCGCAGAGTCGAGCGCCGCAGCGTCGCGAGGCGCGGGCAGGTGCGGTGCGTGGATGCAACCCGAGCAGAACAGGTTTCCGCGCTTCGAGAGGTGCTGCTCGCGCAGTCGACGGAAGGGCTCACCGTTCCAGATCTCGGCCGGATCCTGATCGTGCACGTCGCCGAGACACAGATCGGTCGGGATGCAGCACGGGAACACCTCGCCCGTGTACATGACGTTGAAGTTCTGTGCGAGGAACCAACACAGCCCGCGATCTTCGATCGTCGTCGGGAGCTTCGCGCGCGGCGGGTTGGTGAGCACGGGCGCGCGCCGGAACTCGCTCGCGAACAGATTCATGCCGAGCCGGCGCGCGGTCCGTTCAGCGCTGTCGAACGCGTGCTCGATCTCCGCGGGCTCGAAGTAGGTCGACGGCTCTTCCTCGGGCGTCGCCTTCTCGCCATGCAGCAGGCGTTGGAAGACGATGCCGTCGGGTCGCAGGCGCGCGACCGCCTCGACGAACTGTGCGAGGTGCGGGAGGTTCGAGCGCATCACGACGGCGCTGACGGAGAAGAGCGCGCCGTCGGGCTCGCGCTCGCGTTCGTGTGCGACGGCCTCGAGGTTGCTCCACACGCGCTCGAACGACGCGCCGGCGCGGATGTGCTCGTACACCGACGGCACATGGCTGTCGAGTGAGACGTTGAGGTGGTCGAGCACGCCCCTCGACTTGCGATAGACGTCGCGCGTCAACAACATCCCGTTCGTGACGACGTCGAGGCGCACGCCGTGGCTCCGCGCGCGCTCGATCATGAACTCGTAGTCGACGGCGAGTGGATCGCCGCCGGCCGTCGTCAGCACGGCCTTGTGTGCCGTCGGGAACAATTCGCGTACGACGTGCTCGAGAACGCGCTCGTCGAGACGGTTCGTGCCCTGACCCAGGCTGCGCTGGCACATGATGCAGCGCAGATTGCAGATGTCGGAGTGGTTGAACGTGACCACTTCGGGCAAGCCGCGGTAGTGCGTCCGTCGCGCCGCGACGTCCTCGCGCAACAGGCGCGAGTTCTCCGCCTTGAGTGCGGCAAGAGCGCGTTCGTCGACGCGGCGGGAACGTCGATGATCGATGCGAGGCAAGTGTTGGGCGGACACGTTCGAGATCACGAGCGGCAGGCTGCGACTGCGCCGACGCGCTTCGCCGACGCCAAGCATGCGCGAGCCTGTGGTGGCGGCACGAGCCTGGTGACTCACAGACTAGCCGCGAATCGCCGGCCCGCAGCGGCCCGCTCGCCGCCACGACACGACGCTGCCGCGATACGACGTGCAGCGCTACCGTTCGGCGCTCACGAAGAAGCGACCACCTCAGGCCGAGCGCGCGCCCGCCCGCTCGTCGCGGGCTCGCCGGCGCCGCGGCTCGCGGCGAAGTACACGACACCCCCCCTGACAGGCAGCGAGGAGAACGACGATGTGCGTGATGGTTCTGGTGAAGGCGACGAAGAGTTCCGAAGCCGGAGTGATGCCGACAGCGGAGCTCATGACGGAGATGGGCGCGTTCAACGAAGAGCTCGTGAAGGCCGGCGTGCTGCTGGCCGGCGACGGGCTGCACCCCTCGAAGCGCGCCAAACGCCTGCGCTTCGCGGGTGGCAAGAAGACCGTGATCGACGGCCCGTTCGCCGAAACGAAGGAACTCGTCGCGGGCTTCTGGATCTGGTAGGTCGCGTCGATGGACGAAGCGCTCGAATGGCTGCGCCGTTGCCCCGATCCGATGCCGGGTGAGAACTGCGAGCTCGAACTGCGCCCGATCTTCGGGCCCGAAGATTTCGGCGACGCGTTCACGCCGGAGCTGCAAGCGCAGGAAGCCGGCATGGTCGAGCGCCTGCAGCAACAGCAGAGCGGTGCAACCAACACGATCCGCTTGCACCGCGTGCTGCGCGCGCCGCCGGAGCGCGTCTACCGCGCGTTCGTCGAGCCCGACGCGAAGACGAAGTGGCTCCCGCCGCACGGCTTCACCGGCAAGGTGCATCACGCCGACGTGCGCGTGGGCGGCAGCTACCGCATGTCGTTCACGAACCACACGAGCGGACACAGCCACTCGTGGAGCGGGACGTACCTCGAACTCACGCCGCACGAGCGCATCCGGTACGCGGACCGCTTCGACGACCCGAACCTGCCGGGCGAGATGAACGTGACGGTGACGCTGAAGGCCGTGAGTTGCGGCACCGAACTGTCGATCGTGCAGGAAGGCGTGCCCGCCGTGATCCCGCCGGAGATGTGCTACCTCGGTTGGCAGGAGTCGCTGGTCGCGCTGGCGCAGCTCGTGGAGCCGACCATCCCGGACTGACGAGCGCGTGTGGTGATCGAACGGAACGACGACACCTGCTCGAGCGCCGTCGACGGGTTCGCGTGACGCGTACGCTCCGAACCTTCTCCGATCGGTGGCTCCTTCGCCGCGAGCGAACTCGCGGGCCGCACCACACCCGCGCCGTACTTGCGGCGCAGCGCGTCCATGCTCTTCTCGGCGCGCGCGGCGCGCTCGTCGGTCGGCGCGTTGACGGGTTCGCCGAAGAGCTCGCCTTGTTGAGGCGCGCGCACGTCTTCGAGGGCGCTCACGCTCACAC
>JBIKNC010000273.1:0-5658 GCA_044358925.1 Planctomycetota bacterium | reverse complement strand
TCGAGGCGCAGGACGACCGAGCCTTTCGGCCACGTGCGTCCGTCGGCGACGACCTCGCTGTCCGCGCGATGGATCTCGACGCCGAGCAGATCGAGGTTGTCGATCAGCCGCGTGCGCTGACCACCCGCCATGTCGTCGGGCGGGATCAAGTACGCGCGCGGACTCGTCGTGCGGCCGCGTTCGATCGCGTTCTCGGCGGACACGAGTGTGTTCTCGAGCCACAGGCGCGGCTCGCGCACGAGACTCGCCAGCAACGACCGGCCGAAGGCGTGTTCGTACTCGACGATGTCGCGCAGGCGCCACCAACCGCCCGGCCACGGCACGGGGAACTGGTTCGACGGCAGGTACGCGGTGAGATCGCCGGGGCCGCGCAGCGTGCGCAACGGCTGCCAACTCGGACTGCCCAGGTTGCACGACGCGGCTTCCGTCAGGATGCCGACGATGTTGTGGCGCGCGGTGACGTTGCGGTTGCCGCCGTTCCACCACATGTCGTACGTCACACCGGTCGAGATGCCGGTGAAGCCGTCCTTCGTCATGTCGTAAAGCGCGCGCGTGCCGAGCAGATCCGCGCCGAGCACGATCTGCGGCTGCAGGTTCGGATTGAGCGGGTCGCGATAACCGGGGACGAAGAAGCGCTCGCGATTCGAACCTTGCTGGTGGATGTCCCAGTAGACCTGCGGGAACACGCGGCTGTAGAGCAGGTTCGTGACGACGCGCGTCTCCTGCAAGCTGAGCCCGAACCAGTCGCGGTTGTTGTCGTGGCCCGCGTACTCCTGGTAGAGCTCCAGGAGTTCGGTGCCCTCGTACGGCGTGTGTACGTGCTCGCGGTACCAGTTGGCGACGCGATCGACGCCGTCGGGGTTCAGGCACGGCGGCATGTAGATCACGAGCTTCTCGCGCGCCGACTTGTAGGGCTCGTCGTTCGAGGTCGCGAGTCGATACGCGAACTCCATCCCGAAGTCCCACGCGGCGCATTCGGTCGAGTGCATGCCGACCGACACGAACAGGAACGGCACGGCTTCGTCGAGCAACGTCGCGCGTTCCTCGGCGGTGAGCCCGCGCGGATCCGCGAGCCGTGCCGCACGCGCTTCGAGTTCGGGCAGGCGCGCGAGGTTCTCCGGCGAGCCGATCACCGCCAGCAGGAACTCGCGACCGTCGTGCGTGGTGCCGACGGTCTCGAGGTTCACGCACGGGCTCGCGTCGGCGAGGCTGCGATAGTACGAGGAGAGCTCGCCCCAGGTCGTCAGAGTGAAGTCGCTCGCGGGCGGCCGCCCGAGGTGCGCCTCCGGTGACGGGATCGCCCCGGCGGGCGACTGTTGAACGAAGGCGAGAGGCAGAACGAGGGCGGCGCCGATGAGGAACGACATGTCGGGCCCGAGTGTAGCGGCCCCCACTCGCCGCGCCGTTTCACGCTTCGTCCCGCAGCATGCGCTTCGCGATCTTCCCGGTGCCGGTGCGCGGCAGCGCCGCGAGCACGCGGAACTCGCGCGGGCACTTGTAGCCGGCGAGCCGTTCTTTGCAGTGCGCCAAGAGGACGGCCGCGTCGATCGCACGCCCGACCTTCGGCACGACGGCCGCGTGCACCGTCTCGCCCCACGTGTCGTGCGGCCGTCCGAACACCGCCGCCTCGAGCACGTCCGCATGCGCGAGCAGCACGTGCTCGACCTCGGTCGTGTACACGTTCTCGCCGCCGGTCACGATCATGTCCTTCTTGCGGTCGACGATCTCGACGAAGCCGCGTGCGTCGATGCGCGCGAGATCCCCCGTCGAGAGCCAACCGTCCCGCAGCACGGCCGCGGTGAGATCCGGCCGCTGCCAGTAGCCGCGCATCACCGTCGCGGCGCGCACGACGATCTCCCCCACCGTGCGGTCGTCGCGCGGCACGCTGCGGCCGTGGTCGTCGACGACGTCGAGTTCGACGCCCATGAAGGCGCGACCGGTGCGCGCGCGCAGTCTGAACTGCTCCGGTCTGGGCAGCGCGCGTTCGCTCGGGCCCAGGCGGCTCAAGGTGAGGTACGGACTCGTCTCGGTCATGCCGTACGTCTGCACGTACTCGCACTTGAAGGTCTCCTCCACCGCCTGCACGACGGCCGGCGCGATCGATGCGCCGCCCGAGAGCACGAGCCGGAACGCCGACAGGTCGCGGTCGCGCGCGTCGGGCTCCGCCACCATGAGTGCGAGCATCGTCGGCACGAGGTTCGACACCGTCACGCGTTCGCGTTCGAACAGATCGAGCGCCGCACGCGCCTCGAAGCGCGGCAGTGCCACGTGCACACCGCCGACGAGTGTGATCGCGACCGTCGCCCACGCGTCCGCGAGGTGGAACATCGGCGCGACGTGGCCCCACACGTCGCGGTCGCACAGGCCGAGTTCGGCCACGGCGCACAGCGCGTGTTGGAAGACGTTGCGGTGCGTGAGTTCGACGCCCTTGGGTTCTCCGGTGGTGCCGCTGGTGCAGTAGAGATGCGCGAGGTCGTTCTCGTGGACGCGCACGCGCTGCGCGAGCGGTCGAACCGCGCGCGTGTGCGCGGCGACGAGCGGAACGCGTTGACGCGCACGCTCGTTCGCGTTCGCGACGAGGGCCTCGAACACGGGCTCGACGACGACCAGCCGCGGTGTCGCCAGATCGAACAGCGCTGCGATCTCGGGCGGCGCGAGGCGCCAGTTCAGCGGCACGAGGACGGCGCCGCACCACGCGGCCGCGAACGTCCAGACGATGTACGCGTGCCCGTTCTCCGCGGCGAGCGCGACACGTTCACCCGGCGCGATGCCGCGTTCGACGAGCAGCGCGGCCGCGCAGCGCACGTCGTGTTCGAGTTCGCGGTACGTGGCGGTCGCCGCGCCGCTGCGGAACGCGGGCGCATCCGGGTACAGGTGAGCGGCGCGCACGAGTGCGTCCGCAACCGTCGGTCCGCCGGTGGTCGTGGAGGGCATGGCGCTCGGTATCAGGTCGCCGCGGGCAGAACACCGCGCACGAGCTCGGCCAGCCCGCTCACCCACGGCGCGCTCGCGTTCACACACGGCACGAGGCGCAGCTCGTCGCCGCCGTTCTCGCGGAACGACTCACGCGCGCGGCCGCCGATCTCTTCGAGCGTCTCGAGGCAGTCCGAGACGAACGACGGACACGCGACGAGCAGGCGCTTCGTGCCGCTCTGCGCGAGTTCGACGAGCACCTCGTCCGTGAACGGTCGGATCCACGGATCGCGGCCGAGGCGCGATTGGAACGCGACGCTCGACGGCACTCCGAGTGCGAGCCGTTCGAGCAACCCGCGTGTCGTCGCGAAACACTGCGCGCGATAACAGGCCGCGTTCGCGGGCACGAGCTTCGCACAGCAGTCGGCATGCGCGAGACAGTGGGAGCCGCTGACGTCGCTCTTCTTCACGTGCCGCTCGGGCAATCCGTGGTAGCTGAAGAGCACGTGGTCCGGCGCGAAGACTCGCGCTTCGTGGCGCACCAGCTCCGCGGCCGCGTCGAGGAACTGCGGTGCAGCGAAGAAGGGCGGCAGCACGGTCAGCGCGGGAGTGTTCCAGCGCCGCGCCGCGAGGTCGTAGACCACTTCGAGCGCCGTGCCGGTCGAACTCGACGCGTACTGCGGATAGAGCGGCACGACGACGATGCGTTCGAAGTCGGCCAGCTTCAGGAACGCGCGTTCGATCGACGGCTCGCCGTAGCGCATGCCCAACTCGACGGGCAGCGCGAGTTCGCTCGCGAGCGCCGCCGAGAGTGCCTGCGAGTTTTCGAGCAGCGGCGATCCGCGCTCGGTCCAGATCGTCGCGTACGCCTCGGCCGACTTCGAACTGCGCACGAGCGGGATCAAGAAGCGCCCGAGGAACAGCCGCAGCGGCGCCGCGACGTCGAGCACCCGTGGATCGCTGAGGAACTGCGCGAGGTACGGCTTCACGGCTGCGCGCGTCGGCGCCGCCGGTGTGCCGAGGTTCACGAGCAACACAGCGACACGCGGCTTCATCACGCAGTCGTCGGCGCCCGGCGCTCGAACACGGCCCACGATTCGCGCCACTCGCGACGCGCGACCTTCCGTTCGACCGGCTCGTGCGACACGAGTTCGAAGTCGCGCGGCAACACGGCGCCGACGTCGTCGATCTCCATCGCGAACGGCGGACCGCCCGCGTCGCGCGGTTTGCCGCCCGGGAACACGAGCAGCACGAGGCGGCCGTCGTCGGCGACGACGCGCTCCATCGCGCGGCCCCAGCGCGGCCGATCCTCCGGCGCGATCGCGCAGAAGAACGTGTGGTCGAAGACCAGGTCGTAGGGACCGCCGTCGTACGAGAGCGCGTCGACCTCGAGCAACCGACCGCCGTGCTTCTCGAGTTGCTTGACGATGCCGGTGCGCAGTCCGTCGGCGAAGTCGAGCGCGGTGACGTTCCAGCCCGCCTGCGCCAGCGCGAGTGCGTCGTGGCACGGTCCGGCTCCCGGCACGAGCGCGTTCTCCCCGCGCACTCGCGGCGCGAACGCCGCGCTCGCCAGCCGCCGCGCGAGTTCGGGATGCGGACCGCCGACGTCCCACGGCGTGTCCTTCTCGCTGTAGCGCTTGGTCCAGTCGGCGGCGCCGCGCGGCTCGTGTTCGGACGTCATGTGCCAGACTCCCTGCCGCGATGAGCGGCGAAGCAGCATGACGAACGCGAGCGACGAATCGAAGGACGAGCGCGCCGAGGATCCGGTCGTGACCTGGGAGCGACGCGCGGACGCCTACACCGCGCTCGTGCGGCGGCACGCCCTGTTCACCGAACTCGCGGACGGTGTTGTCGCACGGGTGGTGGCGCCCGAGGTGGCGCGCGTGCGGGCCGCCGGAGCGCGGTCCGTGCTCGACGTCGGCGCCGGCGGCGGCCTGTGCAGCGAGCGCTTCGTGCGCGCGGGCGGCGACGCGCGCGGGCTCCTCGCGGCCGAACCCGCGCCCGCCATGCGCCGGCACCTCGTGGCGACGCTCGCGCGCATCGGGGCGCCGACGGGCGCGGCTCTCGAAACGCGCGCCGAGGACCTGGGCGAGCGTTTCGGAGCGCCGCCCCTGCTCGTCCCCGTCGACGCCGCCATGGCGAACGCGGTGTGGCACCTCCTCGACGCACCGCGCACGTTCGCCGCGCTCGCGCGCGCCGTGGTGCCCGAGGGTCGCCTCGTGTTCTCGCTGTGGTGGCACGCCCTCGCCGACGACGCGCCGCGCCACTCACCGGAAGCGCACTGGCGGCCGGCGCTGGCCCGCGCGCTGTACGAACACGACGAGCCGCCCGCACTGGCACGCCCCAAGCGCGAGCTGCCGCGGCCGGAGCGCTCACTCGCGGAGCTGGTCGCCCTCGCCCACACCCACTCCTTCGACTTCGTCGCCGCGGAACGCCACGAACGCGATGTCGACGGCGACTTCTTCGTCGACGTCGCCGCGCAGGACCACACGTTCCTCGCCGAGGTCCCCGAACCCCGGCGCGCCGCCGTGCTCGCGCGCGCACGCGAACTCGCGCCGCGCTGCACGGTCGGCTGGCGCGTGTGCGAGTTCACGCGGCGCTGAGAGTGTGAGAAGAAATCGACGCTTCGCGCCGGACATCACTCTCTCAGGTGCCTCTGGCCCAACCGCTGGCGCGGTTGGAGCCCGTTCGCGAGCATTTCTGCTCGCTCACTGAGTGGAGCGAGCGTCGTGGCACCGACGTCAG
>JBIKNC010000003.1:0-60389 GCA_044358925.1 Planctomycetota bacterium | reverse complement strand
CTGGCCCTGACGAGACGAGGCGCTGGGGAGCGACGTCGCGCGTGCGAGCGCCGCTCGCGTCGCGGAGGCGCTGGCGTCGAATCAGGGCCAGCGCACGTCGGCGAACGCGCCCGGCGCCGAGACGCCGCCGGGTGAGACGCCCGTCGGTGGTACGCCGCCGGGCGAAACGCCCGCCGGTGGTACGCCGCCGGGCGAAACGCCCGTCGGTGAGACGCCGCCGGGCGAAACGCCGAGCGTCGAACGCGCGAGCGCCGCGAGTGCACGGCGTGCGAACGAACGCGCGCTCGACGAACTGGCGGCCGGTGTGTCCGAACTCGAACGGCTCGAGAGCGCGCTGCGCACGAGCCAGTCCGCGCAAGCCGAACGCGCACGCGATCTCGCGGAAGCCGCGCGCGCTGCGGCGCGAGCGCAGGGCGAGGAGACGGCGGTGCCGGAGCAGCTCGAGCGCGCCGCGACCGACCTCGACGACGCCGCGCGCGAAGTCGGCGCACAGGACTTCCCGTCCGCCGCCGCGGAAGCGGCGCGCGCCGAAGCGGAACTGCGTGCGGCGCTCGAAGCGGTGCGTGAACGCGTCGCGAGCGACGCAGGCGGCGAACCGGCGACCGAAGCTGCCGCCGCTCAGCGCGCGCTCGAGCAGCAGGCGCAGGCGCTGCGTGAACAACTCGCGAACTCGAGTCCCACACCTCCGAACGAGTCTTCGAGCGAGTCGCCGAGCGCATCGCCCTCGAGCGCATCGTCCTCCGCCGCGCGCGAGGCGCTCGAGCAGGCAGCTCAGGAGATGTCGCAGGCCTCGAACTCGCTCGAGCAGGGTCGTTCGGCCGAGGCGGCCGCCGCGCAGGATCGCGCAGTCGACGCACTCGAACGCGCCGCGCAACAACTCGAACGCGCCGAGGGCTCACAACCGCCCGACATGTCGCAGCTCGCCGAGGAACAGCGCGCGATCGAAGAGGAGATCCTGCGCCTCGCGACGCTCGCGGAGGAACAACCCGACGCGATCGATCCCGCCACGCTCGAACGTGCGCAGGACGCCGCGCAGCGTGCGCGCGAAGCGCTCGAACAGGGCCGCCCGCGCGCGGCGGAAGAAGCGGCCGAAGAAGCGCGCCGCGCTCTCGAAGAAGCCGAGCGCCAAGTGGCCGAAGAAGAGGAGAAGTACGAACAACTGCGCCAGGAAGAGCTGTTGTTCGAGCTGGAGGCGGAAGCGACGTCGATCCTCGCCGTGCACCGCGAGCAGATCGCCGCGACACGCGAAGTCGAAGCGCGCCGCGAACCCGGTGAACGTCCGGGCCGTGCCGACCGCGTGCGTCTGCGCCGCGTCTCGACCGAGGAGGCCGCGCTCGCGACGCGTGTCGCCGCACTGCGCGAGGCCGCGGCCAAGGAGAGTTCGGTGGTCGTCGCGGAGATGCTCTCGCAGGCCGAGGGCGATCTCGTGATCGTCGCGCGCGACGTCGACGAGGCGGGCGACTACCAGACCGGCGCGCGCATCCAAGCGCTGCAAGGTGACGTCGAGAAGCGCCTCGAGTGGCTGCTCGAGTCACTGCGCGACGAACAGCGTCGCCGCAAGGACGAGGAGCGCGAGGAAGAGCCGCCGGAAGAACAGGGCGAACAACCGCCGCAGGAGCAAGGTGAACAGGGGCCGCCGCGGCTCGTGCCCGACCTCGCCGAACTGCGCCTCCTGCGCCGCCTGGAGGTCGAGATGCTCGCGCAGATCGACCAGTTGCGGCTCCTGCATCCCGACCTCGACAGCGGCGAGCCCAACGCGCTGCTGCTGGCCGATCTCGCGCGCCTCGCCTCGCGGCACGAACGACTGACGAAGATCTTCGTCGAGTTCCGCACACGCCTCGGCGTGCCGGCACCCGGCGCACCGACGGAGCAACGCTGACATGAAGAGCATCCACACCACGCGCGCAGCCCACGGCCTCGGGTCGTCGCTCGTCGCCGTCGCACTCGTGCTGGGCGTCGGCGGCCTGGTCGTCGCGCAGGAACAGGAACCGTCGCCCGCGCCCCCGCTGCCCGAGTCGGCCGCGCCGTCGGCCGGCGCCGATCGCATGCAGGAGTTGCAGGCGGAGATGGTGCGCCTGTTCGGCGAGATCGAGACGCACCTCGGTGACGTCGACGGTGCGCTGTTCGAAGCGAGCGGCGCCGACACGTTCGGCGACGGCGGCTCGATCTCGACCTGGGTCGAAGGCGCCGAGCGCGACGGGCGCGCGGCGGTCGAGAAGATCGACGAGCTGCTCGACGTCGTCGATCGGATGCAGGACGAGATGCAGCAACAGCAGCAACAGCAACAGCAGCAGGGCGGGCAGAACCAGCAGAGTTCGAGCGGCCAGCAGGAACAGCAACAGAGTCAGGGCCAGCAGGGCCAACAAGGTCAGCAGCAGAGTTCGAATCCGCGCGGCCAGCCGCAGAACCAGCAGAGCGGACGCGAGAACACGCCCGAGGGTCCGAGTGAAGCCGGCGCCGAGCAGCAGCAGCGCGGGCAGGAGAACCAGGACGGTCGCGAGGGCCCGTCGCAGGAACAGGGCGCGACGCCGCAGAACGGCGACGAGAATCCGACCGACGGTGACAACGCCGCAGCGGCGGCTGCAGCAGCCCGCGCCGCGCAGCGCAACGGCGGCGACTCGGCCTTCGGTGCGTGGGGTGAGTTGCCGCCGCGCGCTCAGGAGGTCTTCACGAACCGCGCGAGCGACGACATGCCGCCGAAGTACCGCGACTGGATCGACTCGTACTACAAACGCGTCTCGCAGCAGCCGTGACGAAACTCGCGGCCGTGATCGCGGGCGCGCTGGTCGCGCTCGCCCCCGGCGCCCGTGTGCTCGAGGACGGCCCGCGCGGCGACCTGCCGCGCGTCGATCCGCCGCGTCCCGTCACGGAACGGCAGGACGATCTGCGGCCGCGCGCCGGTTATCCGCGAGCGAAGGTCGAGGAGGCGCTCCAACGCGGCTTCGCGTTCCTCGCCTCGAAGGAGTCGCGGCTCGCCGACGGCTCGTGGCCGGTCGAGGACGCGGCTTCGGCGCTGCGCGCTCCGATCGCCGTGGCCGCATTGAGTTCACTCGCGTTGATGGCGGGCGGCAACCTGCCCGACCGCGGGCCGCACGGTGAACGCGTGCGGCGCGGCATCGAGTACCTGCTCGCGCGCGCGGTGCGCGAAGACGGAGATCCGCGCATCGGCTTCATGGGCGGCGATGGCGTGAGTCGCATGCACGGGCACGGCTTCGCGACGCTCGCTCTCGCACAGGCCTACGCGATGTCGCCCGACGCGCCGCTCGGCGCGAGCCTGCGCGAGACACTCGTGGACGCCGTGGCCCTGATCGAACGCACACAAGGCGCGGAGGGCGGTTGGATGTACGAGCCGCGCCTCGAAGCCGAACACGAAGGTTCGGTCACGGTCTGCCTCGTGAGTGCGCTGCGCGCCGCGCGCGACGCCGGGATCCTGGTCGACGCGCGTGTCGTCGATCGGGCCGAGGACTACGTGCGACGATCACAGGCCGAGGACGGCCGCTTCCGCTACACACTCGGCTCCGACAAACGCACCCTCGCGCTCACGGCGGCGGGCATCGCGACGCTCGAGGCCGCAGGTTCGTACGACGACCCGGCGGTGCGCCGCGGACTCGACGTGCTGCTGCGCGAACTGGCCGCGGGCACGTGGGAGGGCCAGGGCGAGTTCCCCCACTACGAACGCTACTACGTCGCCTTGGCGTTGTTCGGTCTGCCCGATCGCGAGCACTTCGATCGCTGGTTCGAAGACGAGTTGCTGGTGCTGCTCGCGAGCCAACAGGAGAACGGCTCGTGGAACGACTCCAACTACGGGAGTGTCTACGCGACGGCGATCAACTGTCTCGTGCTCGCGCTGCCGGAAGGTGTGTTGCCGATCCACCAACGCTGAGCACGGGGCGCGCCCATTCACGCGAACGGCGCACCGTCAGCGCGTTCGATCGCGATGACACTCGGCCGCGGCGGCCCTTCGTTGCGGTCCGGCCAGCGGCTCGTCGGCGACTCGACGCCCCCGCCCTCGCCGGGATGCTGGATCGAGAGGAACAGCGTGCGCCCGTCGGGCGTGAACTCCGGGCCCGTGACCTCGCAACCGATCGGTCCGGTGAGGAAGCGGCGCGGCACCGCGCGCGTCGGGCCGCTCGTCGGCACGACCCACATGGCGTCGTTCGTCGCGAGTGCGTCGGGCTGACCGTCCGTCGTGATCCACAGATTGCCGCGGCGGTCGCTCGCGAGGTTGTCGGGCCGCGCCATCGTCGCCGCCGCCGGTCCGCGACCGCCGGCCTCCGCTCGTTCGGGCTGTGTGTCGTCGCCGCACACGAGGAAGAGCGTCCACGAGAAGCGTCGCGCCGCGAGATCGCCGCCGTGTTCGACGAGTTCGAGCACCTGACCGTACGGATTGGGCGCGCGCGGGTTCGCGCCGCCGTCGCCGCTCGTGCGCTTCTTGTTGTTCGTCAGGCACACGTACACACGGCCGTCGAGCGGCGAGATCTCGACGTCTTCGGGACGATCGAGCGGCGTCGCTCCGACGAGGTCGGCGGCGAGGCGCGTGTGGACGGCGATGCGCGCCGGACTCCAGCGTTCGAGCGGCCCCTCGGGCACGAGCGGGAGCCACTCCCCGCCGCCGTCCGCATCGAAACGCGCCACGTGGAGGACGCCGTCCGACAACAATGATCCGTCGCGCGGCGCGCGCTCCTTGAACGAACGGCGCGAGACGTACTTGTAGAGGTACTCGTTCGCTTCGTCGTCGCCGGTGTACACGACGACACGGCCGTCGGCACTCGCACCGACGGTCGCGGACTCGTGCTTCAGACGTCCGAGCGCCGTGTGTTTGATCGGCGCGGCCGCGGCGTCGAACGGGTCGATCTCGACGATCCAACCGAAGCGGTTCGCCTCGTTCGGCTCGTGCGCGAGGTCGAAGCGCGGATCGAAGCGTGCGAACGAGTAGATGCCGGCGCCTTCGAAGAAGCCGTAGCGCTCGAGCGCGTCGCGCCCCTCGCCCGTCGGCACGGCGCGGAGGTTCGAGAAGTACTCGTGCACGTTCTCCTCGCACGTGAGGACCGTGCCCCACGGCGTACGCCCGCCGCCGCAATTGCCGAGTGTGCCGAGGACGTGCTCCGCGCGCGGGTCGCGCGACGTCGCGAGGTACGCGCTGTGGGCAGCGGGTCCGCTCCAGCGCATCGGCGTCCTGCCGGTGACGCGCCGCGTGAGCGTCGTACCGAGCCGTCGTTCGAAGCGACCGCTCGCGCCGCGTGCGAGCTCCACGAACGAAAGGCCGTGTGCGGCGATCTCGAGCGCGTGGGCCTCGGCGCCGTCGATCGCCGCAGGGAACATGTCCTCGCGATTGGTGTACTCGTGGTTCGTGCACAACACACCCGCGTCGTCGGCGCCGCCGAGCGGGAACCAGGCGTTGAAGTCGCAGTTGAAGCCGAAGCGCCGCTCCTGCTCGGCAGCGCTCTGCGTGCGCCAGTCGAAGGCGGCGGCGCCCTCGAACAACGGGTCGCCCCAGGACAACAGCACGTCGGCTCGGAAGCCGCTCGGCACGATCAACGTGTCCGCGGTGCTGGCCGGCACGGCTTCGAAGTCCACCGCGAGCGCGCGGCCGCCCGTGCTCCGCGCTGGGCTGCGAACGGCGACGAGCGGCAGTGCGGCGGCCAGCGCTCCGACGAACGTCCGTCGCGTGAGTCGTCGGTTCGCGAGTTCGAAGAGCGTCGGTCGCTCGTGTGCGCGTCGTCGTTCCATCGGTCCTCTCTGCGCTCGTTCGACGTCCGAGAGCCCCAGCGCCGAGGAGTCTCGGGCGATCGTCCCGATCCGTTCGACGACGATCCCCGGCTATCCTCGCGAACGTGAGCGGCCTGTCGACCTTCGAATCGCGCGACGAGTGCGCCCACGGCACTCGCGTCGTCCGCCGCTGCCTCTTCGTCGCGCTCGTCGCCGTCCTCGCGACGGCGCTCTTGTGGGCACAGCGGACGTATGCGCTCGACGAGGACGGTCCGGGTTTCCTCCAGACCGTCGCGTTCGCGAACGCGCCCATCACCTAGCACCACGTCGGATATCTGGAGCTCGCGCGCGCCCTGCGCCGTTTCGTCTTCGACGGCGCCGCCTACCCAGCGCTGCTCTTCACGTCCGCTTCATGCGGAGGGCTCGCGCTCGCGGGCTTCGTGGCCCTCGCGCTCCGCGAAGGCCGACGCCGCGACGCCTGGTTGCTCGGCTCTGCGTTCGCGTGCTCGCCCGCGCTGTGGTTGCAATCGACGCGCGTGGAACTCCACAGCGCACAACTCCTGGGCGCCGTCGTGTTGCTGGGACTCGCGAGTCTGTGTGTCGGCGCCGCTCGCCCGTGGCGCGCCGCGTTCATCGCGCTCGGCTGCGCCGTCGCACTCGTGATGCACGCCACGAACGTGCTGCTCGTTCCGGGTGCGATCTGGTGCGCGGCACGGCGCTCACGCAGCGAGCAACGCTTCGCACTCGGCACGGCGCTGTGGTGTCTGAGCGGAGCGGCCGTGGGCACATGGGTCGGCATCGCTCTGAACAGCGCCGGTCGCGGAACGGCGACGACGGTGTTCGTCGGCGACGCCACCACGCTCGTCGCGCAATTCCTCAGCGGAGCGTCGTTCGGTTTCGTGCTCCACGAACTCGTGCTCCCGTGGTTTCCGCTGCTCGGCACCGCGCTCGCACTGCTCGTGACGTCTCGGCGCGGACACGTCGCCGCACGACCGTTCCTCGCCACAGCGTTGCCCGGTCTCGCGTTCTTCGTCGTCTTCGGCGTCCCGACCGCGGGCGGGTACTTCACGGGCGTGCTCGCCGCACTGGGTGTCGCCGCAGCCGCAGCCGGGTCCGCACAGCGCAGCGACGAAGGCGCGCGCGAGCGTGTGCTCGTGAACCTCTTCGTCGCGCTGCTCGTCGCACTCGGCGCATGGCGCGCCTTCGTCGTGACCCACTCGGCACAGCGACTCGCACTCGAACGCATCTCGCACGAGCGCGCCGCGCTCCTCGTCGAACTCCTGCCGAAGGGCGGGTGGTTCATCTGCATCGAAGCCCACCGCCAGAGCGGTGCGGGGCGCGACGCCCTGCGCTTCGAGAGCGACTTGAGCGAAGGACTCGCCTTCGCGATCGCGAACGGGACCGAGCCCGCGGCCCTGACCGCACGGATGCAACCGACGATCGAGAGGACGGCCGCGGACGGACGGGCGATCGTGATCAGCGAGAACTGGCGACTCGTGGTGGCGCTCGAGCCGCGCATCGAAACCTACATGCGCGCCGTGATCGCCGCCGTCGAGTTGCACTTCGATCTCGCTCCGCTCGCGCGGCCGGAGGGCGACTACCTCGTCGGAACACCGCGCGCGGCGGACGCGCGCTGATCGTCGCTGCAGGCGCGAGCGGCGCGTCCGCGCGCTCACTCGGCAGCGAGGAGTGCGACGATCGAGGCGCGCTCGCGCTCGGGCCGCGCGTTCTCGGCACAGCGCCGTCCGGCGAGCACGAGTTCGCTGCGAAACGCAGGCTCCCTCTCGACGCGCTCGAGGAGTCGTGCGAGCGCACGTTCGTCGCCGCACGCGAAGAGCCCCGGATGGTCCGCGCCGAGCAGGCCCACGTGCCCGGGTATGCGCGTCGCGAGCACCGGAACTCCCATGCACGCCGCTTCGACGACCGCGATCGGCCCGCCTTCGCGCAGTGAGCCCGAGACGAGCACACCCGCGCGCGCCAGCCGTTCGAGCGACTCGCGATGCGAGAGCGCGCCGACGTGCTCGAAGCGTGCGTTCGTGTGCGACTCGTGGGCGAGTTCCGCCTCCAGTTCGCGCTCGAGAACCTGACCAGCGAGGACGACCCGCAACCTCGCGGACGCACCGACGAAGCGCGCCGCCCGTGCGGTGAGCAGCGGGTCCTTCACCGCACGCACGTTGGCGAGCACGAGCGCCTCGAACACGTCCGTTCGCGGGCTGCGCTCACAGTCGTGCACACCGACGGACTGGAAGACGACGCGTGCCTTGGCGCGCGCGTTCGCGGGCAACTCGTCGAGTGCCAAGGGCTGGAGTACGACGACCGCCGTCGCGAGCTGGAACGAGCGGGCCACCGCGGCCGAGTGTTCACTCGCGTGCTCTTGCGCGTCCCCGACGACGCGATCGTTCGCGCGGTACACGTCGGTGCCCGTCACGACGACGATCAGCGGCGCATGCGGTCGGCGCGCCGCATGGTGTTCGATCTCAGCCCGACAGTGCCACGCGTTCAGCGCGACGAGCGCGTCCGCGTCGAACCCGGCTGCGTCGTGTGTTCCGTCGGAGGCGCTCACCTCCGCAGCGGCGATGCGCACGGCCCAACCCAGCGCCCTCAGATGGCGCGCCCAACGCAGCGCGGTCACGCGATTGCCGCCGCGCACACGCGGGCGCGGGGTGACGACGACGGCGCGCCTCACCGCTCGCCCCCGTCGTGCCGCGTGAACTCACGCGCGCCGTTCGCGGCGCGTTCCGCTCACATGCGGTAGGTCGCGTCGGTCGGTTTGAGCGGACGCTTCATCCACAGCGGCCGACGCAATCCGCCCGGCCCCGGCGCCGGCTTGGCCATGGCCAGCCACTCGCGGAAGACCTCCATCGACTTCTTCGTGTCGACGAAGACGTCGCCGTAGCGGTCGCCCTTGTGCGCGGCCGCGACCGTGACCTTCTGGTGCCAGCAGTGCATGCCGCTGACCGGATCGGGCTGCACGCAGAACGTCAGGTTCTGGTTCACGCCGACCTCGCTCCACCACACACGTTCGCTGTCGGGGTCGGGCGAGCTGTACGGCCCCGCTCCGCCCTTCTGCCGGAACAGGAACGTCCCGTCCTCGCGGGTGATCTCGACGCGCGACGACGCGCGCTTCTGGCCGCCGACGCCGTCGAACATGCGCCAGCGACCGACGTGGTGCGAACAGCCGACGATGCCGGGGTGGATGCCTTCGGTCTGCCACACGCGCACGACGAAGTGGCCGATGCGCGTCGACACGCGCGCGAGCGCGCCGTCGGTCAGACCGAGCGCCTCCATGTCCTGTGGGTGCACCCACAAGGGGTTCGTGTGGCTGATCTCCTGCAGCCACTTCGCGTTGCCCGAGCGCGTGTGGATCAGCGTCGGCAAGCGGAAGGTCGGCAGGAGCACGCGCTCGCCGCGCGCGAGGTCGATGTGGCGATGGTGGACCTGGCTCTCGACGTGCCCGGGCACGTCCGCGTCTTCGAAGCCCCATTGCGACAGCGTCGGCGAGTAGAACTCGAGCAGACCCGTCGGCGTGCCGAAGCCGCGGCGACGCGTGCCGTCCGCCAGAACGACGCCGCCCGTCTCGACCGTGTCCTCGTAGCGCGTCTGGCCGTGGTACGGCACGTCGTACGCGCCGAAGCGCCGCATGTAGCCGAGCGGATCCGTGCCGTGCTCCGCCGCGCGTTGCGCGAGGCCGGGCACCTTCGCGAACACGTCCGCGAAGTACTCGTCCATCGTGATCGGCGTGCCGGGCGCGATCTTGCTCTCGAACCACTTGCGCGCACCGAGCGCTCCGTCGGGATCGATGCGCCACGTGAGATCGACCCAGAACTCGGCTTCCTCCCAGACCTGACCGGGGTTCGCTTCGTGGCTGCGTTCGATCTTCTCGCCGCGGCGCTCGCGGAACACACGCTGCACGGGCTGACGGAAGCCGATCCACGTGCCGGCGTGCGTCTCCTGGCTCATCACGTCGTGCCGCTCGGACGCGACGCCCATCGGCAGCACGTAGTCGGCCCACTGCGCGGTCTCCGACCACGTCGGTGTGAGCGCGACGTGGCAGCCGATCTTGCTCTCGTCCTCGAGCATCTGGATCCACGTGCAGCCGTCGGGATTGGTCCAGACCGGGTTGTAGACGCGCGTGAAGTAGACCTCGAGCCGCGTGCCCTGGTGCTCCAGGAGGTGCGGCAGGAGGAAACTCATCTCGTAGTGCGCGAGCGGGTACTCCTTCGGCCAGTGGCGCTCGTTCCAGCGCGCGATCGGCGGCGGATTGGAGGACGGCTGCGGCACGTACTTGTCCCACGCGTTGGGATTGACGCCGCCCGGCGTGCCGACCGAGCCGGAGAGCACGTGCAGGAACACGAGTGCGCGCGCGATCTGCCAACCGCCGAGGTTGCCGCTCGCGGCGTTGCGCCACAGGTGGCTCGTGAAACACGAACCGGCGCGTTGGATCTCGTCGGCGAGCGCGGCCACCGTGCCCGCCGGGATCTTGCACTCGTTCGCGACGAACGCGTCGGTGTAGCGCTCGTACAGACGCCGCGTGAGCGCGAGGAAGCGCCCGAACGTGCCGTCGCCGCCCGCATCCTCGTCGGCGAGGTACTGGCGCCAGTTGGTCCAGCGCTCGACGAATGCGCGGTCGATCGCCGGTTTGCCGTCGACGGTGTGGCCGCGTGCATCGCGCTCGAGCAGTTCGCGCGCCACACCGAGCAAGAGCGCCGCTTCGCTGCCCGGCCACGTGCTCACCCACAGATCCGCGTGGCTGGCGGTGTTCGACAGACGTGTGTCGACCACGGCGAGTCGCATGCCGCCTTCCTTCGCAGCCATGATGCGCTGCGCGTGCGGATTGAAGTAGTGCCCCGTCTCGAGGTGCGCCGAGAGCAGCAGCGCGAAACGCGCCTGCGAGTAGTCCGGCGACGGACGGTCCGAGTTGAACCACAGCGTGTAACCGACGCGCGCCGACGCGGAGCACACGTTGGTGTGGCTGTTGTGGCCGTCGACGCCCCAGGCCTGCAGGAGCCGCAGGACGAAGTGGTCCTCACCGGGACGGCCGACGTGGTAGACGACTTCGCCGTGGCGCTGTTCGAGGAACGCCTTGCGGATGCGCGCGCCGATGTCGTCGAGCGCCTCGTCCCACGACACGGGCTCGAACTGCCCGCTGCCGCGCGGACCGACGCGGCGCAGCGGCGTGAGGATGCGCTCGTCGTCGTGCACCTGGTTGATCGTCGCCGGGCCCTTGGCACAGGTGCGGCCGCGACTGCCCGGGTGCACCGGGTTGCCTTCGAACTTCTGGATCTCGCCGCTCTCCTTGTCGACGTAGGCGACGAGGCCGCAGGCGGACTCGCAGTTGAAGCAGATCGTCGGAATGATCTCGAAGTGGCGTTCGACGCGCTTCGGCCAAGCGGTGGCGTCGAGTTCGGTCCAGTCGTCCCAGCGCTCCGGCGGCGGACCGACGGCGAGTTCCCAGGGCGAGGTGCGCTGCGGTTGGGTGTGTTCGTTCGATTCGCTCATGGCGGTGGGATCGCGCTTCAGGCTCACGAAATGGGCAGCGCTTGGCCGGCGCGCACGAGCAGGTCTTCTTCGGAGGCGACGCCCATGATCGCGAACAGCGCCGCGCCGACGGCGAGCAGCGGCAGTCCGGGCAACAGGCACAGGAGCAGCGGCGCCGCGACGCCCATCACCACACCGAACGACCAGTGGCGGAACGCGAACGGCCCGTGTTCGACGAGTGCGACGGTACGGCGGTACTCGGCCTCGCGGCCCTTGGGCGACATGAAGCGCTCACCGAGGATGAACACGAGGTGCGCGAACAGCCACGCGGCGAGCAGCACGCGCAGGTGCTCCATGGAACCGGGTGCGACGAGCGGCTCGACGAGCACGAGCAGACTCGTGCCGACCAGGCCGGCTTGGACGATGAAGTGCGCCCACAGTCCGCGGCGCATCCACAGCACGCGGCCTTTGCTCTGGCCGAAGAGCCAGCCCGTGTAACAGGCCGCGAGTGCGGCGAGCACACACGTCGCCCACCCCAGCACCGTGAACAACACACCGCTCGGCACGGCATCGAAGACACCGAGTGCGAGCCAGGCCGTCGCGAGCGCGCCGTAGCCCATCAGGAACCACGTGCCGCGCACGAGCCACGACTTGTTGTTCGGGCGCAGCAGGATGTAGAGGAAGCGCTCGGGCCGCTTGAGGTCCGTCACGAGCAACACACTCGTCACCGTCAGGAAGAACAATGCGACGGCCGCGAGGACGGCGAAGCCTGCGCTGCTCGGCGCGAAGCCCTCGATGCCGAGCAGCGCAGGCAGCAGCGCCGCGAGCAGCACCCCCGCCGCCGCCGACTTCGTCAGCAGGTAGGCCGAGATCTTCCAGCCCCACAGCGGCGGATGGTCGACGTCGTAGGTCGTGCGCGCGGCAGAGTTGCCTGCCCCGGCACGCTGTTCGAGCGCCGCGAACTCGGCCGCGGCGAGGTCCATGCCCGGGCGGCGGTTCGACCACAGGAAGCCCTTGTCGCTCGTCGTCGTCGTCGGATCGAGGTTGGCCTCGTCCGCCGCGACGTAACGCACGTTCGGGCGCGTGCCCGCCTCGGGTTTGCGCACCGTCGTGCCGCCGCGCGCGGCGATGCGCGAAACGAGGCTCGTGGGATCGTCGAAGTCGCCCGGGATGATCGCTTCGGTCGGACACACGACGGCGCACGCGGGCGCGAGGCCGAGTTCGGTGCGGTGCGCGCAGAAGTGGCACTTCTCGGCCGTGCCGTGTTCCTCGTTGATGTAGAGCGCATCGTACGGACAGCCCTGCATGCAGCTCTTGCAGCCGATGCACGCGTCCTTGTCGAGGTCGACGATGCCGTCGGACAGGCGCTTCTCGAGCGCTCCCGTCGGACAGATCGTCACGCACGGCGCGTCCGTGCACTGGTTGCAGCGCATGACGCTGAAGCTGCGCCGCACGCTCGGGAACTCGCCCTTCTCCGTGTATTTGACCCAGGTGCGGAACGAGCCGACCGGCACTTCGTTCTCGGACTTGCAGGCGACGGTGCACGCGTGGCAACCGATGCAACGCGACTGATCGATGACGAAACCGAGTTGCATGTTGGGGGGGCGCGCGGGCGGCGCGCGGGCGATGCTACCGGACTGTTCGCGTGCGAGGCGCCGCGCTCACCGGTGCGTCGCGTCTTCGTCACCGGTTCGACACCTGCCGGTGGAACTCCTCCGAGCGTCGGCGTCGCACCGTGCGCTCCACTGTGGCGACAAGGCGTCAGCAGGTGACCGATTGGTCCGCCGAGAAGACCGTGCGCTCGTGTTCACCCGCGGGCACGCGCGCACCGGGCAGGGCGAGGCAGTTGCGCAGGAGCGCCCCCGCGGCGATGCGCGTGCCCGTCATCACGACCGAGCCCTCGAGGCGCACACCCGCGCCGATCTCCACGCCCGGCGCGACGAAACGGTCCAGTCCGCGCGAGCGCAGGCAGTGCAGGTTGAGGTCGAGCAGGTCGCTCGGCGTCGAGACGTTCACGTCGTTGTCGACGACCGCCGCGGGCACGAGGCCGTAGCCGTACTCGATGTAGATCTGGATCGCGTCCGTGAGTTCGTACTCGTCGCGCAGCGCGGTGCGCGGCGTGCGCCGGATCGCGTCGAAGAACGTGACCTCGAACAGGTACAGGCCGCAGCCCTTCACGTCGGTGCGCGGGTGGCGCGGCTTCTCGATCACGCGCCGCACGAAACCGCTCTCGTCGGTGTCGACGGTGAAGTTCTTGCGAATGGCGGCGGGACTCTCGCCCGGCTTCACTGCGAGCACGCCGTTCACACCTGGGCGGCGGAACGCCGTCAGCATCGAACCGAGATCGCGCGTCTCGAAGAAGATGTCACCCAGGAAGAGCAGGAACGGTCGATCGATGTGCGGCTCGAGCTGTGCGACGGCGTGTGCGATGCCGAGGGTCGACTCCTGTTCGACGTAGGACAGCTTCACGCCGAGCGCCGCGCCGTCGCCGAGGCTCCTCACGATCTCGTGGCCGAGGTGGCCGATCACGATCGTGATCTCGGTCACACCGAGCGCGCGCATGGCCTCGATCTGCCAGACCATGAGCGGCTTGTCGAGCACCGGCAGCAGCGGCTTGGGGAACGTGTGACTGAACGGCTGGATGCGCGTGCCCTTGCCCGCTGCGAGGATGACTCCGACGACCTGGTCCTTGGCGCTCATCGAGTGTTCTCCGGTGCTGCGGCGAGGTACTGCTGAACTTTCTGCACGTAGCCGGCGGCGCTGCGCAGGATCGCGGCCACCTGCTCGTCGCTCACTTCCTTGATCACACGCGCCGGCACTCCGGCGACCAGTGAACGCGGCGGGAGCACCGCTCCTTCCTTCACCACGGCGCCGGCCGCGACGATGCACTCGTCGCCGATGATCGAGCCGCCGAGCAGGATCGCGCCCATCCCGATCAGACAGCGATCGCCGATGCGCGCGCCGTGCAGCACACAACGGTGCCCCACCGTCGTGCGCACACCGATGACGTTCGGCGCGTCCGGATCGGCGTGCACCATCGAGAGGTCCTGCACGTTGCTCTCCTCACCCACGACGAGCGGTGCGTCGTCGCCGCGCAGCACACAGCCGAACCAGACGCTCGCGCGCGCGTGCAGCGTCACGTCGCCCGTCAGCACCGCATTCGAGGCGCGCCAGCCGCCGCCCTCGACGGGTGACATCAGGCCGCGGCGAGGAAAGTGCGTCATGTCGGGAGGTCGGCGCGCTCGGAACTCAGAACGGCGACCACTCGGCGGGTGCCGGGCCGCCCGCGATGCCCCCCGGGCCGCCGCCCGGGCCGAGCGCGAGCGCGACAGCGACCCACAGCGAGTGCAACAGCACACACGGCAGGAGGCGCTGCGTGCGCAGGCGCACGAGCCCCGCGAGCAGACCGAGCACGAGCTGCGGAAGGAAGGCCGTCGGCGCGACGAGTCCGGCGCCGAGCAGCGCGACCACGAACAACCCACCCTTCTCCGAGAAGTTCTGTGCACACAAGGGCAGCAGGAAACCTCGCAGGAAGAGTTCGGTCAGGAACGGCACGACGGCGAGCAGGAGCACGAGCGCCGTCACGTCGCCCGCGCGCGCCGCGAGCGCGACCTGCGGCCACACACGCGTGACGGGTTCGAACAGGGCCGGCCACACCAGCGCACTCCCGAGTGCGAGCGGCGCCGCACACACGAACAGCATCAGCGCGGCCGCGTGGTCGCGCCACGAACCGGGACCCGCGAGTCCGAGTGCGCGCCAACCGGTCGGCTCGCAGCGCACGGCCGCTCGCAGCGCGAAACCGCATGCGACGAGCAAGGCCGCGGGCAGCGCGAGACGCTCGTCGTGCGGCGCAGGCGCGAAACTCGCGACCGACACACCGGCGACGACGGCGCCTGCGAGTGCGAACAGCACGTGCGCGAAGCCGTAGCGCGCGAACCACACGTTGCGCCCCGGGCGCACCCATTCGGCCGCGCGCAGTGCGAACGGCCCGAGCACGAGTCCGATCGCCAGGGCGACCGAACCGTTCACGACGGCTGGGGAGAGAGCGGCGACCTGCGCGGTCGACGGAGACTGGACGAACTCGGCAATTGCGTGCACGAACGACATGGTCAATCGACGCGTGTGGACGTCGCGATGCGTCCGTCCATCGGAGAGGAAGCGTTCGCGTACAGTCGGCGCGGGATGCGACCGGCCAGGTACGCCTGACGACCCGCGATCACGGCGTGTCGCATCGCGACGGCCATGCGCAGCGGATCGTGTGCGCTCGCGATCGCCGTGTTGAGGAGCACACCTTCGACGCCGAGTTCCATGGCGATGCACACGTCGCTCGCCGTGCCGACACCGGCGTCGACGACGACCGGCACGCGGACGAGTTCGCGAGTGATCCGGATCGCGTTGGGATTGAGAACGCCCTGCCCCGAACCGATCGGCGAACCGGCCGGCATGACACACACGGCGCCCGCCTCGGCCAGGCGCACGGCGAGACGCGGGTCGTCGCTCGTGTAGACGAAGACGTGGAAACCGTCGGCCGCGAGGCGCTGCGTGGCCTCGAGCGTCCCGACGGGATCGGGTAGCAGGGTCTTCTCGTCGCCGAGCACCTCGAGCTTCACGAGCGGCGTCTCGAGCAGGTCGCGCGAGAGTTGCGCCGTGCGCACGGCCGACTCGGCGTCGAAGCAGCCGGCGGTGTTGGGCAGGATCGTGTAGCGGCTCCGATCGACGTGGTCGAGCAGGCTCTCGCCCTTCCTCGGGTCGAGGTTCACGCGCCGCACCGCGACCGTCACGCAGTCGCTGCCCGACAGCTCGAGCGCGCGGCGCGTCTGCTCGAACGACGCGTACTTGCCGGTGCCCACGAACAGCCGCGACGCGAAGCGGTGCCCCGCCACGACGAACGCGTCGTCGCGTGTCACGTCGTTCTCGCCGCCGTTCGCCGTGGAAGCGTTCATGGGCGCGCGATGGTAACGGGCGCGGCTCAGCCGCCGCCCACGAGCGTCACGATCTCGAGCGTGTCACCGGGTGCGAGCACGCGCTCGGCGCGACGCGCCTTCGGCACGAGCGCACCGCTGACTTCCACCGCGACGAGTTCGGCGCGCACACCGAGCAGATCGATCAGCCCGGCGACGGTCGTCCCGCTCGGCACACGCCGCGCGTCGCCGTTCACCAGGACTTCGATCGTCGCCGAGCGCTCGTCCACTTCCGGCTCAGACCACGCGCAGGAACGCGCACTTGAGGTAGTTGCTCTCGGGCAGTCCGAGCAGCACCGGATGGTCGTGCGCCGCGCCCGCGACGTGCAGCAGATACGCATCGCGCCCGCTGTCGCGCGCGGCGTCCTCGAGGTGCCCGAGGAAGTCCTCGCGCGAGACGGCGAACGAACACGAGGCCGTCACGAGGTGGCCGCCCGAAGCGACGAGGCCCAACGCGCGCAGGTTGAGTTCGCGATAGCCGCGCGCGGCGCCGGCGACCTCTTTGCGGTTGCGCGCGAACGCCGGCGGGTCGACGACGACCAGGTCGTAGCTCTCGCCCTCCTTCACACGCCGACGCAGGTCCTGCATCGCGTCGGCCTTCTCGAAACGGACTTTGTCCGCGACGCCGTTCAATTCGGCGTTGCGCAGCACGCGCTCCTCGCAGGCACCGGCCTGGTCGAGACACACGACGTCTTCGGCGCCGCGGCGCGCGGCTTGGATGCCGAACAGGCCGTCGTACGAGAACGCGTCGAGCATGCGCCCGGTGCCGTCCGGCACGGCCGTCGCGTAGCCGCCCGCGACCGCGCGGTTGTCGCGCTGGTCGAGGTAGTGGCCGGTCTTGTGGCCGTGCGTGACGTCGACTTCGTAGACGAGTTCGTCGGGTTCCTCGACCAGGACCGGCCCGTCGACGGAGCCCTTCAGCCACTCGACGCGCGGCTCGAGTTCTTCGAGGCGGCGCACGCCGGAGTCGGAGCGCTCGAGCACCGCACGCACCTCGAAGGGCACGACCTCGAGCAAGAGTTCGACCAGGAAGTCGCGCAGGACGTCGGAGCCCTGGCATCCGCTCTGGACGACGAGCACGTCCGCATAACGATCCACGACGAAACCCGGCAGGTGTTCGGCGTCGCCCGAGACGAGGCGGCACGAGCCTCGTTCGTCGAGCAGCCCGAGCGAGCTGCGAGTGTTCACGGCGCGCTCGACCAGAGCGCGCCACGTGTCGCGTTTGGGCTGCTCCGCCGAACGCGTCACGAGTCGCACCGCGATGCGCGAGGCCGAGGAGTGCAGTCCCCAGCCGAGCGGCTCTTCGTTGGGACCGAAGACCGGCACCAGTTCGCCCGCCTTCGCTTCGCGCCGGGCGATGTCGTCGGCGTAGATCCACGGGTGCCCGCCGAGCACCCACCGCCGTCCCTTGCCGCTCGTCGTGATGATTCCCATGGGGGCGAAGAGGTTATCGAAGCGCGTCCGTCGGCGGTTCGTTCGCGTGGCGAGAACTGCGCGTCTGGACTCGGCTCGCGGCGCGGTGCTCGGCTCGCGGTGCTCGAAGTTCGGTCCCCCGCCGCCTCACTGCGAGAAACGCTCGAGAAGCGCCTCGAAGCGCGGATCGGCGCGCAGCACTTCGAAGTCGGGATCCTCGCGCGCCCAGCCGACCTGCCGTTGCCGGGCGCCGCGTGTGTCGAGCGCTTCGAGCGCCCGTTCGAGGTGCACCAGCGCCAGGTCGAGATCCCCGAGGAGCGCGTGCGTGCAGGCCAGGTTGTAGTCGAGGTCCGGCGCGGGCGTCACGCTCGCCAATGTGAAGCGCGCCTCCTCCGTGCGACCCGCACGCGCCGCGTAGCAGGCCGAGAGCACGCGCATGAAATCGTCCTGGCGCAAGGCGAATGCTTGCTCGAAATGGGCGCGTGCCGCCTCGATGTCGCGCAGTCGCACGTTGCTGTTCACCGCCAAGGAGACGAGCACCTGGGCGCGCAGGTCGCGAGTGTCCTCGCGCTCCTGCACGATGCGGCGGCGCTCGAGCGGGTCCGTCGAGACGAGCACCAGCGGACCGCTGCGCCCGGCGTCGAAGGCCTCGAGTTCGGCGTCGAGGTCGTTCTCGAGCGCCACGAGCCGCTCGAGCGCGGCCGCGAGTTCGAGCGCCGCCAGCGCACCGTCGCCCACGTCCGTCGCCGCGGTCCCGATCGCGAGCGCGAGACGCGCGCCGAACCACGCTCCGCGGCTGCCGCTCGGAGCGAGCGGCGAGTTCTGCGACTCGTCGCGCGCACACAGCGCATGTTCGAGCGCGCGCTCCGAGGCACCGACGGCGCGCAGATCGGTCGCGTGCGAGAGCGCCGTCGTCGCGATCGTGCGGTACTCGAGCAGCGGCTCGAAACCGCGCTCTTCGTCGGTCGAGATCTTCTCGAGCAGATCCTCCTGCACGCGCTGCCACAGACGGCGGTTCTCGATCTCCTGCGGATCGTTCGCGCGCCGCGCGACGCGTTCGAGGTCGGCGATGCGCATCGACTGCAGTGCGGCCAAGCGCTCCGGATCCGCGAGCACGTCGACCAGCGGTGAACGCTGCGCGCGCAGCGCGTCGAGGCGCGCACGATCGTCCGCACTCGCGATCACGCCGAGGAAACCGGGCAGTTCGGTCGGCGCGACCGCAGCCAGCGCGGCGTAGGTGCGCGCGTGGCGCTCGAGCCAGGCCAGCGCCGCGTCGCCGCGTGCGTTCGGCGCGAGCAACGCCCGCGGCGCGAGCGAGCGACCGAGCACCGCTTCGAAGTTCGACGTGTACACGTCGCTGTCGCCGAGCATGCCGACGAGCTGCGCCTCGAACGCGGCCAGGTGCGCGCCCTGCGCGAGCGCCAGCACCGCGTCGTCGAACGGGCTCGCGCCGCTCGACACACGCTCGAACACGGCGAACACACGCACGGAGCACAATCGCACCCACAGGTCGACGGCGACTTCCGCCGCGCCGGCCTCGAGTCGCAGCGGGCGCGTCGCGAGTTCGGGGCGCTGCGCCAGTGCTCCGGCGAGCACGCGTTCGGCGCGTTCGAGCCGCTCGCGCGCCTCGGCGCCACGCTCCAGCACGAGCAGCGCCGCCGCCTGCAACACGAGGCCCGTCGACACGAGGCGTGCCGCCGCGGGACCGACCGTACCGCGGTGGCGACGCTCGATGCGTTCGCCGGCGGCGAGCGCGAGCAGCGGCTGGCCGTCCTCGGCGAGCGCTCGTTGTGCGACGGCCTGGTCGAGTGCGTCGGGCGGCCAACCGGCCGCGGAGAGGCGCGCGAGGAACAGCGCGGCCTCGCTCGAACGATCGAGTCGGTCCCATTCGACCAGGGCGTCGTCGAGTGCGAGCGCCGCGGCGCGCGCCACACCTTCGTCGACCGACAGCGCGAGGCTCGCGAGCAGACGCGCGCCGACGGCGGGTTCACACGCTCCGCGGGCGAGTGCGCGACCGAAGCCGCCGAGCAACGCCTCGTGCACGTCGTCGTCGCCGCTCGCCGCACGCGAGTCGAACACGCGCAGCAAGAGGCGCGCGACGTGCGGGCCGCCGCTGCCGGTGCTCGCGAGTGCCGCAGCGGCGCGCGGCGCGAGTTCGCCGCCCGCTTCCACCAGGCGCGCGAGTGCGGCCGCCGCGCGCACGTCGTCGATGCCGCCGAGCGCCGAGGTGGCCGCCAGCCGCACCGACGCATCCGCGTCCGCGAGTGCGGCGACCATCAGCGCGTCGACGCGTTCCGCGAGCAGCGCCCCCGCGATCTCGACGCGCCCGAGGCCTGCCGCTGCTTCGCGGCGCACGACGACGTCGTCGTCCGCGAGGAGTTCGAGAGCGCGCGGCACGAGCTGCGCGTCACCGCTCTTCGACGCGAGGCGTGCGAGAGCGCGCCGCCCCGCGGCCGTCGTGGGCAGAGGCGCGGCGGCGGCCGCCGCACGCAGTTCACGTGAGCCCGACAACAGTGCGACGAGGGCCGCGTCGCGCTGCGCCTGCGACGGCGCGTCGAGAGCCGCGACGAGTTCGGCGGCGTCCGGTGCCGCCGTCTCCTGCGAAGGTCCGCTCGCCGCGCCGAGTGCGTGCGCGAGCGGCGCGACGGCGCCGACCAGCAGCGCTCCCAGCGCCAGAACCACGACCACGGAGCGCATCACGATTCCTCCGTCCGCGCTTCGTCGTCGCGGCCGCCGCCACCTTCACCCTCGCCGCTCGCGCGCTCGAGGCGGTACTCGAACGCGCGGCGCGTGAGTCCGACCGAACGCGCCGCGGCGCTGACGTTGCCGCGCTGCTGTTCGAGCGCTTCCTCGATCATCGCCAGTTCGAGATCGCTGCTCGAGACGCCGGCCGCGATCGCGAGTTTCGCGATGCGGCGCTCCTCTCCTTGCAGACCTTCGCTCAGGAAATCGAACTCGGCGGGCTCGACCTTGGAGCCCGGCACGCCGAGCGCACACACACGTTCGAGCGCGTTCTCGAGTTCGCGCACGTTGCCCGGCCAGGCGTGGCGCGCGAGCCTCTCGACGGCGTCCGCTTCGATGCGGCGCGCGGCGACGCCGATGCGTGTGGCGCGCGTCGCGAGACAGGCGCGCACGAGTTCAGGCAGTTCGTCGAGGCGCGCGCGCAGCGGCGGCACCTGCACGACGACCACCGCGATGCGGAACCACAGGTCCTCGCGGAAACGCCCGGCGCGCACGAGGCGCGGCAGGTCGGCGTTCGTGGTCGCGACCACACGCACGTCGACCGGGACCGGAAGGTCCGAACCGACGGGTTCGACGACCCGCTCCTGCAGGACGCGCAGGAGCTTGACCTGCAGCGGCCCCGGCAACAGGTCGACGTCGTCGAGCACGATCGTGCCGAGGTGCGCGCGTCGGAACGCGCCGGGGCGCGCGCGTGCGGCGCCGGTGAACGCGCCGGCATCGTGTCCGAAGAGTTCCGACTCGATCAGCGTCGGGGAGAGGCTCGAGAGGTGCGACAGGACGAACGGCCCGCGCCCGCGGGCGCCCAGCTCGTGCAGGAGGCGCGCCGCGCGCGTCTTGCCGGTCCCGCCTTCACCTGCGAAGAGCACCGTGGCGTCGCTCTTCGACGCGGCCGCGAGTTCGGCCTCGAAACGGCGCTGGGCGCTGCCGGCGCCGCCTCTCGACTCGGAGCTCTTCATCGTGCGTGGGGACCTCGCGCGTTGACTCGCGGCGGCGGTTGCAGCAGACTACCGGACCTCGGTTCACTGACCGAAGTCTCGAAAGGGCCTTCGCGTCGGACGACCGAGGCCCGTCGTCGACCGCTCGAGGGTCGCCAACGGGACCACCGTGGTTCCTCGCGCCGACGCTCCCGCTCTCGCGGACGAGCGCTCCCCCGACAGGATCCCCACCCGCTGACCGCGTGACGCTCCCGCTGGAGCCCCACGCAGCGACGGGTCTGGGGATCTCGCTGTTCCAGGGGCGCCCTCGTCCCCTGTGGCGCTGCGCCCGGCACGCGGCACGAGCCTGCGGTGGCAACCGCCCGACACACCGCCTCTCCCACGGAGGCGGCGGTACCTTTCGCCCTCTCCTCCATCCACGCGCCATGAACACCGAAGAGCTGCTGCGGCTGGTCGACACGATCCACCGTTCGCGCGACATCTCCAAGGACTTGCTGTTCGAAGCGCTCGAGTTCGCGATCGCCACGGCGGTGAAGAAGAAACTCGGCGCCGGTGAGGACCTGCTCGTCAAGATCGACCGCACGTCCGGCGAGATGACGGTCGAAGACGACGAGGGCGAGTACGAGATCGACCTGGCGCTGCTGGGCCGCATCGCGGCGCAGGCCTGCAAGCAGGTCATGATGCAGCGCATCCGCGAGGCGGAGCGGGACCACATCTACGACGAGTACGAGGCGCGCGTCGGCTCGCTGGTGAACGGCACGGTGCAGCGCTTCGAGAGCGACGCGCTGGTCGTCAACCTCGGCAAGACCGAAGCCTACCTGCCGCGCGAGGAACGCGTGCGCGGCGAGACCTTCTCGCCCGGCGACCGCATCCGCGCGATCGTGCTCGAAGTCCGCAAGGACGGCCCGCGCGTGCGCATCATCGTCAGCCGCACGCACCCGGACCTCGTGCGCCGCTTGTTCGAACTCGAAGTGCCCGAGATCGCGGACGAGATCATCGACATCAAGCGCGTGGTCCGCGAGCCGGGCTACCGCACGAAGATGGCGGTCGTCTCGGCCGATCCGAAGATCGACCCGATCGGCGCGTGTGTCGGCGTGCGCGGCTCGCGCATCAAGGCCGTCATCGACGAGCTGCGCGGCGAGCGCATCGACATCATCAAGTGGAGCGACTCGCTCGAGACGCTCATCATGAACGGCCTCAAACCGGCCGAGATCAACATCGACAACATCTACGCCGACGTCGATCGCCACTCGGCGACCGTGATCGTCGACGAAGACCAACAGTCGCTCGCGATCGGCAAACGCGGGCAGAACGTGCGTCTCGCCAGCCGCCTGTGCGGTTGGGACATCGAGATCAAGACGCGCGCCGAATACGAAGCGCAACTGCTCGGGAACGACGCGCCTGCGGGCGAGACGTTCGAGGGTGAAGCCTTCGAAGGCGACGAGAGTTCCGCCGCTGCGCGTGAAGCGGGCGGCGACGAACGCTGACCCCAAGAGAGGCGCCGCGCCGCTCCATGAGCGGTGTGGTGCCCGGCCGCGCCAGCGATGGCGAACCAGCGGCCACCACGACCACACCAGGCCGCGCGAAGCGTGGCCTGCAGCAGAACACGGCCGCGCGGGGAAGCGTGGCCCGCCAAAACACCGGGCCGCGCCACGCGGACCCTCGAGCACCGGAACAACCAACGTGACCAAGAAGCGCGTCTACGACCTCGCGAAGGAGATCGGCATGAAGGGCCAAGATTTGGCCGTCATGCTGCGCGACTGGGGGTTCGAGGTGAAGAGCCACATGACGGCTCTCGAGGACTCGGACCTGCTCGTCATCCAGGGGCGATTGCAGGCCAACGGCTACGGCGGCGCCGCTGCTCCGGCGGCGGCCGAGGAAACCACGATCAGTGGTGTGATCGTCCGGAAGAAGAAGAAGAAGCCGGAAGGCGAGGGCGATGCGCCGGCCGCGAACGGCGACGCGGACGTCGACTCGCCGTCGACGGTCGCGCCCAGTGCCGCCGCTCCCACGTCGGCGCCGAGCCTGGCACCGGCCCCGGCGGCCGAGGCGCCGATTCGTCCCTCGATCCAGCGGCCCACGCTCGCTCCGCGCACCGAGGAATCGGCGCCGCGCAGCGACGCGCCGCGTGCCACGCCGCGCGTCGCCGAGCCGATCCCGAGCCCCAGCCAGGCCCACGCTCCCGCGGCGGCCGCGGCCACGCCGTCCCCGGTGACGTCCCCCGCCGTGGCGGCGCATGCTCCGGTCGCGGCGCCCAAGGTCGGGCCCGCCGCTCCGGTCAACACGCCCGTCAGCACACCGGTCAGCACACCGGCGGCCACGCCCGCACCGGCGCAGCAGGCGCACGACGTCGTCGTGCCCGTGCGCACACGTCGCCCCGACGCGGAAGCGGCGCCGGTCGAGAAACGCGAGCCCACAGCTGCGGCGCCCAGCGAGAAGGTGCGCGAGACGCCGCCGGTGGTGGCGGAGAGCCCCGCGGTTGCGGCGGTCGACCCCACGGTGAAGAAGGAAGGCGCTGCGAGCGCCGCGCCGGAAGCCGCTGCGCCGGGTGCCGCGGCAGCGGCCCCCACCGACGACGTCGTGCGTGCGAGCGACAAGCGCCGCGCCGGCAAAGTCGTCGGCTTCATCGACCTGTCGAAGGTCCAACCGAAGGAACAGGCGCGGCGCGAGTCGCGGCGTCTGCAGTCGCGTGACGACGCGGCGGCACCGGAAGTCCAGCCCACCCTCGGCAAGGGCCGGCGCCCGCTCGTGCGCGGCACGGACCAGGCGCGCGGCAATCTGACCGCGAGTGAACTGCGAGAGCGCGAGGGCCAACGCTTCCTGCGCCGTGCGCGCCCGATGGGCCCCGGCCAGGCCGGCCCCGGCGGTCCCGGTCGCCCGGGCGTCGGCGGTCGCCCCGGCATGCGCGGACGCTCGGGCGGACGCATGTCCGGCCCCGGCGCTTCGCCGCTCTCCGGCAGCGAGGTTCTGGTCGAGGCACCGGTCACGGTGAAGCGTCTCGCCGACGTGCTCGCGGTGAAGCAGAACGAAGTGCTGCGCAAGGCCTTCGACCTGCTCGGCTTCGGCGCCGTGAACATCAACTCGGTCCTCGACGAGGACACGTCGATGTTGCTGGCCGAAGAGTTCGGCGTCGCGCTCGTCGTGACGCACGAAGTCGCTGCCGAGGAAGCGCTGCTCGGTGAGCTGCGTGAAACTCGCGGCGCGGTGGCGGACGAGAACCTCACGGTGCGCACCCCCACCGTGGCGATCCTCGGACACGTCGACCACGGCAAGACGACGCTCATCGACGCGCTGCGCAAGAGCCGCATCGCCGACGGCGAGAGCGGCGGCATCACGCAACACATCGGCGCCTACCGCGTGTTCACGAAGGCCGGCCACCCTGTGACGGTCGTCGACACGCCGGGCCACGCCGCGTTCACCGCGATGCGCGCTCGCGGCGCCCGCGCCGTGGACATCGTGATCGTCGTGATCGCAGCGGACGACGGCGTCATGCCGCAGACCGAAGAAGCGATCAACCACGCACGCGTCGCGAAGACGCCGATCGTGGTCGCGCTGAACAAGATGGACAAACCCGAGGCCAATCCCGAGCGCGTCAAGCAGCAGCTCGCGGGCCTCGACCTCGTGCCCGAGGAATGGGGCGGAACGACGGCGATCATGCCGATCAGCGCGTTGACCGGCGACGGCATCGATGCGTTGCTCGAGCGTGTGTTCCTCGAAGGTGAACTGCTCGAACTGCGTGCCCACGACGATGGATCGGCGTCGGGCGTCGTGCTCGAAGCCGAGATCCAACAGGGCCGCGGCATCATCGCGTACCTGCTCGTGCAGGACGGTTCGCTCGAACGCGGCAACGTCATCCTCGCGGGCGAGGGCTACGGCCGTGTGCGTTCGATGCACAACGACCGCGGCGACGAGATCGAGAAGGCCGGCCCGTCCATGCCGGTCGAAGTGACCGGTCTCGACAAGCTGCCCGGCATCGGCGAGTACTTCCACGTCGTGCCCGATCTGCAGCGCGCCAAGGAAGTGGCCGAGGAACGCGAGCGCAGCAACCGCATGTCGTCCTTGGCCGAGCGCCGGTCGATCAACCGCGACAACTTGTTTGCGGCCGTGGCCGACCAGGCGCGCAAGACGATCAACCTGATCGTCAAGGCGGACGTGCAAGGTTCGGTCGAGGTGCTGCGCAGCCAGCTCCAGGACATGCGCCACGAGGAAGTCGAGGTGCGCGTGCTCCACGCCGGTGTCGGTGCGGTCACCGAGAGCGACGTCGATCTCGCGATCACTTCCGACGCGCTCGTCGTCGCGTTCCACGTCTCGACCAATCCGAAGGCGCGGCAGGCCGCCGAACGCGGCAACGTCACGATCAAGAACTATCGAGTGATCTACGAGATCCTCGACGACGTGAGGAAGTTGATGGAGGGCACGTTGCGGCCCGACATCGTCGAGGAGATCACCGGCCACGCCGAGATCCGCGTCATCTTCCGTTCGTCGAAGATCGGCAACATCGGCGGTTCGCACGTCATCGACGGCAAGATCTACCGCGACAGCCGCGTGCGTTTGATCCGCGACGGCAAGGTCGTGTTCACGGGCTACATGGGCTCGCTGCGCCGTGAGAAGGACGACAGCAAGGAGGTCCGTGAGGGCTTCGATTGCGGCATCGTCGTGCGCGACTACAACGACATCCAGGAAGGCGACGTGGTCGAGAGCTACCGCCTGAAGGAAGTCAAACGCACCTTGTGATGCGTCGCGGCGAGCGTCCATGACGCTCGCCGCGCGCTTCGCGTCCGTCCATGACCAACCCGCGCACCATCGCACGCCTCGAGGCGCGCATCCTTCAGCGCGCCGCGTACTGCGTGCAGTTCGAGCTGTCCGATCCACGGCTCGCGCTGGTGACACTCACGAAGTGTGAGCTGTCGAACGACCTCGGCTCCGCGAAGCTCTCGTACTCGGTCTTCGGCTCCGACGCCGACCAGCGCCGCACTCAGCGCGCGCTCGAGGACGCTGCAGGATTCGTGCAACGCCAGGTCGCGCGTGTGCTCGAGACACGCAAGGTCCCGCGTGTCTCCTGGATCTTCGACGAGTCGATCCGCAAGGCTGCGGAGATGGACCGCACGATCCGCGAAGCGCTCGAGCGCGACCGCGCCGTCAACCCGGGCGCCCACCCCGACCTGGCTGGGCCGCCGGAGCCGCAGCCCGAAGTGGAACTCGACGAACTCGCCGAAGCGGAGTTGGTCGAGGACGAGTACGAGGAGTTCCTCGAAGACGACGAAGCGCCCAAGTGAGCGCGGGCGAGCCACCTCGTCGAGGGCGGCGCCGACGTGCGCCGTGTGCAGGAGCTGCTCGGCCACGCGTCGATCCGTACGACGCAGCTCTACACGCATCTCGACTCGCGCACGGTGCGCTCGGTGCACGTGCGCTTCCGTCCGCGGGCGTGAGAGTTGAAGGTGAAGACACCTTTCGATGGCTGCACGCTCTCAACGTGCCGTGCGCTTTCAATCGTCCTGTCTTCCTTTGCTTTGACTTTGCGTTCTTTGCGTCCTTTGCGGTGAAGTGCAACGTTCCAGGGTCGGGTGACTGTTGCACTTCACCGCAAAGGACGCAAAGAACGCAAAGTCAAAGCAAAGGAACACAAGAACATTGAGAGCGCACGGCACGTCGAGAGTTCACGGCGGCTGTGACGCTCTCAGCGCTCTTCAAGCCTGCTTCGCGCGCAACCTCTCGAGAATCGCCTTCGCCAGCACGATCCCGATGCCCTGCGCCGCGGCGACGCGTGCCACGCGTCGCACGCCGCTCACCTCACGGCGCGAGTTCGACGTCGATTGCGTCCACTTCGACGGCCTTCACCGGCTGCGTGCGCTGCGCCGTCTCCCCTGCCGCTCCAGCGGTGGCTCCATCCGTCGACTCGGTCGGCGCCGCGCGCGCCACGACCGTGATCTCGTAGACGTGCGCTCCGTCCGCGAGACCGCGAACGGCGTGCACGACGACGCCGCGCTCGGGCACCTGGGCGTCGAGGTCGACGGTGGCGACGAGCTCCCCGTCCACGCGCACTTCCCCCACGCCCATGCCCGGGCCGCGACTGCCGATCCAGGCCGCTCCCGTCCCGACGAATTCCACGGCGGCCGTGCTGCCGACGGTCGTCGATCGCTGCACGTGTCCCAGTGCGGCGCTCTCGACCTCGCGCCAGGCGCCGTCGATGCTGAGGTGGCCCGACTCCACGCGCGTCGTGCGAGCGACACCGTCGAACGTGCGTCCGCCGTCGGTGGACTTGAAGAGCCGCAGCGAATCGCTGGCCCAGATCGTGCGGTCGCGTTCGTAGTTGGGTGAGTAGGCGACGAGGGGGTCCACCTCGCGCACGAAACTCGCGAGCGCACAGAACTCGAGGCCGTTGCGACCGACCGAGCTGACGTCACTCCTGATCGCACCGGATTCGTCGCGGCACACGAACAGATCACCGCCGCGCATCTGCACGAGGAACTCGCCGCTCTCGCGGAAGTCGGGCGCCACCGCGATGCCTGCGACGCGTTCGGGAGCGTCACCCGGGACGAAATCGACGGCCGTGAAGCTGCGCCCGCCGTCGCGCGACACACGCAGGCCTTCGAGGCCGCCGGCGAACACGATGCCGTCCTCGCCGTACTGCGGCGAGAGCACCACGAAGCAGCCGCGGTAGGCGCGTTCCGAGTGCAGCGCTTCGAAGGAGCCGCCCGCGTCGCGCGACACGAACAGCCCGTCGCGCGTGGCGACGAAGATGGTGCGGTCGCGTGCGAAGTCGGGCGACACGGCGAGCGCCGACGGCCAGTTCGCGAGGCCCGCGCCGACGTGTGCGAACGTCGCGCCGCCGTCGCGCGAGCGCACGAAACCGCTCGGGTGCAGCGCCGCGAAGATCGTGCGATCGCGCTCGAACGCGGGCGAGTAGGCGATGAGCACCGGCGTCGGCTGCGTGTCCTCGTTCGCCACCGTCCCGCCCCTGCGTGCCCCGTCGCCGACGACGATGCGCTTCCAGTGCGCGCCTCCGTCGTTCGAGTGCAGCACCACGTCGTAGCTGCCCGACGTGATCCGTTCGTCGATCGCGAATTGCGGCGACAGCGCGACGCCCATCGTGCGCGCCGAGTGGAGGCCGCGACTGCTCGTGTTCCACGTCGCACCGCCGTCGCGACTCACGCTCACTCCGGCGCCGTAGGTCGACAGCGCGATGGCGACCTCGTTCGGCCCCTGCGCCACGAGATCGAGCGCCATGACGAGGTGGCGCGGCAGGGTCTCGAATTCCCGCCACGTTCGGCCGCCGTCGTTCGAGTGCACGAGTCCGCAGAACGTCGCAAGGAACACGTCGTCGCCCTGCGCGGCGAAGGCCCCGAACGAGGGCCGATCGATGTTCTCGGCCTGGACATGGGTCTCGAGCGGCACCTCCCTGTCCGCGAAGTCGCCCGTCGCCGCGTCGAAGCGCCGCGGCCCGCCGCGCCAGGTGCTGGCGAGCAGCGTGCGCGCGTCGCCCGTGCCGACGTGCACGAGACCGTTGACTCGACCGCCGGACACGTCGCCGTCGAGGCACTCGAATTCGAGCGGCTCGCCGAACGCGCGCCACACGCCGTGCTTCTCGGTACCGATGCACCACGAGTGTCCATCGTGGTCCGGCGTGATCGACGCGGCGCGCACGCCGTCCGGCAGACGCCCGAGCTCCGTCCACGTCGCCCCGCCGTCGCTCGAAGTCGAACAGACTCCGTCGATCGCCGCGACGAACAGCGTGTCACTCGCGGACTCCGAAGCGCTCACCGACTCACTCACCGTCGAGTCGTCCGCGCGCCAGGCCAGTGCCGCGACGAGCGGCGCACTCGGGTCGCTCGTCCACGTGGTTCCAGCGTCGCTCGAATGCGCGAGCCGACCGTGCTCGTCGACGACGACGACCATCCCAGCCCGCTGGGCCGTCGGGCTCGTGTGGATCGACACGAGGCGCACCGGCGCCTCCGCACCGCCGATGCGCTCCCACGTGTCGCCGCCGTCCGTCGAGCGATAGGGAGCGTCGTACGCCGCGACGAAGGCCGTGCGATCGGTCGCGAACGCCGACGAGAGAGCAACCTGGTGCAGCGCCGAGGAGCCGAGACCGTACGAGATGCGCTCCCAACGCCGCCCGCCGTCCGTCGCACGGAACAGGCGCGCGCGCACGATCGCGAAGACGGTGCGATCGCTCGCGAACTGCGGCGACAGCGCGACCGCCGAGACGTCGTCGTGCGGTGTGTGGCGCGCGGCGTCGACGACGCCGGAACGACTCGCGGCCGCGACACCGATCGAGGTGACCAAGAACACGAGGGCCACGCTCACGACGACCGAACGTCGTCGCGGGCGGCGCGTCGGACCGGGGCAGAAGGCGCGCACGCGCGTGTTTCTAACACGGCCCGGCCGCGGCCGGAGCCGGCTGCGTCAGGGCACGAGATCGATCACGACCTCGTTCAGGAACGGGCCGACGGCGATGCCGCGCAGGGGCACGTCGAACGCGGAGCACACGAGGGCGATGCGGCCGGGCAGCGCGTGGCAGCGCAGCTCGATGCGCCCGTCGGCGTCCGACGTCGACCACAGGTCGCGGGCGGCGCTCCAACGGCAGCCCTCCGCCGCCGGCGGCAGCCCGAACCAACGGAACTGTGTGAGGTCGCCGAAGGGCGCGTCCGACTCGGCCAGTTCCACGGCCACGTCGAAGCGCAGACCCGGAACTGCGGCACCGTCGCGACGCACGACGAGTGACGCGGCGAACGCGTCGTCCGCGAGCGTGAAGTCGCCGAGGTCGACGACATTGGCCGATTGCTGTTCGCCGAGACTCGCGTGCACGGGGCGCGAGCGCTGCGCCGTGCGCGGAACGACGACGCGCAGATCGCTCGCGCCTTCCGGAGCGAGTGATGCCGTCACGATGAAGCGGCCGTCCGCGTCGGTCGTCACGTCGAGCGCGACCGTGCGCGGCGAGGTCCTGGCTGACGGCGCGCGTTCGACGACGATGGGTTCGTTCACGAGCGGAGCTCCTCCCGACGTCACCAACCGTCCTTGGAATTCCAGCAACACCGGCCGCGTCGCGATCTCGACGACGACACGCTCGCCGGCCGTCGTCGGCCCGCGCACGACGAACGGTTCGGCTGCGGGCCCACCGAGATGCACGACCACAGCGCCGAACTCGCGCCCGAGAGCAACACGCTCCAACATCCTCGAACCCCCGTCGGCACGCGCGATCGCGAGCGGCGCGGTTGGCGGCCCGACGGCGCTGCCCTGCAGCGCGACCGACATGAGACTCGGCACACGTGCATCGCCGGTGAACACGAACTCGATGCTCCCGAACTCCGGCGCGACCATCTCGATGTCCTCGGTCCCGAACGATGACCGATCGACGACCCGCGAGGCGGCGCTCGCACCGACGATCGACGTGCGGAACTGGATGTCGGCGCGAGCCACGGAACACAGAGGCTCCGCTTCGAAGCGCGCGCAACCGTCGGCGTCCGTCGTACTCGAGATCAACGGGCGCCAGTCGCGTTCTCGCCTGAAGGGACCACCGATGACCGTGATGCCGGGAACGGGGGCACCGTTCGGGTCGACGACTTTCACGACCTGCTCGCGTGCGTCGCCGAGCAGGAGCTCCCCTTCGAGTGCGCTCGCTGGAACGTTGCAGAATCCGATCAGCCCGTCGGCGCGGCCCACGACGGCGAGTCCACCGTTGGAACGCGGATCACCGAATGGCAGTCGCACGCGACCGGCTTCGTCGGCGCGCAAGCGTCGCGAGTGCGTCTCGAACACGCCATCCAGCGTTTCGCCATCGACCTGAGCAAGCACGATCGCGCGCTCGTCGACGTCGCGCGAACCGACGACGTCGACCGTCGCGAACGGAACGCGCGCGCGTGTGTCGGAGCGCAGCACGACCAGTTCGACGCCGAACGCCGGCCAAGGTTCGAAATCCTCGGGCGCGGAGGCCCTCTTCGACAAATGTTCGGTCGCGACCGCAGCTGCGGGCTCGATGACCGGAGCCTGGTTCACATGGTGGCACGAGTACAGAGCGAGCGCGAGCGCTCCCACGACGGCAAGAATGCGAGCCATCCGCGCATCCTGGAACACGCTCGCGAACTCCGCGGCTCGCGCGACTCCGCACGCGATCACGGACCTCAACCGCGCCGCCAGATCGCGCCGTCCTTGCTGTCCTGCAGGACGATGCCGCGCGCTTCGAGTTCCTTGCGCAAGCGGTCCGACTCGGCCCAGTTCTTCGCGGCTCGCGCGGCGTCGCGCTCCTTCACGAGCGCGTCGATCGCTCGGTCGTCGTTCGCGGCGTCGCTCGTGTCCGCCTTCGGCAACACGAAACCGAACACGGCCTCGGCGCGTTCGAGGAACACGAGCGCTTCGCGCGCAGTGTCCGCTCCGAAGCGCTCGTTGAGCGCCGCCTCGCGCACTCCGAACAGCGCCGCCAGTGCTTCAGGCACGGACAGGTCGTCGTCCATCGCCGCTTCGAACTCCGCGCGGCGCGCGGCGAGTTCCGGGGCCCCCGCTCCTGCTGCGAGTCCGGTCGGCTTCTCGATGCGGAAACGCAAGCGCGCCGCCAGTTCGTCGAAGGAGGCGCACACGTTCTTCGCCTCCTCCATGATCGCCCACGTGAAGTTGAGCGGCTGGCGGTAGTGGCCGCGCAGGAGCGCGTAGCGCAGATGGCGCATGTCGAAGCCGCGCGCGCGCACGTCGTCCAGCGTGTACACGTTGCCCAGGCTCTTGCTCATCTTCCCGCCGTCGACCTGCAGGAACTTGCAATGCATCCAGTAGCGCGCGAAGCGCTTGCCGGTGAACGACTCGCTCTGCGCGATCTCGCACTCGTGGTGCGGGAAGACGTTGTCCTCGCCGCCCGTGTGGATGTCGAGCTGGTCGCCGAGCAACGCACGCGACATGGCCGAGCACTCGATGTGCCAACCCGGGAAGCCGTGGTCGCCGTAGTGCGACGCCCACTTCATCAGGTGCTTCTCGTCGCTCTTCCAGAGCGCGAAGTCGGCCGGGTGGCGTTTCTCCTCGCGCACTTCGATGCGTGAGCCGGCGGCGAGGTCTTCGACGCGGTTCCCTGACAGTTGCCCATAGCGCGGGAACGACTCGACCGCGAAGTACACGTCGCCGCCGACCTGGTAGGCGTGGCCGCTCCCGACGAGCGCGTCGACGATCGACAACATCTGCGGCACGTACTGCGTGGCGCGCGGGTACGCCATCGCGTGCGCCGCGTCGAGCGCCGCCAGGTCGTCGAGGAAGAGCTTCGCGTACCGAGCGCTGATCTCGAACGGGTCCGTGCCCTCTTTGCGGGCCTGCAGCTGGACCTTGTCCTCGCCTTCGTCGGCGTCGGAGACGAGGTGGCCGACGTCGGTGATGTTCATCACCTGGCGCACGTCGTAGCCCTTGTGCACGAGCCAGCGCCGCAGGAGGTCGGCGAACAGGAACGCGCGGAAGTTGCCGACGTGCTGGCGCCCGTAGACGGTCGGCCCGCAGTTGTACATGCGCACGACGCCGGGCTCGAGCGTCTCGAACGGCTCCTTGCGCTTGCTGTAGGTGTTGTGGACGACGAAGGTCATGGCGCGGACGGGAAGCGCGGCATGGTAGCGGCGCGAGTAGCTGGAGCGCTGCGCCCGAACGCACGTCAAGATGGTCCGGCACAGACGCCGTGGACACGACCGACGGACAGGAACTGCGCGCGGAACTCGAAGTTCCGCCGCGCTTCGACGTGCTCGACGAGGTCGGGCGCGGCGGCGTCGCCGTGGTCGAACGTGTGCGGCTCGGCGAGCCGGTCGGGCACCTGCGCAGCGGCTCGCTCGCGGCGCGCAAACGCGCCGGGCGCGACGATCCGGCGGCGCGCGCGAGCCTGGCGCACGAGGCGCGCGTCGCGGCGACGCTGCAGCACCCTTCGATCGTGCGGCTCGTCGCGTCGTGGACCGGCGCAGCCGGGCCCGAACTCCTGTTCGAGTTCGTGCCGGGGCAGACGCTCGAGCGCTGGCTCGCCGCCGAGGAGGGACCGCTGCCGGAGCCCATGGCGCGGCGCGCGGGCGCGGACCTGGCGGAGGCGCTCGCCCACCTGCACGCGGTCGGACTGGTGCACGGCGACGTGAGCCTGGCGAACGCGCGCCTCGACGCGGACGGACGCGCCGTGTTGCTCGACCTCGGTCAAGCGCGCGCGGTCGCGGACGTGAGCGACGCGGGACAGGGCGGCACGCTCGGCTACTTCGCGCCGGAGCGTGTGATCGGCGGACCGCCGAGCTCGGCCGCCGACGTGTTCGCGCTCGGCGTCGTGCTCTACCAGCTCGTCGCCGGGCGACACCCGTTCGCACCGAGCGCGTTCGCGCCGGGCACGACGCCGCCCGACCTCGACACGTACGAAGGTGAACGTGTGCTCGGGGTGCTCGCGGCCGCGCGCTACGTGCCGCCGTCGCGCCATGCGCCCGCGGTCAGTCCGTTGCTCGACGCGCTGCTCGCCGAGATGCTCGATCGGCGGCCCGCGAACCGGCCCACGCCGCAGCTCGTCGGCGAAGTGCTGCGCCTCGGCGAGGACCACCCGTGGTGGCGCGAACGCGTCGGCTCGAGGAGCCACGAGACGCAACGCACGACGACGAAGGATCCGTTCGTGTTGCCGCTCGTCGGTCGCGAGGAAGCGCTCGCGACCCTCGACGCGGCCTATCGCTACTGCGTCGATCCGACGACGGGCGGCAGTGTCGTGCTCGTGCGCGGCGTGAAGGGCTCCGGCCGTTCGCGCCTCGTGCACCACTTCGTCGACGTGGTCCGACGTGAAGAGCCCGCGCCGCTGTTCCTGTACGCGCGCGCCTCCGAGGAAGTCGAGTCGCGACCGCACGGTGCGGCGCTGCGACTCCTCGAGCGCTGGTTGATGCTCGACGCGGACTCCAGCCCGAGTTCGTGGGAGATCGAGATGCTGCGACGCACGGTGCCGCCGCGCGAGGCCGACGTCCTGATCGCGGCACTCGACTCGCGTTCGCGCGGGCCCTTGGGCGGCAGCATCTCGCGTGCGATCGTGCGTTGGGTCGCGGCGCTCGTGAAAGATCGCACCGCCATCCTGTTCGTCGACGACTTGCACGCAGCCCGCTCGAACACACTCGCGACGGTCGAACGGCTGGTCGACGCGCTGCCCGACATGCGCGCCGTGGTCGTGCTCGGCTACGGCGAGGACACGGCGCCGGCGCGCCCGCGCGCGTTCGAACGTCTCGTGCGCAAGGTCGAGCGCCTCGCGGAAGGACGAGCGCTCGTCACTCTCGGCGATCTCACACCGGCCGACGTCGAGACGATCGTGCGCGAGCGTTTCGAGAACGTCGTCGACGCACGGCGCCTGGGCGCCGCACTCTGGGAGAAGTGCCGCGGCAACCCCGGAGTGCTGACCGAACTCCTGCACTCGATGCACGAGCGCGGGCAACTGGGAGAGAACGAAGCGGGGCGCTGGCAACTGCTCGTGCACGTCGACGCGTTGCCGGAACCGCAGTCGCTCGAGGCCGGCATCGCGGCGCGTCTGGAGGGCCTCGAAGCGGACGGTCGTCGCTGGCTCGAGCGTTTGACCGTGTTGCCGTCGCGCATCGATCCGACCTACGCGCAGACGGTCTTTCCGGGTAGTCGGCGGGCGGAACTGGATCGCTCACTCGCCTTGCTCGTGCGCCGCGGCTTCATCGAAGCGAGCGGCCCCAACTACCGCTTCAAACGCCCCGCGTTGCGCGACGCCGTCTACGCCGCGCTGCCGCAGGATCGGAGGCAACGTCTGCACCGGCTCGTCGCACAGAGTCTCGACGTCGACGATCCGACACTCGAGCAGAGCTTCGCGCGCGCCCGCCACCTGCGTGCCGCGGACGAACACAAGGCCCTGGTCGCGCTCATCGCGGACCTTCTGCCGCAGGCACGTCGACGCGTCGTGCCCACGCGTGTGTTGCGACTCGCGCGTTGGGCGATCGAAGCGATCGACGCGCTTCCGCCGAGTGCGGAGCGCAGCGAGCTGCTCCTGCAGTTCCTCGAACACGGCGCGGACGCGGCTGGTCGCATCGGGGCGCGCAACGACGAACGCGAGCTGCTCGATCGTCTTGCCAACGTGCAGCCCGACTCCGCGACGCGGCCGGACGCGGCGGCGCGGCTCTACTACCTCAACGGTCGCGCGCTGTCCGAGACCGGGCAACTGGGCGTCGCGCGCGGCATCCTGCGCGCGGCGGTGACGGCCAGCGAGAAGGCCGGTTCGCACGAATTGCTCGGGCGCAGCTTGCGCCTGATGAGCATGGTGCAGCTGCGCAGCGGCAACGTCGAACACGCGCGCGCCACGGCGCTGCGGGCGTTGCTCGTCGCACGCACCGACGACGAGCGCTGCGCCTGTGCGGTGCTGCTCGGCAACGCGGACCTGCTCGAGGACCGCATCGAGGACGCGCTCGAACACGCGAGCGACGCGCAGAAGTGGCTCAAGAGCCAAGCGGAGCCGCTGCTGTGGCTCGTGCCGCACGTGCAGGTCCTGCGCGCCCGTGTCCTGCGCATGGCGGGCCGGCCGCAGCGCGCCTTGGCTGCCTTGCACCTGGCGCTGGAGGACGCGCGCCAGGCCAGCGAACGGCCGCTGGAGGCGGAGATCCTGGCGCGGATCGCGAACCTCGAAATGGAGGCGCGCGACTTCGGCGCGGCGGAGCAGCACGTGCGCGAGGCGCTCGAGATCGCCGAGGAGACGGAGAGCCCGTTCCCGCGCGCGCTCGCGTCGGTCTGGCACGGCATGCTCGCGTGGGAACGCAACGATTCGAGTGCGCGCGCGACGCTCGCCGACGCGGTGGCGACCGCGCGCGATCTCGGCCACTACCGAGCGGAAGCGGTGGCACGTGCACTCCTCGCGCGCTTGCATTCGCTCTCGAACGAACACGAAGAGAGTCGGCGTGAGTCCGAACGCGCCGTGTCGATCCTCTCACGCCACGGTGCGGAGCTCTTCGACCGCATTCTCATCGAGGGCTCGCGGGCGATGGCCCTGCGGCGCGCAGGCGACAGTGCGGCTGCGGAACCGATCGAGGCGGGACTGCGCGAGCGCATCGAGTCACCGACGCCGCCGATCGGGAACGCCGAGGTGGCCGAAGCACGCCGGAGCTATGCGTTGCAGTTGCTCGGCGGCGTGCTCGACGCCGAGGGCCCGATCTTCCCGGCCTTCCAGCGTTGACGGGTACGGTGCCAGACACGGATCCGCCAACGGATCACGTCCAAGCGATACGGCGTTCGGCGCGCCGTGTGAGCAGGCGGCATTCGGCGCGTTCGTCCACGACACCGAACGCACGCAAGAAGCGGCGCCCGTCGGTGCGTGTGTACGCGATCGTCTCCGCCCGTCGTAGACACCAGCGCAGGAGGCGCGCGAGTTGCGCACGTCGGCGCGCGTCGTCGAGCGGCGCGCTCCGCGCGAAGTGCGCGCGATCGAGATCGACGACCCACACGCGCGGTGTGTGTTCGTCGCCGTCGACCAGCAGGTTCTTCGGATGCAGGTCGGCGTGCACGAGGCCGACGTCGAACAGCGCGCGCACGAAACGCGCCGTCGCCCGCACGAGGGCGTGACGCGCGGAGCCGCGACGCTGTGCGAGGCCCGCCGCCACGTCGACCGCACCTTCGATGCGTTCGGTCACGAGTGCCAGCTCGAAGCGACCGCTCGCGAGCCTACGCGCGCGGGCCGCGAACACTCGCGGCGTCGCCAGACCGAGCGCGCGCAGACGCTCCGCGACGCGCAGCTCCGCGAACGGACGGTCGGGATCGCCGAAGCCCTCGATGTTCAGCCGCGCCGGCCAACCGCCGCGGCGGTGGTGGCGCACGAGGGCGCGCAGCCGCCGTCCGTCGATCTCGAGGAGCAACTCGTGGAGCGCGGCACGTCCGGTCTCCGCAGCCGCACGGACGTCGCCGTCGGAATCGGGCCCGAAGCCGACGCGCGTCAGAGCGTCGGCCGCGGACCGTTCCACCGCGAGCCAACCACGTCGCGCGTCACCGCTCGACGTGTGGCTCGGGGGAACGACGGGCCGCTCGCCCATCGAGATTCACAGACCGGCGCCGAAGGCCGGACCGTCGTCGCGCTTCGGAGCAGGCTCTTCACGCTTCGGAGCGGGACGCGGCGCGGGAGCCGCTCGCGGCGCCTCACGACGCGGCTCGCGACTCTGTTCGAAGACACCGAGGCCGAAGCCCCCGCCGTCTCCACCGCCCTCGTTCGTCGCGGCGGCGTGGCTCGGTTGCGGACGACGCGTTTCGTCGCGTCCACCTTCGTCGCGGCGCGGCGCGCGTTCGTCGCGGCGCGGACGGTCGTCCCGTGCGGGGCGCTCGTCGCGAGCGGGACGGTCGTCGCGAGCGGGACGGTCGTCGCGCACGGGGCGATCGTCGTGACGCGGACGGTCGTCGCGCACGGGGCGATCGTCGTGACGCGGACGGTCGTCGCGCACCGGACGTTCGTCGCGCACGGGGCGTTCGGCACGGGCCGGACGCTCGTCGCGAGCCGGACGCTCGTCGCGAGCCGGGCGCTCGTCGCGCACGGGTCGTTCGGAACGGACCGGTCGGTCGTCGCGCACGGGTCGTTCGGCACGGGCCGGGCGGTCGTCGTGGCGCGGGCGATCGTCCTGGCGCGGGCGTGTGTCGCCGCCGCGGGCCGGGGCTTCGTCGCGTCCGCCGTCAGCGCCTCGGTTGCGCGAGACGTTGCGCGGCTGCGCTTCGCGTTCGGTGCGTGCGTCGCGATCCGAGCGTTGGTCGTCGCGATCCGAGCGCAGTTCGCGCTCCTCGCTCACGTCGTCGTCGCCCGCGCTGTCGTCGCGCGCAGCCGGAGCCCGCGTGCCTTCTTCGTCGCGCCGACCGCGACCGCCGCGGCGCCGACGGCGACGTCCGCCACCGGCTTCGGCACCTTCGTTGGGCCGCGCCGCGGCCGGACCATCATCTCGCGCCGACCGCGCTGCGGCCGGACGGTCGTCACGCGCCGGCCGCGCTGCGGCCCGGCGGTCGTCGTGCATCGGCGGGGCCTCGCGGCCATCGCCGTCGTGGTCGTGGTCGTGGTCGTGGCCATGGTCGCCATGGTCGTGACCTGCATGTGCGCCGTGGCCTTCGTCCTCGTCGCGCTCGTCGCTGTGCGCTGCCGCGCGCGGGCGTTCGTCACGTCCGCGTCCGCCGCGTCCGCCGCGTCCGCCACGGCCACCGCGACCGCCGCGTTCTTCGCGCTCGTCGCGCGGACCGCGTGCGTGCGGTTCGACGCCGTCGGTGAACTGGTCGCCGATCTCGACCATCTCGGCCGGGATCTCGTCGGCGAGCCACAGCGCGGTGCGGTCGTAGAAGTTCACGCCGTCCTCCCACGCGTCGAGTGAGCGGATCTCGAGCACGGTGTACTCACGTGCCGCACGCCGACCGGTCTCGGCCGCATCGGCCGGTGTGAGGGCGAGGTGCAGGAAGCTGCGCCGGCGCGCGCGCAGTCCGTAGCGCTTGGCCCGCTCGACGTCGCGCGTCGGAATCCCGAGGTACAGGAACTCGGGCGGTTGGCTGTCGGGTCCGGGCTCGACGGGAATCGAGTGGCCGTACAGCGCGCGGATGCGCTCGCCGACCACTTCGTAGCGCGGCCGATCGCCCGCTTCGATCGCGTCGAGCACGTCGGCTTCCTCGACCGGCTCGCCCAGGCGCTCGTTGAGTGCGCGAATCACGTCTCCCATGTCCGCGAAGCCGTGGGCGTCGACTTCGAGGTCGAACTCCTCCGGCCGGTGGCGCAGCATGAAAGCCAGGGAACGGGTGATCCTCTCGATACGGTCGTGCGTGGTCATGGGCGAACACCCCGCGCGGCATTCCGCCGGGTAGGGAAGAGTAGCGAAGCGACAGCGCGCTCGTCAGTAGCGGCGCATGGCGGGATCGACGGCCGCGGCCCAGGCGTCGATGCCCCCTTCGAGATTGGAGACGCGCGGGAACTCGAGCGACTCGAGATAGGCCGCGGCCCCGGCACTGCGGATCCCGTGGTGGCAGATGCAGACCACGTGGCGCGTGCGATCGAGTTCGTCCGCGCGGTCCTCGAGCTCGTGGAGCGGAACGTGGAGTGCGTTCGGCAGGCGACAGACCGCGAGTTCGCGATCGGTGCGCACGTCGAGGAGAACGAGGTCGTCGCCCCGAGCGAGGCGTGCGGCGAGTTCGAGCGGTGTCAGCGTTTCGACCATGGCGGGGCGCGGAGCATGGCCTGTGCTCGCGACCGGAGCAAGCCGTGGCTCGCGGGCCGTGGTGGAACACGCGGGTACACTCCGGCCGCCTCTCGCTGCCCCCCACTCGAACCACCGACCTCGACCGACCTTCGCATGCCGCGCGACACGTTCATCGACTTCGACGCCCTCGACCTCTCCCGCGACGTCGTCACGAAAGCGGAGGTCCTGGAGGTGTTGAAGCAGCGCGGCAGGTTCGAGCAGGTCGACGGCATCCTGCATCTCGACGGGCCCGGCGGCTGGATCGTCGGCTACAAGAACATCACCGCCGGCGACTGGTGGACACACGACCACATCCCTGGGCGCCCGCTCTTCCCGGGCGTGCTGATGATCGAGAGCGCCGCGCAGATGTGCACGTACCACTTCATGCGCTCGCAGAACGTGCCGGCGTCGACGTTCGTCGGATTCGGCGGCCTCGACGACGTGCGCTTCCGCGCCGCGGTGGTGCCCGACTGCCGCCTCGTGATCGCGGGGCACGTGCAGCGCGTGCGCAGCGGCATGTTCGTCTACGACGCGAAGGGCTACGTGTGGAAAGGAGCGGGCGGCGGCGATCGCCAGCTCGCCTTCGAAGCGGTCATCAAAGGAGTGATCGTGTGAACGAACCAGGCTCACCCGAGGAGACGATGAACGCCACCGTCGTGGCGAACCGGCACCTGAACGACTCGCTGTTCGTGCTGGAGGTGCGCTGCGACGGCGCGAAGCCGGCCCAAGACGCCGGTCAATTCGCGAGCCTCGGGCTGCCGGCGCGTACACCCGAACACGCCGGAAAGGACGGCCTGGTCAAACGCCCCTATTCGATCGCGTCGGCGCCGAGCGCCCCGACCCTCGAGTTCTACGTGCGTCTCGTCGAGGGCGGTGCGCTGACGCCGAGCCTGCAAGCCCTGCGCGCCGGCGATCGCCTGTGGGTCGACGAGCGCTGCCTGGGCAAGTTCACGCTCACCCATCTGCCGGACGAACCGTCGGCGCACGAGCGCGACCTCGTGCTCGTCGCGACCGGCACCGGACTGGCGCCGTACCTGTCGATGCTGCGCGAACACCGCGCGGCTCGCGAACGGAGTGCCGGTGCACTGTGGAACCGTTGTGTCGTTCTGGAGGGCGTGCGCCTGGCCGAGGACCTCGGGTACGTCGACGAACTCGACGCACTCGCACGCGAACACGACTGGTTCCACTATCTGCCGGCGTGCAGCCGCGAACCGGCAGGCTCGTCGTGGTCGGGCACGCGCGGCCGGGTCGGCGAGTTGCTGCGCACGGACGTCTTCCGCGAGCGCACCGGGTTCGCTCTCGACCCGCGCACGTGTCAGGTGATGTTGTGCGGCAATCCGCAGATGATCGACGAACTCGAACCCGATCTCGTGGCGCGCGGCTTCGCGCGGCATCGCAAGAAGGAGCCGGGCCAGCTCCACATCGAGCGCTACTGGTGACCCACCTCGAGTGATCCGGGAACGCGTCCCCGGATCGGGTTTCCGACCGAGCAGCGCGGGCCCCAGGTGGCGCGCAGCGTGTGCGTTACGGGATCCTGTCGGGCCATGCCCGCCGTCCCGCAACCCGCCGCGCACTCCTCCGCCCACGTCCAGGACCACCGGGCGGCCGCAGCGACGGCCCTTCCCCTCCTGCGCTTCGACCGCGCGGAGCTGCACCGCCTCGAGTTGTCGCTGTCGCGCGAGTGGCTCGAGACCGATGGTCGCGGCGGCTACGCGAGCTCGACCGTGCTCGGTTGCGCGACGCGGCGCTACCACGGGCTGCTCGTCGCCGTGCCCGACGGCAGCGCGAAGCGGCACGTGTTCCTCTCGCGCTTCGAAGAGCGTGTCTTCGGTCACGGCAAGAGTTACCTGCTCTCGCTCGCGCGCCATCCGGGTACCTGGGTGCCGGAAGGCGACCTCGGACTCGAGTCGTTCGAACTCGTGCCGTGGCCGCGCTGGTCGTTCCGCATCGGCCTCGCGCGCTTCACGCGCGAAGTGATGCAGGTGCGCGGTTCGCGCACGGTCCTCGTGCGTTGGTGCAACACGGGCGAGCGCGAGGGCATCAGCCTCGCGCTGCGGCCGTTGCTCGCCTTTCGCGAGGCGGACGCGCTCACGTTCGAGAACTTCGAACTCGACGGGCGTGTCGAACGCACGCCGCGCGGTCAGCGCATGCGCCCGTACGCGGCGCTGCCGCCGCTCGACATGTCCTTCGCGCGGCGCGGCGCCGGCGCGGACGAGAACGTGCGCTTCGAAGTCGATCCGACGTGGTACCGCAAGCTCGAATACGTCGCGGACATCGCACGCGGGTATGCGGGTCACGAGGACCAGTTCTGTCCGGGCTGGTACGAGAGCAAGTTCCAGAGCGGCGCGCAGATCGTGTGCGCCGCATCGATCGAAGAGCGCGAACTCGACCCGCTCGCGCTGTGGGACGCCGAGAGCGCGCGGCGACTCGACGAGGTCGTGCAGGTCGAGAACCGCGTGGCGCGGCGTGTCGCTCGGCTGCTCGAAGCGCGTGCGCGAGCCGAGCGCCCCGAGACGTCGGAAGAACTGTCGGCGCGCATCGAACGCGAACGCGTGCAGCGCTTCGTCACCGAAGCGGACGCGCCGCAGGACGCGACGTCGGCCGATGCACTCGAGCGACTCGCGCGACTCGCGATGGAACTCGACCTGGCCGCGCCCGCCTACACCTACCGCGACGCTCGCGGCCGCGCCGGAGTCACGGCCGGCTACCCGTGGTTCGGTGAGTGGGGACGCGACACGTTCATCGCGTTGCCCGGACTGACCCTCGCACGCGGCGACGTCGACGGGGCGCTCGCGCTCTTGCGCGGAGCGTTGCCCTATCTGAAGGACGGGCTCCTGCCGAACATCTTCGGCACGTCGACCGCCGACAGCCACTACGGTTCGGCGGACGCCGCGCTGTGGTTCGCACTCGCCGTGCTGCGCACCGATCGCGCGGCGCCGCAACGCGCCGTGGCGCGCGAGTTCCTCCCGGCGCTGCGTTCGATCGTCGACGCGTACCGCCGCGGCACGAGCCTCGGTCTGTTCGTCGACGGCGACAGCCTGCTGCACGCCGGCACGCGCGAGCTGAACGCGACGTGGATGGACGCACGCGCGTCGGACGGGCCGGTCACGCCGCGCGCGGGCTGCGCGGTCGAGATGTGCGCGCTGTGGTGCCAGTTGCTCGAGTACGTCGCCCGCACGAGCGGCGACGCCCAGATCGCGGCGCTGTCGCAACGCGCCGACGCGAGTTTCCGCGCGCGCTTCTGGATCGAGGAGCTGCGCTATCTCGGCGACACGTGGGACGAGGGGCGACTCGACACGAGCGTGCGGCCGAACCAGGTCATCGCCGCGGCGCTGCCGCACTCGCCGCTCACGATCGCCGAACGGCGCGACGTGGTGCGACGCAGTGAACTGGAACTGCTGACGACACGCGGACTGCGCACGCTCGCGCCGAAGAACCCGGCCTACGTCGGTCGTTATCTCGGCGGCCCCGACGAACGCGACCGCGCCTACCACCAAGGCACGGTCTGGCCGTGGTTGTTCGGCTTCCACGTCGAAGCCACGGTGCGCGCGTTCCCGGGCGACGACGAGCGCTGCTCGCGACTCGCGGGCCTGCTCGCCGAATTCCTGCCGCACCTCGTCGGCCAGGGCCTCGGACACGTCTCCGAGGTCTTCGACGGCGACCCGCCGCACCGACCGGGCGGAGCGATCGCGCAGGCCTGGAGCGTCGCCGAACTCCTGCGCGCGTCGTGCATGCTCGAAGGTCGGCTCGACCTGGAGGAACTCGCGTGACACGCGTCCTCATGCTGGGCTGGGAGTTCCCGCCGCACATCAGCGGCGGACTCGGCACGGCTTGCCAGGGACTGACGCGCGGCCTCGCTCACGCGGGCGTCGACGTGCTCTTCATGGTGCCGCGCGCGTTCGGCGACGAAGACGGCCCGTGGATGGGCATCGTCGGAGCGAACCAGGTCGTCGCGCGGCGCGAGCACGTGCACACGACCCACGAGACGGCGCGTGAGTTCACGCGCCAGGCGCGTTCGGCGGCGCGAGCGTCGGAACGCGGCGACGTCGCGGCGGCCGTGCGAGCGGCGCACGATCTGGCGACCGTGTCACTCGAAGCGAGTCGCGCGAGCGCGGCGGACGTCGATGCCGACACGGACGCCGACGTGGACGGCGCGAGCGCACGCCCGGGCGCGGGTCGCATCGAGACGCTCGCGATCGACAGCACGCTCTCGCCCTATCTCTCGGCGGCGCAGTACTCGCAGCGCCTCGCCGAACTCGTGAAGGACCGCGCCGCGCGCGCGGCACTGTTCGGCCCGCTCGGACTCGGCGACGACGCGGCGGCCGCGAGCGGCGAAGCACCGCGCGTGCCGGGCGACGTGCGCGGCTGGTACGAACTCTCCGAGCGCATCGCGGAGGCACTGAAACGCGGCGTGCGTTTCGAGTCGCAGACCTTCGAGCTGTGGGGCGGCTACGGCGCCGGCCTGTTCGACGAGGTCGCGCGTTTCGCCGTCGCCGCGGCCGAAGTCGCACTGCAGCAACGGTTCGACGTGGTGCACGCGCACGACTGGATCACCTATCCGGCGGGTGTCGCCGCGGCGCGCGCGAAGGGCGTGCCGCTCGTCTGCCACCTGCACGCGACGGAGTACGACCGCACCGGCGACAGTCCCGATCCGCGAGTGCTCGCGATCGAACGCATGGGGCTCTCGACGGCCGACCTCGTCGTGTGTGTGAGCCACTACACGGCGCGCATCGCGATGCGACGCTACGGCGTCCCCGAGGAGAAGATCCGCGTCGTCCACAACGCGGTCACGCAGAAGGAACAGCGCGAGCAGTGGCACCAGGACCGCACGATCGCGGATCCGATCGTGCTCTTCCTCGGGCGCATCACGTACCAGAAGGGCCCGGACTACTTCCTCGAGGCGGCCGCCAAGGTCGTGCGCGTGCGTCCGCGGACACGTTTCGTGTTGTCCGGCTCGGGCGACATGCTGCCCAACATGATCATGCGCGCGGCGCGCCTCGGGCTGATGGACAACGTGTTCTTCACGGGCTTCCTGCGCGGCAAGGACGTCGAGCGCATGTACGCCATGGCGGATCTGTACGTCATGCCGTCCGTGTCCGAGCCGTTCGGCATCACGCCGCTCGAAGCGCTCGCGCTCGACGTGCCCGTGATCGTGTCGCGCCAGAGCGGCGTCAGCGAGGTGCTCTCGAACGCACTGAAGGTCGACTTCTGGGACGTCGACGAACTCGCGAACAAGATCCTCGCGACGCTCGAGTACGAGCCGCTGCGCCGCCAACTCGTCGACAGCGGCCGCGAAGAGGTGCGCCGCATGCGCTGGGAGCTGCGCGGCGAAGTCATGGAGCGCATCTACGCGGAGTTGCTCGCCGCCACCCCCCCCACCACCGCCGTGCGATGACGAGCCTCGTCTTCTACTTCCAGGTGCACCAACCGCACCGTCTGCGGCGCTACCGCTTCTTCGACATCGGGCGCAGCGAACACTACTTCGACGACGGCGAGAACCGCCGCATCCTCGAGCGCGTGGCGGAGAAGTGCTACCTGCCGATGAATGCGCTCCTGTTGCGCCTCGTCGAGCGCCACCAGGGCCGCTTCCGCTGCGCCTTCTCCGTCTCGGGTACGGCGCTCGATCAGATGGAGCGCTGGTCGCCCGAGACTCTGGCGAGTTTCCAACGCCTCGCGCGCACCGGCTGCGTGGAGTTCCTGGGCGAGACGTCGCACCACTCACTCGCCGCACTCGGTGACAAGGACGAGTTCGCGGCGCAGGTGAACGACCAAGCCGCGCGCGTCGAAGCGCTGTTCGGGACGCGCCCGCGTGTGTTCCGCAACACGGAGCTGATCCTCTCGAACGACATCGCGCGCATGGCCGAGAACCTCGGCTTCATCGGCATCCTCGGTGAAGGCGCGGACCACCTGCTGGGCTGGCGCAGCCCGCACCGCGTGTACCGCCCCGAGGGCACGCAGCGCATCAAGCTCATGCTGCGCAGCTACAAACTCTCGGACGACATCGCGTTCCGTTTCAGCAACCGCGGTTGGAGCGAATGGCCGCTCGTCGCCGAGCGCTTCGCGAGTTGGGTGCACGCGCTGCCGGAGGAGGACCGCTTCGTCGGCCTCTTCATGGACTACGAGACCTTCGGCGAGCACCAGTGGCGCGACACCGGCATCTTCGACTTCATGGAGGCGCTGCCGGGCGAGGTGCTGAAGCACCCGCGCTTCTCGTTCGAGACGCCGACACAGGTCGCGCTGTCGACCGATCCGACGGCGCGCCTCGACGTGCCGCACCCGGTCTCCTGGGCGGATGCGGAGCGCGATCTGACGGCCTGGCTCGACAACGCGATGCAGACCGCGGCGCACCGCGCGGTGTACGCACTCGCGGAGCGGGTGCGCACCCTCGCTGCAGCCGGCGACGTCGACGTGCAGCGCACCTGGCGCAAGCTGACGACGTCCGACCACTTCTACTACATGTGCGTCAAGTTCTTCTCGGACGGCGACGTGCACAAGTACTTCAGTCCGTACGCGACGCCGCACGACGCATACATCGCACTGGCCAACGTCCTCGCGGACTTCAGCGCACGCCTGGCCGTCAAGGCGGCGCAGCTCGACGCGACGTCGCAGGGCGAACTCACTCCCCACCCGCCGATCCGCCTCGTCGCCTCCCCTGCGGCGCGCTCGGATGCCAACACCGGCGCGAGTGCCGGCGCCGCTTCCACCGAGCGCTGACAGCTCTCTCCCTCCCCCATGTCGTTCAATCTGTTCGAGGTCAGTTGGGAAGTCGCCAACAAGGTCGGCGGCATCCACACGGTCGTGAGTTCGAAGGCGCGTGAACTCGTCGAGCGCTTCGGCGACCGCTACGTGGTCATCGGGCCCTGGTTGCACGGTCAGACCGTGCAGACACGACCGTTCGACGAGGAGCCGGGCCACGCCGACTTCGTCAACGCGTGCGCCGAGCGCGGGGTGTCCGTGCGCGTCGGTCGCTGGAACGTTCCCGGCCGGCCGCTGTGTGTGCTGGTCGGCTTCAGCAAGTTGTTCGAGATCAAGGACGGCATCCTGGCCGGCCTGTGGGAACGCCACGGCGTCGACTCGCTCGTCGGCGGCTGGGACTACGTGGAGCCCGCGATGTTCGGTCACGCGGCCGGCATCGTGGTCGAGCTGTGGCTCGAACACGAAGCGCTGCCCGGGCGCGCCGTGGCGCAGTTCCACGAGTGGATGACCGGCAGCGGCGCGCTGTACCTGATCGACAAGGTTCCGCACGTCGCGACGATCTTCACGACGCACGCGACGATGCTCGGTCGCGCGCTGTCGGCCACCGGCCTGCCGCCCGAGCAGGCGCTGGGCGGGCGGTCGCCGCTCGACCTCGCGTCGGAGATCGGTGTGCGAGCGAAGCACTCGATGGAAGGTGCGTGTGCACGCAAGAGCGACGTCTTCACGACGGTCAGCGCGATCACCGCCGCCGAGGCGGAGTTGCTGCACGGCCGCCACGCGCTGCCGCTGTTGCCCAACGGCCTCGATCTCGAGCTGCTCGACGAGTTGTCGCGCGCGGCGGCCGACGGCTCGGCGCGCACGCTGCTCGAGAACATCGCGTCGTGCATGTGCGGTGAGGACCTGCGCGGCGCCATGTTGATGTGCATCTCGGGTCGCTACGAGATGCACAACAAGGGCATCGACGTGCTGCTCGAAGCGCTGGCGCGCATCGCGACGCGCCCCGGCGAGTCGATCGTGTGTTTCGTGCTCGTTCCGGCCGGCGTCTCGGGCCCGCGCCGCAAGGTGAAGGAGTGCCTGCTCGGCCAGCACCGCGGCTCGATCGGCGTGTCGACGCACGAGCTCATCGACCGCGAGAACGATCCGGTGCAGCGCGCCGTCGAGCGACTGGGTTTCGTCGACAAACCGGGCTCGCGCGTGAAGATCGTCCAGGTGCCGATCTACCTCGACGGTACGGACACGGTCGTGCCGCTGCAGTACGAGGCCGCGCTGCGGGCGATGGACCTGTCGGCGTTCCCGAGCTTCTACGAGCCATGGGGCTACACCCCGGCGGAGAGCATCGGCGTCGGCGTGCCGACGATCACGACCGACATGGCCGGCTTCGGCGCGTGGGCGCTCGACAACGGCCTGACCCGCGAGAACGGCGTGACCGTGCTCGCACGCGCCGGCAAGAGCGACGAACGGCACGTCGTCGAACTCGCCGAGGAGATCGAACGCTTCCAACGCGAGCGTCGCTCGCGTCCCGCGCTGCGGGACGCCTGCCTCGCGTCGGCGCGCAAAGTCGCGTGGGTCGACCTCGTGCGCCACTACGAGGAGGCCTTCACGATGGCGCTCGACGCCGCCGCGGTGCGTCCGCAGCCGGCGCCGCGCTCCCACCGCCTCGCGGCCGTGAACGCGGTTCAACTGCAGTCGTCGCGCGCGCCGCGCCTGCACGCGTTCGAGGTCGAGGCGCGACTGCCCGTCGAACTCGAGCCGCTCGAACGGCTGGCGCAGAACCTGTGGTGGAGCTGGGATCCCGACGCCCAGTCACTGTTCGCGGAGATCTCGCCGGACATGTGGGCCGCGTGCCTGCACAACCCGGTGCAGTTCCTGCGCCGCGCCTATCCGCGCGATCTCGAGGACAAGGCCAAGGACAAGAACTACGTCGCACGTGTGCAGTCCGCGGCGGCCCGCTTCGAGGCCTACATGGCGGCGACGCGGGCGACACTCGCGCTGCCGGACGGCGGCTCGATCGACGCGCACTCGCCCATCGCGTACTTCTGCTTCGAGTTCGGCGTGCACGAGTCGCTGCGCATCTACTCGGGCGGTCTCGGTCTGCTCGCCGGCGACCATTTGAAGTCGGCCAGCGACCTCGACCTGCCGTTCGTCGCCGTCGGGCTCTTCTACAGCGCCGGCTACGTCATGCAGCGGCTCACCGTGCAGGGCGAGCAGCTCTCGCTCGAAGCGCCGAACGACCCGTGGAACCTGCCGCTCGAACTCGTGCGACGCCCCGACGGCGAGCCGCTCACGTTCGAACTGCCGCTCTCCGACTCGGTCGTCACGCTGCGCGCCTGGAAGCTCGCGGTCGGTCGCATCTCGCTCTATCTGCTCGACGCGGACCACGCGGCGAACGGGCCGGCCGAACGCGCACTGACCCATCGTCTGTACGGCGGCGACAACGAGCACCGCCTGCGGCAGGAGCTCGTGCTCGGCCGCGGCGGGGTGCGACTGCTCGAGCGCCTCGGCATCGAGCCTTCGGTCATGCACCTCAACGAAGGCCACGCGGCGTTCGCGGCGCTCGAGCGGGTGAGTGCGATCGTGCGCTCCGAGAACCTGATGTTCGACGACGCGGCGCTGGTCGTTCGCGCGTCGACCGCCTTCACGACCCACACGCCGGTGCCCGCCGGGCACGACCGCTTCGACGAGCAGTTGGTGCGTCGCTATCTCGCCGACACGGAAGGCTGGGTCGGTCTGTCGTGGGAGCGCTTCATGCAGCTCGGCCAGGACAAGGAGCGCCGCCCCGAGTTCAACATGACGTTCCTCGCGTGCAGCCTCGCGGGCTTCGTCAACGGCGTGTCGAAGAAACACGGCGAGGTCAGCCGCGCGCTGCTCTCGTCGTACTGGCCGGGCCTCGTGATGAACGAGGTGCCCGTCGACCACGTGACGAACGGCGTGCACCTGCCGACCTGGACGCGCCCCGGCATCCAGCGCCTCCTCGGCGTGACGGGCCGCGCCATCCGCGGCAGCGACTTCGCGAGCGGTGCGGCGCGTGTCGATCGCCGCGCCTTGTGGAACGAGCGCCAGGTCGCGAAGGCCGACCTGCTCGAGCACTGCGCACACCTCTTGCGGCGTTCGTTCCAGCAGCGCCAGGAGAGCCCGCGCCTGCTGTCGCGCATGCTCGCGGGCCTCGACGAACGCGCCCTCGTGATCGGCTTCGCGCGCCGCTTCGCGCCCTACAAGCGCGCGGCGCTCCTGTTCAAGGACCCCGAGCGCCTCGAAGCGCTCCTCTCCGACCAGAACCGCCCGGTTCTGTTCCTCTTCTCGGGCAAAGCGCACCCGGCCGACGGCGGCGGTCGCGAGATCCTGCGGCACATCGTCGAGTTGTCGCGCTCGGAGCGCTTCCTCGGCAAGGTGCTGTTCCTCGAGGACTACGACATCGGGTTGGCGCGCCGCCTCAAGCAGGGCGTCGACGTGTGGCTGAACAACCCGATCCGTCCGCTCGAGGCGAGCGGAACGTCGGGCATGAAGGTCGCCGCGAACGGCGGCCTCAACCTCTCGATCCTCGACGGTTGGTGGATCGAAGCGTGCGACGGCGCCAACGGTTGGGCGATCGGCAGCGCGGACAAGACCTATCCGAACCAGGAACTGCAGGACCAACTCGACAACGAGCAGCTCCTGCGCCTGCTGGAGGACGAGATCGTGCCGCTCTACTTCGATCGCGGTCCCGACGGCCTGCCGCACGGTTGGCTCGAGCGCGTCGTGCACGTGCTCTCGACCATCCCGCAGGTCTTCGACACCGACCGCATGGTCGGTGAGTACGCGCAGAAGGCCTACCGCGTGCTCGCCGGCGCGCGCCGCGAACTGGTGGCCGACGACTACAACAAACTCGAACGCGAGAGCACGCGCCGCCAGACGCTGTTGCGACAGTTCGACGGCGTGAGGATCCGCGAGGTGCGTGTGCCCGACCTGTCGCGTGTGCGCTCGGGTGACGAACTCGTGGTCGAGGTCGTGCTCGATCTCAACGGGCTCGAACCCGAAGCGCTCGAGGTCGAGTTCCTGATGGGCCACAAGAACGAACGCGAGGACTCGTTGCACGGCTTCGCGATGCAACGCCTCGCACCGGTCGCCGCGAACGACGGCGGACTGTTGTTCCGAACGACGCGCGAGGTCGTCTCGTCGGGCAGCTACCGCTACGGCATCCGCGTGCGTCCGCGGCGGCGCGGGCCGCACGACCGCGACCTCGTCGATCGCGCGATCTGGGCTTGAAGGTTCGGGCGAGGTGCAACGCGCCCGGAGCGGGTGTCGTTGCACTTCACCGCGAAGGCGCAAAAGACGCAGAGTCAGCGCAAAGGAACGAGAGCAGCGACGCGTTGACATGACGCTTCGGCCGCGCGTCACCTCTTCGTCGACTTCCAATTCGAAGGCGTTCTCGACGTGCCTTCGTTCACCTGCGTTCCTTTGCTTTGACTTTGCGTCCTTCGCGTCCTTTGCGGTGAAGTGCAACAGACCTGTGATCCCGGGCGTTGCACTTCACCGCAAAGGACGCGAAGGACGCAAAGTCGAAGCAAAGGAAGACAGGGCGAAGGCGCACTGAACGGTTGCGAGAGGTGTGAGCGTCCGGCGCACACGCCCAGTCCCCCTCCACCACACGAAGTCAGCGCGAAGAACGAAGGTCGGCCGCCGCCGACGAGCACTTCAGATGCCGGCGCCGAACTGCGGCGGACGTTCGCGCACCGGTTCCGGCGCGCCGCCCTCGTCGAGGATCTCGAGCACGTCGAGCGCCGTACAGCGGCAACCGACGCCGAGCAGGTCCGCCAGGCTCGGGTTCGTCGCGCCCTGTTCGCCCGACAGCACCTCTTTGACGTAGGTGCCGTGTTGGGTCGCGAGTTCGACGTACCAGTGTGCGCTCGGACTCGCCGCGTTCTCGCCGTGTTCGTCGAGCGGGCGCGCCGACGTGAACTCGATCCAACGCTCGCGTTCGAGGTCCGCGCGGCGATGTGCGACGCGCTTCGGCGTCTGCTGCTTCACCGTCATGCGCTTGCCGAGCAGTGCGTCGAAGCGCGCCGACGCGAGCGGCTCGTCGCACGTCACGAACGCTCCGTAGCGCTTCGCGTGGTGGGTCTCCTTGACGATCGCCACGCGGCCGCGCTCGGTGAAGTGCAGGCCACGGATCTCGAGTCGCCCCTCGTTGCGGCGGTTGATCTCGGCTTCGACTTCGGCGAGGTCGACGTCGTGCACCTTCGGACCCTCGAGTTCGAGCACGAACGGCCGACCGCGGCCGAGCATGCGCACGTCGACGTCCTCGCGCCCCGCGCCGTGGAACTTGTTGTGCCGCGTGCCGAAGGCCTTGCCGATCACCCACGCGACGAGTTGCTGCACGGAGTCCTTCGCCAGCGTGCCGAAGCCCTCGCAACGCGGGCAGTCGCGCTTGCGCCGCGGATGGCCCTTGCACTCGGGGCAGAAGAAGATCGTCTGCGGCAAGTCGCGCGAGAGCTTGCGGTAGCGCCCTTCGAGGAAGACCTTGACCTTCGGCGGCTCGTTCATGATTCGCGGCGCAGAGGATAGCCCGCGAATGCGGCTGATGTTCCGGACGGGGCCGACTTCGCGCGCCAGCGTCGCGATCCGTGCGGCGCGCCCACACGTCGCGAAGCCCGGCGCGCTCTTCGTTCACGACGAGCCGCCCCGCGCCCGAGGCACCCCGACGAGGAACGGGATGCCGTCGAAGTCGCGCGGCTCGAGTCGGTAATGCAGCTCGCACATCGCGAGCAGCCGTTCGTGGAACGCGACGACGTCCGGGCGCGCGCCAGCCCAGCCGCGCCACGCCATGTTGAACGCCAGCGGTTCGTCGCGCCGAGCGCTGCCGGCGAGCTGGCGTTCGAGTTCGGCGAAGACGACCTCGTCGGCGAGCTCGTCGGCGAAGAGCGCCGTGAGCGCCATCGCGACAGGCAGATCGTGGACAGGATGGCCGCGCCCCGAGACGCACTGGAGATCGGGATCAAGCGACACGAAGAGGCCGCCGTCCGGCAGGACGCGGCGTGCGAGCTCGAAGCGCAGGCGTCCGACTTCGACGAGTCGCTCACGCTCGATCGACGTCGCGTCGTTGAGCCCGAGGAAGCAGCCGAACAGGCACACGCCGGCGAAGAGCGCGCGCGCGCCGATGCGCTGCAACGGCGCGGTGTGTGGCGCCGCCGATGCGGACGACGACCGAGCGCCGGCGAGCGCCGCCGCCACGAAGAAGAGCGCGGTGCTGCCGAAGTAGCCGCCCACCGATTCGATGGAACTCGCGACGAACACGGTTCCGGCCGGGAACGCGCCGGCGAGGAACGGCCAAGCGGCGCGCCAGGCCGCGCGTGAGCGAGGCGCGCCCCAGACGACGACGACGAGCACCGGGAACCAGGCGCGCAGGACGTCGAATCGAAGGAACTGCAGGTCGAGCGGCACGGCGAAGTCGAAGACGAGTCGGTCGAGTCGCATCGTGTCGACGATGCCCGAAAGACGCCGTGCGGCCTCGTCGACGACCAACCCGAACACACCAGCCGCACCGCCCGCGACGGCGAGTCGCAGCATTCGACGGACGTCGATGGTCGCGTCGACGCGGCGCGCCGCGATCAGAACGGCCCCGGGCGCCAGCATCACGTTCGAGTTGTGGACGAGCGTCGCGAACGCGACGGCTGCGGCGAGCAGGACGGCCGCGCGCCTCCCCGGCGCTCCTGTCGACGCGAGTGCGGCCGACAGGACGACGGCTCCGCCCAGCGCCTGCGTGGCGTGCAACTCCACGTTCGTCGACATGAACCAGAACGCCGGCGCACACGCGAAGGCGACGACGGCGAGCGTCGCAGCGCGCACTCCGAAAGCGCGTGCCAGAGCGCGGTGTGCAACGACACAGGTCGCGGCGCCGCTCAGGATCGACAACCACAGGAGCGCGTCGAGCGCGCGCCCGCCGCCGACGACGAACTCGACGAGCGCGCCGAGAGGCAGGTACAGCGCGTGGTAGTAGAGCGGCACGCGGCCGTCGGCGCGCGCCAACTCCTCGATCAGGACGTTGCCGTCCATGACGATCGCCGGGAGCGCACAGACACGCAGCGCCAGCACGAGAACGCCTGCGAGCACGAGTGCACCAACCGTGTGAGCCGAGAGCACGGACGGAGTTCGCGGTTGGTCGGCGGGCATGTCGAAGGTGGCGGGAGCGAACGAGATTGTCGGGCGCAGGAGGAGCGGCCGCTACGATCCGCGCCGTGCATCCGGTGTTGTTCGAAGTCGGCGGCCGCGCGGTGGGAACGTTCGGCGTGCTGGTCGCCGTCGGGTTCCTCGTCGCAGCGCAGTGGGTCTGGCCGCGGCTCCTCGCGCGCCACGGCGCGGACCGCGAACGCGACCCGGCGCGCTCCGCGATCGTCGCGCTGTGGGTCCTCGTCGGCGTGTTGCTCGGCGGGCGGCTCTTCTTCGCGGGCGTCGAGATCACGCGCCATCTGGCGGGTCACGCGGGCGCCGAGTCGCTCGGAGCCCTGTTCCTCGAGCGGCCGTGGCTCGTGCTCGACCCGCGCGGCGGCGGCATGGTCATGTACGGCGGGATGTTCGGCGGCTTGGCCCTCGGCGCACTCGCGGCGCGCCGCGTCGGCCTCGCGCTCGGTGCGGCGCTCGACACCGGCCTGACGGCCGGCTTCTTCGGACTCGCGATCGGTCGCGTGGGGTGCTTCATGGTCGGCGACGACCACGGTCGCGCCGTGCCCGAAGGACTGGCCTGGTTGCCCTTTCCTTTCGCGTACCGCATTCCCGACGCGGTTTGGCTCGACGCCAACACGAAGAGCCTGTTCGAGCGCGAACTCGCCGGCCAAGTCGTGTTCGCGACGCAGACCCACCTCGCGCTCAACGCGCTCGCACTCGCGTGGCTCGGCTACGTGCTGCTCGAGCGTCGCCTCGCACCGGGCCGCGCGGCGCTGATCCTGCTCGCGTGCTACGGCGTCACGCGTTCCGCCATCGAGTGCCTGCGCGGTGATCGCGTGCGCGGCGTGTGGTTGGAGAGCACGTGGCTCGGAAGCACCTGGCTCGGCGGCGTGTCGACGTCGCAACTCGTCTCCGTGCCGCTCGTGATCGGTGCGCTCGTGCTCCTCGCACGGAGGCGCGCATGATCGTCCTGGGCGGCGTGGACGAAGCGGGCCTCGGGCCCTTGCTCGGACCGCTGTGTGTCGCGGGCGCTGCGTTCGCGTTCGAGGACGAAGCGTCCCTCGCGGCGGATCCGTTCGAACCCTTCGACCTGTGGGCCGCGCTCGGCGGCGCCGTCTCGCGCGAGCCCGCCGACGACCGCCACGCTCTCGTCGTCGGCGACAGCAAAGTCGTGCACGCACGCAACCCGCGCGGCGAACGGCGCCTCGAAGCGACCGTGCTCGCGTTCGCCGCGCACCTCCTCGCCGGTCGCGTGCCCGACTCGCTGGCGGCTCTGTCGCTCGATGCGACGAGCGAGAGCGTGTGGCGCTCCCGCCATCCGTGGCTCGCGGACGGCGACCCGCCGCTCCCCCACGCGTGTTCGTCGGAGTTCCTCGAGTTGCGCAGCGCACTGCTCGCGCGTGCTCTCGCGGCGGCGCGCTGCGCACCCGCAGCGCTGGCCGTGCGCCGAGTCGAGCCCGGCGAACTCAATCGCGAATTCGAGCGCAGCGGCAACAAGGCGCACGCCGCCTGGCACTTCGCGAGCGCGGCCCTGCTGCACGTCGTCGCACGGGCGCGCGAACTCGGCGCTCGCGAAGTGCGCCTGGCGGTCGACCGTCAAGGCGGCCGCGCCCACTACGGTCCGCTCCTGGCGCGGCTGTTCCAGGAGTGGCGCGTCTTCCTGGTCGAGGAGAGCGACGGTGTGTCGCGCTATCGACTCGAGGGCGAGCCCCGCATCTTCGTCACGTTCGAAGAGCGCGCCGAGGCACGTCACTTCGCGGTCGCCCTCGCCTCGTGCCTCGCGAAGTACACACGCGAGGTCTCGATGGCCGCGCTCAACGCGTGGTTCGGCGCGCGCGCGCCGGGACTGGCGCCGACCGCGGGTTACACGACCGACGGACGGCGCTGGCTCGCGGACGCTGCGAAGCTGGTGTCGACGATCGAACGCGACCTGCTCGTGCGGCAGCGCTGAAGTGGTGAGAGAAATCGACGCGGTGCGCCGCAGCTGTCGATGAGGCGGTGCGGGCCTCGCGCCGGCAGTTGGTAACCTCCCGCCCGTGAAGATCGCGATCCTCGGAGCCGGCGTTTCCGGCATGGCCCTCGCCCGTTTCCTGGTCGCAGGCGGCGTGCCGCAGAGCTCCATCAGCCTGTTCGAAGCCGCGCCCGTCGCGGGCGGACTGTGCCGCAGCAAACGCGTCGGTGACTTCGTGTACGACGTCGCCGGCGGGCACATCCTGTTCAGCAAGGACACGGCCGCGATGTCGTGGATGAAGGAGCAGGCCGGCGGTGAGGACGCGTTCGTGAAGCGCGACCGCCACACGAAGATCCGCTTCGAGAAGAACTGGGTGCACTACCCGTTCGAGAACGGACTCGGCGACTTGCCCGAACGCCCGCGCTTCGAGTGTGTGTCCGGTTACGTGAAGGCCTGGCACGCGCGCACGGGTCACGGCGGCGAGACGCTCGGCGCGGCGCCGAAGGACTTCAAGAGCTGGATCCGGTGGCGCTTCGGCGACGGCATCGCCGACCACTTCATGGATCCGTACAACGAGAAGATCTGGAAGCGGCCGCTCGAAGAGATCACGAGCGAATGGGTCGCGGGTCGCGTGCCCGACGCGCCGGTCGACGACGTCCTGAAGAGCGCGGTCGGCATCCGCACCGAGGGCTACACGCACCAGTCGATCTTCTTCTATCCGAAGGCGGGCGGCTTCCAGGCCATCACGGACGGACTCGCCGCGCGCCTCGCGCCGCGGGTACGGCTCTCGACGCGCGTCGAACACGTCGCGAAGGTCGCCGGTGGTTACCGCGTCAACGGCGAGGAGTTCGACGCCGTCGTGTGCACGCTGCCGCTCGACGAACTGCCGAACGTCGTCGAAGGCCTGGCGAGCGGCGCGGCCGACGCGATGCGCGCGCTCGAATACAACGCGGTCACGTGTGTGCTGGTCGCGCTCGATCGCGCCGATCAGCCGAACCTCTCGTGGATCTACCTGCCGCACGCCGAGCAGGGCCCCGCGAACCGCGTGACGTACATGTCGAACTACTCGCCGGGCAACGCGCCGCCGGGCCAGAGTTCGCTCATGGCGGAGATCACGTCGAACGGCCGCGGCGCTCCGCCCGGACCGGAAGTGGCCGACGACACGGTCGATGGGCTCGCACGCGCAGGACTGTTGCAGCGCGAGGACGTGCTCTTCACGGACATCACGACGTCGCGCCACGCCTACGTCGTCTACGACCACGGTTTCGCACGGAAACGCCAGGCGGCGCTCGACGGACTCGCCGCGCTGGGCATCGTGCCGCTCGGCCGTTTCGGTCGTTACGAGTACGACAACTCGGACCAGTGTGTGATCAAAGCGCGCGCATTGGCGGGTGAACTGCTCGCGTCGTGGAAGCGCGGTTGAGCGCCGTCACGAGCGAGCCGCGCGACGTCGCGGTCGTGATCCCGACCTGGAACGGCGGGGCTCGCTTCCGTGCGCTGCTCGCCCGCCTCGCGACGCAGGACGTGCGCGGCGGGCTGCAACTGGTCGTCGTCGACTCGGGCAGTCGCGACGGAAGTGCGGAAGCCGCGCGCGAAGCCGGCGCACTCGTGCGCGTCATCGACCAACGCGAGTTCAATCACGGGCGCACGCGCAACCTCGCGATCGGGCTGTGCAGTGCCGCGCGTGTGTTGCTGCTGACGCAGGACGCGGTGCCCGTCGACGACGGCTACGTCCGTGCATTGGCGAGCGTGTTCGACGAGCCCCACGTCGACGCCGCGTACGCGCGGCAGGTGCCGTTGCCGGACTGCGACCCGATCATCGCGTTGCGGCTCGAGAACTGGGCGGCCAGTCGCACGCAGCCGATCGACCAGGTGCTCGGCGCCGGTGATCCGAGCGCGGCGCTCGCGAAGTGGAACGCACTCCAGCCGCTCGAACGACTGGGCGCGTGTGCGTTCGACAACGTCGCATCCGCCGTGCGCCGCAGCACGTGGGAACGTCTGCCGTTCCCGGAGGCCTCGTTCGGCGAAGACGTCGCGTTCGGCAAAGCGCTCCTGCTCTCGGGCGGCACGATCCGCTTCGAACCGCGCGCGACCGTCGAACACAGCCACGGCGTCGACATGCGGCGCGAGTTCAAGCGGCTGTACTGCGACCACCGCAACCTGTTCCAGGTCTTCGGGCTCTTCAACGTGCCGAGTTGGCGCAAGGTCTGGGACGGTTGGCACTGGCAGCGGCGCACGTACTTCGAGATGCTCGACCGTGCGGCGCGTCTCTCGGCAGCCGAGCGCCGACATTGGAAGCGCTTCGCCATCCCCTACGCGTTGCTCGAACCGCTCGCGCAGTTCTTGGGTGCGCGCAGCAACTGGAAGACGAACGAGAGCCGACTGTGGGCGTGGTTCGACGCTCGCGTGCGGCGCGGTGTGTGAGGAACGCCATGCACGAGCGACGACGGCACACGATCGAAGGAGCCGCGGCACTCACGGCCGCAGCGCTGGCCGCACTCCTCGCGTTCGGCTGCGCGGACGAAGCGCGGAACGGCCCGAACGGAGCCGCCGCGCGAGCGAGCGACGAGCCGCGCCGCGCCGGCCCCACCCCGCCGCCCGACGCTCACGCGCAGGATCCGCGGCCGAGCGCGCCGTTCTCGAGCACGCCGCTCGAAGCGTGGCCGATCGGAGTCGCGCGCCACCGCGCGGACTTTCGCGCCTTCGGCCGGCTCGACGGCGGGCTCGGCTTCCTGGGCCGCGACCTGAACGGCGCGCTCGTCGCCGTGACGGCCAAACACTTCATCACGAGCGCCGCGGGCCTCTCCGGTGACACCGAGGTGCCCTATCTCACACAGCTCGTGAAGAGCTGGGAACTCGTCGGCGCCGCGAGCGAACCCACGAGCGAACAAGCGACGGCGCGTGTCGGTGCGCCCGCGCGCGCAGGCCTCGACGCGGCCGGCTGCGACGTGCTCGTGCTCGCGGCACAGGCAACCAGCGCTGGCCCGCTGCCCTGCGAACCGCTCACACTCGCGACACGCGTCCCGCGCATCGCCGAGGAAGTCTTCGTCGCGAGTCTCGACGCGCAGGTGCGGTGGCAGCGCACGAGCGTCGCCCGCTACGGCGACGGAGCCTACCTGTGGTTCGAGTTGCCGCGCGCGACGACGCTCGACGACGTGCGCGGTGCGGCTGTGCTCGATGCACGCGGGTTCGCGCTCGCGGTGGTCACACAGCGTCTCGAACCGGAAGACGCCGCGGCCACGAGTGCCTCGTTCGGTGCACAACTCTTGCGCCCGATCCTGCTCTCGCCCGCGCCGCTCGAAGGCACACCCCTGCGTTTCGACGCGCCGGGCTTCGAGTGCATCGAACTCGACCACACCGGTTCGCTCGTGTTCCTCGGCAGCCCGCTGCTCGGCGGCGCGCGTGTGAGCACGTGGCCGAGCGGCGCACTGCTCGTCGGCGACGCTCTGCCGAAGGGCCAGGGCGCGGGCGCTTTCATGGAGTCGGGCCTGCTCGTGACCGCGGGCCGCGGCGGCGCGTTCGCGCTGCTCGACCCGCGCTCGGGCGCGACCATCGCGAGCGGTCGCGTCGCGTCGAGTCTCCTCACGCGAGTCCTCGCCGTCGACGAACGCCGCGCCGTGCTCGGCTCGTCGATCACTCGCGGCGCGTTCCTCGTGGACGTGACGAACGGCACGGAACTCGAACGCCTCGACGTGTGGTGCGGCGCGGCCGCGCTGTCGCCGGAGCGCTCGTGGGCCGCGTTCGGCGGCGAAGGGGGTGTGCTCGAAGTCGCGCGCCTCGCGCCCGGCGGCACGGGTTCGTGGCTCGGTGAGCGCCGCACATTCGCAGGCCACACGAGCGAGATCCTCGCACTCGCCTTCTCGAGCGACGGACGGCGCCTCGCGAGCGGCGACGCGGACGGCGTCTTCGGTGTGTTCGACGTCGCGAGCGGCACACGCCTGTGGACCGTCGCCGACACGCTCGGCGACGTCAACGCACTCGTGTTCGACAGCGATCAGTTGATCGTCGCGACCGGTTCGATCGAAGACGTCGGCGACGAACGCCTGCCGGTCGCGAGCTTCGTGCGTGTGTTCGACGCCGCGACCGGCGACGAACTCGCACGCAGCCACGAACACGAGACGCCCGTGCTCGCGCTCGTGCCCGAGTCGCGGGTCGCGGGCGCGCCGCGACGCCTGGTGGGCATCACGATCGGCAGCGACCACTTCCGCTGGTCGCTGCCGTGATCGAGCCCCCGAGCGCGGCGGATGGAGCGCGCGCTGCACACCGCCGCGGTTCGTCTCGGGCCGCCCTCAAGCCGCCGGCTCCGTGACCGCGAGCGCGTCGAGAGCCGCCGCCGTCGCCACCACGACCGCGGCGATGCGGACGGCGTCCTGAACCTGCTCGCGCGTCGCTCCGGCCTTCGAGAGCACCTTCTCGTGCGCACTCATGCACATGCCGCAGCCGTTGACGGCCGAGACGGCCAGCGCCCACAACTCTCGATCGACTTTGTCCGTCTCCGGCGCGCCGAGCGCCTGCATGCGCAACCGCGCCGGCAGCCGCCCGTAGGCCTCGTCGCCGACGAGGTGCACGAAGCGGTAGTAGACGTTGTTCATCGACATGGTCGTCGCGACCGACGTCGCGAGTGCGACATCGGCCGGTGAGAGCACGGTCGCGGCTTCGGCGCGCGCCGCTGCGAGCAACTCGGCGTTGCGGGCGGCGAACGCGGTCGCGACCAGGGTCCCGAGCGCCTGGCGACGCGTCAGGTGCTCGCTGCGCAGCACCGTTCCCAGATTGAGGCGCAGGTCCTTCGCCGTTTCGGGCAGTCGTTCCTTGATGGTGTCGATGCTCATGTTCGAAGCGGCACGGCTCACGCCACGTGCAGGGTCTCCTCACCCTTGGTCCAGTTGCAGGGGCACAGTTCGTCCGTCTGGAGCGCGTCGAGCACGCGCAACGTCTCCTGCGGATTGCGCCCCACGTTCAGTCCGTTGACCGAGACGTGTTGGATCACACCTTGCGGATCGACGACGAACGTCGCGCGCAGGCACACGCCTTCCTGTTTGTCGAGGATGCCGAGGGCCTGCGAGAAGTCGCGGCGCACGTCGGCGAGCATCGGGAACGGAAGGTCGCGCAGGTCGGCGTGGTTCTGGCGCCAGGCGAAGTGCACGAACTCCGAATCGGTCGACAGGCCGAGGACTCGAGCGTCGCGGTCCTCGAACTCCGCGTTCAAACGAGCGAA
>JBIKNC010000066.1:0-19651 GCA_044358925.1 Planctomycetota bacterium | reverse complement strand
GTGCGCGACCTGCTCGCGTGACGGGTACGGTGTCTGACACGCGATCCGTCACGAACACGTACGGTGCCGCACCAAATGTTGCACACCCCGTGAGCCGCATCACGCGCGCTTCGCGCGCGTGATGCGGCTCACGGGGTGTGCAACTTTTGGTGCGGCACCGTACGTGTTCGTGACGGATCGCGTGTCAGACACCGTACCCGTCACGAGCGACCGGCTCGCCGTCAGTCGCTCGTCGGCACGAACACGGCGTTCGTGCGCGGCGCCGGGCCGAGATCGAGCATGTGCACCACCTCGACGCGCACCTGCACGCCGAGTGCGCTGACGAGTGCGAGCCTTGCCTCCTCGTCCATCCAGTCCGATTCGATGACGAGCGGCTCCGAGTCGAGCAGGCGCGCCTCGTCCCACTGCTCGGGCGAGAACAGAGGCTCGACGTGTTCACGGCTGCTCGGAAACTCGAGGTCGAAGAGGATCCACTCCGGTCCCTCGCCGACAGAGACCGCGCGAGCACTACCGGCATCCAACCAAGGGTCGAGTGGAGCGTCGGCTGCGAGCAACACACTCAACCGCCATTCGGTGCCCAGACTCTCGTGCCCGCGCACGAAGCGCGAGTCCCAGCGCGTCGCGACGTGTACGAGCCGCGGATCCGCGCGCCCATCCGAGGCGGGCGTCTCGCTGCTCTTCGCGACCTCGGTCGCGAGGATCTTCACGAACCAGAGCGACAGCGCACCACACACGACGAGCAGGAGCACCCCGCGGCGCCGCGACCGCGACCGCGTGTTGCGGATGCGTTCGACCTCGCGCTCGTCGCTCCACCAGACGTCGTCGCGATCGGACGGCGGCAGTGACTTGGAAGAGCTCGTCACGAGTCCGACACCGCTCGCGGCACGAGCCGCGCGATCGGCCAACCGGCGTCCGTGACACGCTCGAAGTCGAACACCCGCAGCAACTCGGTCTCGAACATCTCGATCAACTCGGCGGCAGGTGTTCCGGGGACGTTCCAGTAGCGGTAGGCGTAGTCGATGTAGATCGGGGTCGCGCGGTCGGCGGCCAGAGACTCGATCTCGGCGCGAACGGCCGCGCGCATCGCATCGTCGTCGAGACCGCGGGCGACGCGAACGAAGTCGCGCTCGACGACCCGCGGCACGTACCAGTCGAGCGGTTGTCCGCCGATGTCGATCGCGATGACACGTTCGCCGCCGTGCAGGAGCGCGACGAACGCGGTGCGGCGTTGGACGGTGCCTGCGAGAGCGAGGTCGGCGCGCCACGACACGAGTGCTGCGTGTCCGAGGAACGCTTGCAGCACGACGAGTGCGCCACCGATGAACAGCGCAGCGCGATTGCGCACGAAGCGCGTGGCGAGGAGTGCTCCGGCGACCACGAGGAACGGCAGGATTCCGAGCGCATAGCCGCCTTCGTTGTCGAAGGCCCAGAGCGTGAAGAAGGCGAACACCGGCAGCCCGCCGAGGACCGTCACGACGAGCCAGTCGCGCGTGCCTTCGCCGAGCGCGCGCCGCAGCGCGGGCACGACGAGCACGGAGCACGCCCACGGGCCGAACAGCGCCGCCACGCCGAGCGGCGCGATCCACTCGTCGAGGAAGTAGCGCGGGCCCAGTGCGCCGAGGCTGCCAAGAATCATCGTGCCGATGTCGCTCACTGCAGAGCTGCTCGCCTCCTCGTAGTGCAGGAGCTGCGAGAGCGTGAGCGCTGCGGCGAAGCCCGCGCCGGCGATCACGAGGTCGACGCCGATCGCACCGAGGTCGTCGCGTAGCTCGCGCCTCGCACCGCGCCGTCCGCGCGCGAACCAACCGAGCAGCGCCCAGATCGGCACGAGTGTGGCGGAGGTCAGGTGCGACAGCGCGACCACGAGGAAGAGCGCGCCGTGTGCGGCGTGGAATCGCGCGCCGCTCCAGCGCGCGCCGCACCACAGACTGGCGAGGAGCGCGACCGACACGACACCGAAGTGCAACGTGTGCACCTCGAGCATGGTCGCGAAGAAGCACACGACGGGCGCACCGCCCGCGAGGACGGCTGCGAACGCGGCCGCGAGCCGTGCGGCTCCGAGCAGGCGACTCGCGAAGTACAGCGCTCCGACCGCCACGCCGGCGGGCACGGCCGAGGCGAGGGCGAAGTCGTCGTGCACACGCTCGAACGGTCCGAGCGCGCCGAACAGGAGCGCGACGTGGGTGTGCAGCACGTGCGGCCACGAGCGCCACCACGCACGCTCGTCCCACGTCAGCAGGTTCAGGACGTCGCGACCGTCGCCCCACAGCCGCTCCTGGAGCGACAGCCCGAAGAGGGCTGCGAACAGGAGCGCGAGGAAGCACGCGACGGCGCCGTCCGCACGCGACGGCGAAGTCGGTTCGGGCGCAGCGGCAGGCGTCGACTTCACACGCACATGAGAACAGCCGGGCCGCTTCCCCCACCAGCTTCGGCGCACGTTCGCGCCGCTCGGTGCCGGCGCGCAACGCCGGACGACGCGCGTCCTTCGGACCATCGCTTCGAGCGTTTCTCGACGCGCTCGATCGGCTCGAAAATCGCCCCGCCCGCGGACGCCTGCTAACCTCTCGCCCCCGCGAAACCGCGCCCTCCCCCCAATGTCCGATTCGTCGCAGAAGGATCGCCCGGCGATCAGTGTCGTCATCCCGTGCCTGAACGAAGCGGACACGCTCGAAGGCTGCATCGTCGAGGCCCTCGAGGGCATCGCGAAGAGCGGCGTCCCGGGTGAGGTGATCGTCGCCGACAACGGCAGCACCGACGGGTCCCAGGCGATCGGCGAACGCTGCGGCGCGCGCGTCGTGCCGGTCAAGTTGCGCGGCTACGGCAACGCGCTCATGGGCGGCATCAACGAAGCGCGCGGTTCGTTCGTCGTGATGGGCGATGCGGACGGCAGCTACGACTTCCGCGAGATTCCGCGCTTCTGGGCCAAACACAAGGAAGGCGCGGAACTCGTGCAGGGCTGCCGCCTGCCGAAGGGCGGCGGCACCGTCGACGAGGGCGCGATGCCGTGGCTGCACCGCTGGATCGGCAACCCGATGCTGACGTTCCTCGCGCGCACGATGTTCGGCGCGCCGATCAACGACGTGTACTGCGGTCTGCGCGGCTTCACGCCCGGCCTGTTCCGTCGCCTCGAGCAGCGCTGCACGGGCATGGAGTTCGCGGTCGAGATGATCGTGAAGTCGTCGCTGCGCAAGGAGGCGATCGCGCAGATCCCGATCACACTGCGCCGCGACGGCCGCAAGGCGCACGCGCCGCACTTGCGCACGTTCCGCGACGGTTGGCGCACGTTGCGCTACTTCCTGCTCTTCAGCCCGCGCTGGCTGTTCCTCTATCCCGGTCTGTTGCTGGTGCTGTTCGGGCTGCTGGCCGGGGCGCTCGCGCTGATGGGTGTGAAGGTCGGCGGAGCCGAACTCGGCGCCCACACGCTGCTCGTGGCGAGCCTGGCGATCTCGTGCGGCTACTCCGCCATTCTCGTGGCGATCCTCGCGCGCACGTTCGCGACCGCCGAAGGCCTCACGCCTCCCAGCCCGCCGCTCGAGAAGTTCTACGGCGTCTTCACACTCGAGCGCGGTTTGATCCTGAGCGGCGTCGGGCTCGTGCTCGGCTTCGCGCTCGTCACGCGCGTGTTCGTTCAGTGGGCCGGGAACGACTTCGGCCCGCTCGACTACGCACGCACGCTCGAGTGGGTCGTGCCCGGCGTGACCGTGTTCTTCCTGTCGTTCCAGACGGCCGTGTCGGGCTTCTTCGCGAGCCTGCTCGGCATGGGACGCCGCTGAGCGGCGCCCTGCCCGCGCGTCACGGTGCGGACACGCCGTAGAGCTCGATCGGCGGCCGCCACGTGCTGAAGTCCTTGTACGTCGGCAGACGGTAGCGCGTGTACGTGATGGTGTTCTCGGTCACCGCGTGCACGAAGTGACCCTCCGGTTCGAGGAGTTCGATCGCCCGTCGACGAGCCGGCGTGTCGGGCGTCTCCGGCGACGTCATGAGCACGGGGCGCAGCCCTTGCGCTCGCAGCCCGGCGATCATCGTCTCGATGCCTTCGGGCGTGATGTCGTAGCGCAGCACGAGCGCCTTCACGCGACCGACGAAACGCAGCGCCAGTTGGTAGCGCTGCCCGAGGTTGTCGCCGATGAGCGCGAGCACGACCGTGTCGGGTGTCGTGGGCGCCGCGAGTGCGTCGATGTCGTCGAGCGTCGTGTCCCACAGCGGCACGTCGAGGAGCGGCTGGGCGCGCTCGTTCGCGATCGAGGCCGACCAGACGAGGCCGACCAGCGCGAGGTCGCGGACGTAGCGGCCCAGGCGCCACTCGCGCGCGACGAGGAACCACGGCGCGAGTGAGAACACGACCAGGCCCGGGATCGTGATGTTGATGAAGCGGCGGCCCGGAGCGTGGTGGTGCGCCGATCCGCAGTCGAGCTGGCCGCTGACGAGCAGGATGAAGGCCGACTGCGCCAGGAAGAACAGCACGAAGGGCACGAAGGGCGTGGCGCCGCGGCGCAGCAGCAGCACGAACGCTCCCAGCAGTCCCGCCCACACACCGATCGGCGTCAGGTACAGGCCGAGCGCGGAGGCCGTGAGCTCGCGGAACGTCAGCAGCCGTTTGAAGTCGTGGTACTCCGCCGGCGAGGCGAGCGCGCGCTGCCAGCCCGCGAGGTCCTCCGCCCTGCCGTGCGGCCAGAATGTCGCGGTCCACTCGGGCAGGAGGTGGCTCCACTCGTGGTCCGGCAGACCGTTGAGCGCGAGGTGCCACGCGACGCGCAGCGGCTCGACCCAGTAGAGGAACGCGAAGACGAGCGTCACGAGCACGCAGCCGACGACCGTGACGGCGCGGATGCGCACCAGGCGCGCGAGCTCCGGCAGGCGCTGGCGCAGCGCACACACGACCGCGATCAGGATCAGCGGCGTGAAGACGCCGCCGAGGTACATGACCGCGTTCTTCGACCCGTACATCTCGAGGTTGAAGAACTGCGCGCGGTAGTACGCGAGGTGGTCCGTGAACGCGTAGTACACGGCGATCACGAACATCACGCCCCAGCCCGCGAGCAGCGCGCGCACGTCGCGCATGCTGCGCCCCTCCCACAGGAGCAGCGTGACGATCACGAGCAGCGCCCACGGCAAGAGGAAGTAGTCGATCTTCGCGTGGCTCACGGCGCCGAACAGGAGGCCGACCGCGAACAGGCGCGTGCGTGCGATGACGTCGCTCTCGCTCGGCGCGGAGCCCGGCACAGCTCCTGCCGCGGCGCGCGGCGCCCAGGCCGTCGCGAGCAGGGCGAAGGCCGAGAGCAGGAACATGTGGCTCATGCCCTCGGCGAACGTGATGCGTGCGAACCAGATCGAGGCCGGGTTCAAGGACAACGCACCGGCGACCAGAAGCGCCGCCCACGCGCCCGCCATGCGGCGCACGAGCACGTACGTCGCCGCGAGCGCGAGCAGGCCGAACAGGAGCGGCGCGTTCATCATCTCCTCGCGCCCGCCGAGCGTGTACAGGACCGCGAGGAAGGCCGGCATCATGTGCAGGCCGTGCGCCGCGCACTCGCCGCGCGCATCGCGCTCCAGCGAGTAGAACGCGTTCATGTAGTTGACGTGCGTGAGCTCTTGCAGCTCCGGCGAGAGGCTCGCGTACGTCGGGTCCGTGAACGTCGAGTGTCCGGCGACCGCGATCTCGACCGCCGCGTTCGGGTAGATGCCCTCGTCCGCCGACGCGAACAGGTACTGGGACGCGGGCATGTAGCGCGCGATCACGAACACGAAGAGCGCGAACACCGCCAGGTCTTCGAGCGCCGGACGAGCGGGCCACGTCGGGGCGCTGCGGCGCCAGCCGATCACCAGCAGGACCGCGCACAGCGCGCCGAGCACACCGAAGAACGTCGTCGCCGAGAACACACCGGCGGAGGCGAGCGCTTGGGCGAGCACCGCGTCGACCAGGACACCGAGCACCGCCGCGACGAACGTGAACTCGAACAGCGAGGGCCGCTCACCGCGTGTGCCGCGCTCGTGGACGAGGCGCGCGAAGAGGAAGCCCGGCACGAGGACGGTCAGTCCGACGCCGGCGATCTGGGTCCACATGCGATGGTGCGGGGGGAGCTCGTGAGCGCACCGTCCGAGCCGCGTGGCCCGACGACGGGGCCGAACGCGCCTCCGCGCGCCCGGCCGGGCGAAGGGTACCCCACCGCGCGCGGGCGGCTCCGGCGCGCCGCGTCAACGTTTCGTGGAGGCCTCGGAATCATCCGCGAGCACGGCCACCGGGATCCGCTCGCACAGCACCCACGGCGGCGCCGGCAGCTTCGCGAACTCGGACGAGTCGAGCTGCGCCGCGACCGTCACGACGTGGCCGACGAGGACGAGGTCGAGGCCCGCCAGTCCCGGAGCAACCGAACCGTGCCGTCGACCGACGGCGTCTGGTTGCGGGTCGGCACGTGAGGGAGACGATCGGGCGCGCGCGGGCGTCGTTACGGTGACGCCAACGAACTCCTTGACGACACCACTCGATGCACGCTCTCGTCCTCACTCTCGCGCTCGTCTGTTCACCCGTCGCACTCGCACAGGACGTCGGCCGTTTCGACGTCACGTTCGACGCGGCGCTCTTCCCCGACGGCTTCACGGGTGACCTCTTCGTCGCGTTCAGCGAACGCGGCGAACCGCGGCAAGCGATGCACGGTTGGCTCGGCGCGCCTCCGGTCATGCGCTTCCACGTCGACGGCGCGGCGAGCGGCGCGACGGTGCAACTCGCTCACGACACGAGCGTCGCCCACGCACCGCGCGACTGGAACGCGTTCGACTGGGACGGCACCGCGGCGAAGCCGATCACGTGGCGCGTGCAGGCGATCGCGCGCCTGTCGCGCACGGGTCGCGAAGCCGGCCTCGACGCGGGTGACGTGCACAGCGCGGTCGCGACGATCGACTACTCGCCGGGCGGCGAGGCGAGCGTGGCCCTCGTGCTCGACACACCGGTCGCGGACGAGCCGTTCCGCGAGACCGAGCGCGTCAAACTCTTCGAGTTCACGAGCCCCGCGCTCAGCGAGTTCCACGGCTTCGACTACACGCTGAAGGCCGGTGTGCTGCTGCCGATCGGTTGGAAGGAAGGCGAGACGTATCCGGTCGTGTACAGCGTGACCGGCTTCGGCGGCACGGCGAGTTCGATCCACTCCTTCGCGCCCGGCCGCCGCGAACGCGCGCCGACCGTGCTCGATCGCTGCATCGTCGTCGTGCCCGACGCGAGCAATCGCTGGGGTCACTCGGTCTTCTGCGACTCGGCGAGCATCGGGCCGTGGGGCCACGCTCTCGTGCACGAACTCGTCCCGGCGCTCGAAGCGCGTTTCGGTGGCGCGGGCGCCGCGCACCGCTACGTCACGGGCGTGAGCTCCGGCGGTTGGTCGTCGTTGTGGTTGCAGGTCGCGTACCCCGCCGAGTTCGCCGGCTGCTACAGCCACGTGCCCGACCCGATCGACTTCCACGACTTCCAGCGCATCGACTTGTACACGCCGCTCGAAGGCGGCGCGCCTCGCAACATGTACGTCGACGAGAGCGGTGCGCCGCGCCCGCTCATGCGCAACGGCGAACAGGTGCTGCTCACGTACGAGGACTTCGTGCGCCGCGAACACGTGCTGAACCCGGGCGGCCAGATCCGCTCGTTCGAGGCCACGTTCAGCGCGCTCGCGGCGGACGGCACGCCGCGCCGCGTCTTCGACGTCGAGACCGGCGCGATCGACCACGCCGCAGCAGAACAGTGGCGCCGCTACGACATCTCGCACACGCTGCTGACGCGCTGGGACGAGCTGAAGGGGAACCTCGCCGGCAAGCTCCACGTCTTTGCCGGGTCCGTCGACACCTTCTATCTGGAGGGCGCGGTCGTGCGCTTCCGTCGCCTCGCCGAAGAAGCCGGCATCCTCGGAGACATGACCATCGAGATCGTGCCCGGCATGGCGCACCAGCAGCACCGCACCGGTCACCAGACGATGCTCGACACGATCGAGCGGCGCTGGAACGCAGAGCACCCGCCGGCGGAGGCGCCTGCCGAAACGCCGGCCGGCGACACGGGCGGCGCGGACACGCCCCCCGAAGAAGGTGAATGACGGTCAGTCTTGCGAGCGCTCGCTCGCGGAGGTCCTCATGCGCTCGCCCACCGTCTCGCTCCCCTCCTCGATCGCCGTTCCGTTCGTTCTCGCCTTCTTCGCGCCCGCGCTGCTCGCACAGAGCGCCGTTCGGGTCGTGGCTCCGACACCCGGACCGGGCGTCGCGTTCACGAACGTGCAGGCGGCCGTGAACGCGGCTGCGAACGGCGACATCGTGCTCGTGCGGTCGGGTTCGTATCCGAGCTTCAGCATCGTCGCGAAAGACGTCGACGTCGTCGCCGACAGCGGAGCGAACGTGACCGTCGCCGGTTTCGCCGTGCGCAACCTCTCCGCTGGAAGTGCGGTCGTCGTGCGCGGCATCGTCGCGAGCGGCGGCAACGAAGCCGGCGCGCAGATCAAGAACTGCGCGGGCCACGTGACGCTCGAGGATTGTGTGCTCGTCGGTGCCGATGGCGACGGAGCCTTCACGTCGCCGAACTTCGATCCGAACGGCGCGGCCGGAGCCGTGGTCGACGGTTCGAACTCCGTCGCCATCGTGCGTTGCCAACTCTTCGGCGGGCACGGCGACGACTACGTTCCGTTCACGGCGCTCTACGGCGCGGGCGGCGACGGACTCTTCGCGGAGGGCTCGTCCATCGCGCTCCACGAATCGGCGTGCCTCGGCGGAACGGGCGGCGACGTGAACGACGACGACGCGGCGTGGACGGCGGGACCCGGCGGCGACGGAGCCGACGTCGACGCGACGTTCCTGTTCGCGGCCGGCTCGTCGTTCACGGGCGGCGCGGGCGGCATCGGCGGCGAGGACTTCGACGGCTTCACGGGCGTGTACTCGTGCGGCAACGGCGGCGACGGCGGCCACGGCCTGAATCAGTCCGCGCCCGCCGTCGGTCCGGCTGACGTGCACCTCCTCGCCAGCGTCGCGAACGGCGGTGCGGGCGGCCCGCCCTACCCGGGCGCTCCGTGTGCGTTCGGCGCGAGCGGTCAACCCGACCAGATCCAACTCGGCGGCGTGAGCGTGCTGCAGAGCAACGCGTTCGAGTTCTCCGTCACGTCGGTCGTGCGCGAAGGTCAGAACACGACGTTCGTGTTCGGCGGCGACGCGGACTCACCCGCCTTCCTCCTCGTCGCGGGCACGCCGTCGTTCCTGTGGGCGCCGACGCTGTCGGGCATGCTCCTGGTCGATCCGAGTGCGCTGGTGATTTGGCCGGGCCTGCTCGACACGTACGGGAATCTGACCTACGTCCTGCCGGCGGCGCTCGCGCTGCCCGCGCTGACGGGCACGCAGGTCCGCACGCAGGCGCTGTTCTTCTCGGCGCTGTCGCAGAACTTCGTCTTCGGGCCGGCGTCGGTCGTGACGGTGCTCGACTCGGCCCTCTGATCAGCGGCGGCGCAGGAACGTGAACTCGAGCCCGCGCCGCGAAATGTGAGCGACTTGGAAGCCGTGCGAGCGCACGAGCTCGATCGCGGCAAGCATGTCGGCGGGTCTGTGAAGGGCTGCGAGGCCGGGCTCGCCGCGGTGGAACACGATCAGCAGTCGGGTGAAGCGCGGGCCGTGGACGCATCGGCGAACAGCGCGAAGGCGCAGCAGGGACTCTTTCAACGGACTACTAGAGAGCGGCGCGCGAATCGCGTGCACTCGCCGGGTTGCCGCGCTTCGGAGAAAGCGACGCGGCGGCGATGCGCAACAAGGTGCTCCACGCTCGCAGGCGCGACGGAGTCCTCCGCACCGCCTGCCGCGCGCTCGTCCATGCGTCTCGCAGTTCCCCGCGCGCAAGACGAGCGCGCGCGAGTTTCAGCAGAGTGTGGCTGCGCAGCCGATCGAGATCCCGGGTGTGGGCGCGATCGAGAGCAGCATCCAAGCGTTCGATCGCCGAGAGCCAACGCAACTGGGCGTCGACATCCGAAGCGCTCGTCCAGATCCCGCCGGCGTGGACGTTGTACACCCCCATCACGCGATCGATGTATGCGTACGGCCCGAACCGCGCGTTGAGCACGTGCAGGGGCCAGTCGCCCATGGGCATCTCGTACAGCCAATCTCCGAGCACACCATGTGCACCGGAACGGAACACGGTGGAGCACGTCGAGATGAAGTTGGGGCGACGCAAGATGTCGACGAGTTGCGCACGCGCCGGCATGCCCTGCGGGTGGAAGCGTCGCGGCGGTGCGGTGCCGTCGACGTCGACGACCTCGACGTCGTGGAAGCTGGCGGAGCACTCCGGATGCGCGTCGAGCAGCGCCACTTGCACGGCGAGTTTGTCCTCGCAGGTCCAGCGATCGTCGCCTTCGAGCAGGGCGATGTACTCGCCCCGACACGCGGCGAGCGCGGAGAGGAAGTTCCGCATCATCCCGAGGTTCGTGGCCCGCAGCAGCGGTCGCACACGGTCCGGATGTCGACGCGCGAACGTCTCCACGATGGCTCGTGTTCCGTCGCGTGAGCAATCCTCGGCGATCACGATCTCGACCGGGAAGTCGGTTCGTTGTGCCAGAGCGGACTCGATGGCATCCGCGATGAAGCGTTCGTGATCGAACGCGAGGATCAGGACGCTCACCTTCGGCCGCGGCGCGTCCCCCGACCCGCGCCCGTCGACTTCGCCGCCGCGCGACGCTTCGACCTTCACGCCGATCCCTCTCGCGAACGCAAACCGCTCGCCACGCGGGGGCCGTGATCGACGCAGAATTCGATGATGTCCGAAATGCGCTCGCGCGTGCGCTCGTCCAGCGTGGGACCGGTGGGGAGCGCGAGCACCTGTCGCGCGAGTCGCACCGTGTTGGGGAGGTGGTAGCCGGCGTGGGGCTGGAGGGAGCGATACGGCTCCATGGCATGGCAGCCGGGGTGGAAGTAGCGCCGCGCCAGGACGTTCTCGGCCCACAGGACCCGTACGAGCTCGTCGCGCGTGATCCCGACCCGGTCCTCGTCCACCTCGACGATCACGTACTGGTGGTTGCTGCGTTCACTCGGGTCGTACTCGGCCACACGCAGTCCGGGCAACCCGCGCAGTCGCTCGGCGTAGGCGGCGTGGTGCATTCGATTCGCAACGACCACCTCGTCGACGACGGTGAGCGACTCGAGTCCCATCGCCGCACACACCTCGGTCATCTTTCCATTGGTTCCCGGATGCACGACCTTGTCGTACCCGGCGAACCCGAAGTTCGTCATCAGTCGGATGCGTTGAGCGAGGTCGTCGTCGTTGGTGGCGATGGCACCGCCCTCGAACGTGTTGAAGAACTTCGTGGCGTGGAAACTGAAGACCTCGGCACGACCGAATCGACCGATCGTCGCGCCGCGGTAGGTGCAATCGAATGCGTGCGCGGCGTCGAACAGGAGCTGGAGTCCGCGCTGGCGGGCGATCCGCTCCAGTGCGTCGACATCGCATGCACGTCCCCAGAGGTGGACGCCGATGATTCCGGTCGTTCGCGGCGTGATGGCGGCCTCGACACGTCGCGGGTCGAGGTTGTGCGTCTCGGGGTCGACGTCGCAGAAGACCGGCGTGATCGCCTGCCATGAGAGAGCGTGCGCCGTGGCGACGAAGGTGTAGGACGGGACGATCACTTCTCCCGTCATGCCGAGTGCTCGAATCGCGATCTCCAGCGCCACCGTGCCGTTGCAGATGGGAATGCAGTGCCGCACACCGAGCCGGCTGCACAACGCCCGTTCGAACTCCTGGACGACGGGACCGTTGTTGGTGAACCAGCGTCGGTCGAGGATCTCCCCGATGCGCTCGAGGATGCGTTCGCGACGGCCGAGGTTGGGGCGCCCGACGTGCAGCGGTTTCTCGAAGGAAGGCGGGCCGCCGCCGATGGCCGCCAGGTCGGAAGGCGTGATGAGTTGACGGGGCGCTTCCGCACGCGGGGCTGCGGTCGGCGGTGACGATGGCGCGAGGTTCTTCTCGACGGCCGGGGCCTGACCGCCCACGTCGCCCATGTGCCAGTTCGGGCTCCTGGTCTTCACGATGCGAGCGGGCACACCCACGACGGTCGTGTTGGCTGGAACATCGGCGATGACCACGCTGCCGGAGCCCACGACGGACCAAGCGCCGATGCGCTTCTTCTCGTTCACGACGGCGCCGGTACCGAGATATGCGCCTTCTTCGACGGTCACGTTTCCCGACACGTGCACCCCGGGCGCGGTGGTGGCGAAGTCCGCGAGCACGGCATCGTGGCCGACGGTCGTGGCGAGATTGAGGTGGACGTGGTCGCCGACGCGGATCCGGTTGGTCAGGATGCATCCCGCCGTCACGACGCAGCCCTGGCCGAACTCGATCCACGCCGTTCGCACGACCGTGGGGTGGATCACCGTCGTGAACACGGCACCACGAGCGAGAGCAGCGCTGACGAGCCGCTTGCGAATCTCAGGCGCCCCGACGCCGCATGTGGTTCGGACCCCCGACGCCGCGCGGGCACCGAACCACTCCATCCCACCGAGGATCGGAACGTCGTTGACGAGTGTGCCGGGTGTTCCGAACTCGCGATCGACGATCCAGCCGACGACCTCGACGTCCTCACCCGCCGCGCGACACGCATCGAAGACGTCGAGGACTTCCCGTGCGAATCCACCGGCACCGATGATGACGACCCGTCTGCTCATGTGCGAAGCGCTGCGCCTGCTCGATTCGGCCATCGACAACTTCGTTGGGGGGCGCCGACATGGGCAGTGTATTCACGCCCGAGGGAAAGCAAGAGCGAGGTCCGGCCGAAGCGCTCACGAGGACCTGTGATCCGTCACGGTTCGGCCGAGCCGGACAAGACGAAGCGGCGCGCCGCCGTCGCGGAATGGTAGCGCGAGCTCGGCGTCCCGCGTGATCGAGCCGCTGTGAAACTCCAAGCTGGATGGGTTGCTGCCGCCCCGGCGCCGTCGGCATCGGGCGCTGCTCGAGCGCGGCATCCGCAGCGCATTGCACTCGCCGGTTCGCGCTCGCGAGCGCAAGGCGATGGCTCGAATCCCAAAGCACGGCGTCGGTCGTGAGGCGCCGCGCTCGCTTCGCAGAGCGTGCGGGTCGCGCTGCATGGATGAGGTTCTGCGTTCCTCTCGACGCTACCATCGACTGCCTGGAACGGGACGTTTCCACCGATTTCGATACGCGCGCTCGTGAACGACGGACCTGCCCCGCGAACCCTCGAAGTATCGGCGATGACGAACGCGGCGCAGCGCGAGCGGATACACGTCGTCCGCCATCGCAAATCGAACGACGGCCTGCGTGCGAGCGTCGTCCTGACGACCTACAACAGTCCGCACTATCTCGAACTCGCGCTCGAGGGCTATCGCCGCCAGACGGTGCGCTCCTTCGAAGTCGTCGTGGCCGACGATGGCAGCCGTGACGAGACGCGCGCACTCGTCGAGCGCATCGCGCGCGCCGGGGACTTGAACATCGTCCATTGCTGGCAGGAAGACCGCGGCTTCCGACAGGCGCGAGTCATGAATCTCGGTGTGCTGCACTCCAGCGCGCCGCTGATCGTCTTCAGCGACGGTGACTGCGTTCCTCCGGTCGATTTCGTCGAGCAACACATCGCTGCCCATGCTCCGCGGAGACTGACCGTCGGTTGGTGTCTGCGACTCACGCGGGAAGTCACGGCGGGGTTGGTTGTCGAGGACGTCCGCTCGGGACGGGTCGAGCGACTCGAAAGCTCCTCCGATCGGTTCGCTGCGCAGCTCCTGCACCTCAAGAACGCCTGGTATCGCCTCGTGCGCCATCCGCGGCGGCCGCGCATTCAGGGCCTCAACTTCTCGATCGATCGCGATCTGTTGGTCGAAGTGAACGGCTTCGACCTCGCGTTCGAGAACTGCGCGCGACAGGATTCCGATCTCCGCAATCGTGTACGACGCCTCGGGGAACGGGTGCACAGCATCGTCGACAGGTGCCGGGTCGTTCACCTGTGGCACCCGGAGCATTCCGGCCGACACGGTTCGCGCGAAGCCTACGAGAATTACGACCGCAGAAATGCCGGGACGCGTGCGCCGAGAGGACTCCGCGAACTCGCCGAGGAGCTTGGATCGACGGTGTGAGGGAGAGTCGAAGCCGCGCGCCGCAGCGGCCTCCCACGGAGGCCCACGGCCCGACGGTTGGCGCGATTGGAGCGCGTTCGTGAGCAGGTCTGCTCACTCTGTGATCCCACTCCGACGCCGTGGATCGGCCGCCGCTCGGTCGGCGTCGGCGCGCTCGGTGCCTCTCGATACGTGAGAGCCCATGGGCGCGTCGCTTCCTCTCTCGTTCAGGTACGTCGACGCAGGAACGTGAACTCGAGCCCGCGTCGCGAGACGTGCGCGAGTTGGAAGCCGTGTGAGCGCACGAGTTCGATCGCGGCGAGTGTCTCGGCGAGTGTGTGGCCGCGCTCGCCGTGGTGGAACTCGATCAGGAGTTGGGTGAAGCGCGGGCCGTGCGCGAGGAGGTCCGGCAGCACCTCGTACTCGCCGCCTTCGATGTCGAGCTTCACGACGTCGACCTGGGTGTGGCCGAGTTCGCGCGCGAGCGTCGCGTAGCGCTTCACCGGCAGCTCCAGCGCGCCCACACCCGGCGCGAAGTTGACGTCGCGCTCCTTCGCGGGCGCCGCGAAACGCTGCACACCGTCGAACGCCGCGATGCCGACGTCGTGCACCGTGAGCCGCGGCGGCAGCGGCTGGCGCACGAGCCACGCGCGGCTCTTCGGCGTCGGATCGAACGCATGCACGTTCGCGCCGTACTCGTCCGCGAGCGCGCGGTCGAAGGCCAGGTTGTCGCCGATCCCGAAGCTGTACACGACCGCCCGCGGGCCGAGGCGCCACGGATCGAACCACCAGGTGCCGGAGCGCTCCCCCGCCGCGACGAGGTGCACGTTGCCCGCGATGTCTTCGGTGCGCACGCCCGCCAGCGCGAGGGCGCGGCGGCGGCGCCAGTCTTTGATCCGTCCGAGGAGGGTGGGCATGGTCGTCGCGGCACCGTACCAACCTCGCTCGCGAAGACGCGGGACGGCGGAACAGCGCCGCGGATCGTGCTCGCGGAGACGCTCCGCCATAAACCTCGCCACCCTCGTTTGCCTCGTCGCCGCCCAACAGGCGCCTTCCGACCAACCGCTTCCCACCTTCCAACTCGGCCGCACGGCCGGCGTGAGCACGGACGACGACGGACGACCGGTCGCGGTCGGGCCGAACTGGCTCGCCACCTTCGACGAACACGGCGCGACGTTCGTGCCGGCGCTCGGCAACCAAGCGCCGCGGCGCCAGGACCTCGCCCTCGCGGCGGTCGAACTGCGCCGCGGCGACGTGCGTGTCGCACTGGGCTCGGACGAGCCGTCGCACGACGGTCGCACGGTGAGCTTCGAGCGCGCACCCGGCGTCACCGAGCGCTTCGAAGCCACACTCGCGGGCCTCGAACACAGCCTGATCGTCGACGGTCCGATCGGCGGCGACGGCGACCTCGTCGTGCGCGTCGAACTGCGCGGCGAGGTCGGTGACTCGGGCTCACGCCGCTCCGACGGCACGCACCGCTTCGGCCGCGAGCAGGGCGGCGTCTCCTACGGCCGCCTGTTCGGCATCGATGCGCGAGGCACGCGCTGCGACGGCGACGTGCGCCTCGCGCCGGGCGGCCTCGAACTCGTGCTGCCCGACTCGTTCGTCGACACCGCGCAGTGGCCGCTCCTGCTCGACCCGGTCGTCGGCTCGATCTTCGGCATCAGCAATCCGGCGGGCGGCTCGCCGACGTTCGCGGAGGCGGACTCGAACCCCGTAGTCGCGTTCGACGACACGACGAACAACTACATGGCGGTGTGGGAGCGCCGCTTCGCCGCGAACGACGACGTGCGGGTTTTCTACCAGCGCTTCGATTCGAACGGCCAGAGCGTCGGCTCACACTTCGCTGTCTCGACGAGCACACTCGCCTACGAGCCGCGCATCGTGAACCTGAACGAGTACGACCGCTTCGCGATCAGTTGGATCCAAGAACTGGGCGGCGTGAAGGAGCTGCGCCTGCGCACGGCGCCAGCGGTGCCGGGCGCGCTCTCGAACATCCTCGTTCTGGCCGATTCGACGTCGAGCACGTTCGATCACGACCTGGCCGGCGAGGTGGTCGTGGCGAGCGGCGTCAAGGCGCGCGCATTCGCGGTGTGGAACGACACGACGGCCGGCGTGCAGCTCGCGCGGGTGCTCGTGCCGCTCACCGCCGACATCTTCGTCGAGAGCACGACCACGGTCGCTCCGGACCCCGGCATCTTCGATTCGTTCCGCACGCCGCGCATCGCGCGTTCGACGTCGAGCGACGGCCGCCTCGGTGTGGCGTGGGTGCGCTTCAACTCTCTGGCGAGCACGACCAAGGCCTATGCGACGGTGATCGATCGCACCGGCGCGGTCCTGCACACGCCGCAGCTCGTCTCCGGTGCCGCAAGCGTCATCTGGCGACTCGACATCGACGGTGGCGGTTCGAATCCGTCGCGCTACGTGGTCGCGTGGGTGACGAACGACGCATCGTTCGAGTACATCGTCGAAGCTGCGGCCTTGGCTTCCACCAACTCGCTCGTCGCTGCGGCGCCTGTCGAGCTGCACTCGCAGGTCAACTTGACGTCGTTCCCGGTCTCCGTCGGTTGGCGCAGCGGCAGTGCTTTCGTCGTCTACAACGACGGAGGAACGGTTCGGAAGCTGCTCGTCGATCCGGTCACCGGCAGCGCCGTGGGCGCGGCCAACTCCGTGTTCGCGTACAACTCGAGCCTGCCGCCGCTCATCAACAGCTTCACCGATGCGGAGATCTGCATGAACGCCTCGGGAGGCAAAGCGAACGATGCGGGCGGTGTCGTGGTGACCGGTTCGCGGTTCTCCCTCGACACGAGCCCCGGCGTCTACTTCGCCGAGTCCGTCAGCGGTCGCTTCGTGACGGCGTTCTCGCCCGCCGCGACCGTCGTCAACCTCGGCGGCGGTTGCGGCAACGTGGGCACGATCGCTGTCCCACAACCGCCGGCGATCGGCAACGGCACGTTCTCGATCCGCATCGACGCCTCGCCGAGCGCGACCTTCGCCGTGCTCAACATCGCACCGCCGCAGACCCTCCAGTCGTGCGGCGCGTGCAGCTTCGCGCTGCCGGGGACGACGTTCCTCGTGCAGATCGTGAGCCAGAGCACGACCGTGAACCTGCCGATCCCCGCCAACGCGGCGCTGTCCGGCGCGAAGGCGCTCGCGCAGTGGTTCGTCTTCACTCCGGGCGATGCGCCGTGTGGCTTCGTTCCGGACTTCAGCGCCACGAACGTGCTGGAGCTGACGCTGAACTGACCGGCCCCTGCGGCTCTCGCGACACGCCCGGCCTCCTCCGCACGCTCCGTCCGGTGCAGGGTGCTGAGGGTGAATCCCAGGAGCGACGGACGCGCCGCGTCGTGTCGGCGCGGGACGGCGGTGCGGTCGCGCGGGTCATTCCGCCATGAACGCACTCCTCGCTGCCCTCGTCCTGTCCTGCACGCCGGAGGCTCCGTCCGGCACCTCCGTCGATCGCTCGCTGGCGCGCTTCGAGCCGAGCGGTCTCGTGTTCGAAGCTCCCCACGGCGCCACGCTGCGCATCGGCGCGACCGAGCTGCGGCGCGGCGCCGTGGCCGTGCCGCTCTCCGCGGCGGCGCCCGTCGAGGCGGGGTCGAGCACGCTCTTCATGCGCGCCCCGGGTGTGGTCGAGCGCTTCGATCGGCGGGCCGACGGCATCGAGCACAGCCTCGAGATCGCACAGCCGGTCGGCGGGGACGGTGACCTCGTCGTGCGCTTCGCGCTGGGCGGCGACGCCGCCGATGCCGGTCAACGGCGACACGACGGCAGCCACGACTTCGCGGGCATCCAATACGGAACGCTCGTCGCCATCGACGCGGACGGCGACCGCACGCCGGGCGACGTGCGCCTCGTCGACGGCGGCCTCGAGTGGGTCGTCGACGACGCGTGGCTGGACGCGGCCAGTTGGCCGGTCCTGCTCGATCCGCTGATCGGCTCCACCACCGATCTGACCTCGAGCGATCCGAACATCGGCTGGAACGACTACGGACCGGACGTGGCCTACGACGCCACGAACGACGTCTACCTCGTGGTCTGGGACCGACTGTTCGACAACGACCAGCGCGTGGTCCATGCACGGCGCGTCTCGGGCAGCGGGACGCCGCTCGGCTCCGAGTTCCAGCTCACGGGCGTCTACCCGTCGTTCCATGTACGCGTGGCGAACATCGCTGCGTCGGACCGATTCGCGGTCACCTGGATCCAGGACTTCTTCGGCACGACGCAACTGCGCATGATCGCGGTCGACGCGGCGACGGGGGCGCTCTCGAACAACCTGTTGGTCGCGACGGACGCGCCGGGGGTCATCAGCGGCCAGGACGTGGCCGGCGACACGACGTCGGCCATCTTCTCGACGCCGCGTGCCCACGCGATCTGGCGTGCCGGCGACGGCATCCACCACAGCCGAGTCTCGGTCCCGAGCAGCGGGAACATCGCACTCGTCGGCGACGTGATCATCGCCCCGGACTCCGACCTGTTCGTGTCGTTGCTCGAGCCGAGCGTCTCGCGCACGACCTCCTCCGACGGACGGTTGGGCGTGGCCTTCGCGCGTTCGTCGCTGACGGCTCGCACCATCCAGACCATGGTGATCGACCGCAACTCGAACATCGTGCATGCACCTCTCACGATCTCGGGGAGCGACGACGGGTGTGAGCTGCCGTCGATCGACGGCGGCGGCACGAATCCGACGCGCTACGTGGTCACGTGGTCGAACTACGACGACGGCCAGAACGAGAGTTCCCTGCGCGCCCGCGCCGCGGCGTCGAGCGCGACGTTGACGTTCGGCGCGCTCCAGACGGTCTGGGAGGATCTCGGTGTCCTCGACGTTCGCTCGGCCGTGGGTTGGCGCCCGGGAACGGCCTTCGTGCAGTACACGATCGACTCGTTCTCGGCGGGCGGCAAGCTCGCGGCCCTCGATGCGACCACGGGCGTGGCCGGCTTCGAGCAGGCCGCGTGGCCCGTATCGAGCTTCGGCGGTGCCTCGTCGCGGCCCATCGAATCGGCGCTGTGCCTCGAAGCATCGGGCGGTTCACTGCTCGCGAGCGGCGGATTGCTCGTCGCGCGCTACAACAGCTTCGCGCTCGTCCAGGGCATCCCGACCCAACACAACTGGTTGCGCGGGCGCCCGCTCGACGCCTTCGGCAACGGCGCCGACACGACGCTGCTCGGCGGCGCCTGCGGCCCGGTGGGCAACATCGCCGCACCGCAGCCGCCCGCGCTCGGCAACGGCACGTTCCGCATCGAGCTCGTCGGCGCGCCGCTCGATGCGACCGTCGCGATCCTCAACATCGCAGCGCCGCAAGCCACACTCGACTGCGGCACGTGCCAGTGGGTGCCGTTCGCGACGACCTACCTCGTGCCCGTGAGCTCGGGCAGCGCGTCGCAGGCGCTGCCGGTGCCGCTCGCGGCGAACCTCGCCGGCATCACCGCGTGGGCCCAGTGGACGGTGGTCGCGCCGTCGACGGCGGGCTGTGCGGCGGTGCCGGGTGTCGGCACGAGCCAGATCCTCGAACTCTCGGTGAACTGAGTACGCCCGCGTGAGGAGCTGCGCGCTCGTGACGCGTACGGTGTCAGACACGTAGCCGTCACGGCGGGGGCGAAG
>JBIKNC010000065.1:0-19671 GCA_044358925.1 Planctomycetota bacterium | reverse complement strand
ACGGCGGCTGCGTGGACGTGCTTCGTGGTCGGGCATGGCGCGCGCACGGTCGGCGTCGCGTGCGCAGCGCGCAAGTGCAGAGTGTCGACCGGCGACTGTGCGCGGCGACTCGACAGCGGCCGCAAGCGAGGGAGCGCGTGCACGTTGTGCTCCCCCACCAACACGAGATGCACGATGTGCTCCATGCCACGCCGGCAGCTCATCTGCACGGCATCGTCAGTACCGCGCGTGGCACCGGCGCTTCGGAAGCGGATTCGAGGTGTTCGTGCGCGAGCCCTTGGCGACGAACTCGCGACGCCGTCATTGGAAGCCGTTCGCGTTGCTTTCGACGCGAAAGCAGGCGGACCTGTGTGAGCACACTTTTCACGAGCCGCACCTCGACGCTGCAAGTGATGCGTCCTCCGCGGCTGGTCCAGTGGACTGGGCGCGGTGGTGGCACGGCGGAGTGTCGGAGCACATGAGTTCGACGTCGCGGCGCACTTTCGGCTCGCGTCAATCCTCGTCGGAGTCGGCGCCGCCCTGGGACTGCGACCAGGCTCGCAGCACGGCCTTGTCCTGTGCGGAAGGGCGCGCATCGGGATGGGTCGGGAGGTAGATCCAGAGCGGCATCTCACCTTCGTCGACCATCTCCCAACACTCGTGCAAGGCCTCGATCTGTTCCTCGGAGGTCATGCGATTCCAGGTCGAGAAGTTCAGGTTCTCCCGGCCCTCGAAGACGTCGTTGGCGACGAGCCAAGACACCGGAGCGACGTAGCTGTACCAGGGCCAAACGGTCTCGTTGGAGTGGCAGTCGTAGCATGAGCGCCGCAACACGGCGCGCTCCTCGATCGTCGCCGGGACGTCCGATTCGACCGGGGGGTTGGTCCGGTCGACCGGCACGAATTGGATCGACACGAAGACCAGGCTCAGGACGACGAGCGTCCACTTCGCGATGCGTTTGAATCGACTCATGTTCGAACGCCGCGCTCGGCTCCGGCAGCGCCACTCGAGAGCGTCGCGCGATCCGCGAGTGGTTCACGAGACAGGCTGCGCGTAGGAGGCGGGGACGCGTGCGCCATGCTCGTCAGTGCACCACGCGCCTCTTCGTCGATCGATCGGTGGATCTGATGACTTGGGGGGCATGCTCACGATGGATCGCGTGGAACGCCGGCTGACCACTGCAATGCTCGGGGAGCCCTGCCCCTTCTTTCGGGGCAACCAGGACAGACGGTTCGGCGCGCAGTGCCTGGCGATCTCGGCTGCGTCGTGGTCCCGGATTCTCGGAACAGATCGGACCTTGGCCACCGGCGCATCGGTGCCGTGCGCCCACACGTGATTTGGCATGGCTCGCCTGCACGATCCGAGGGTCGCGCCCCTGGAGCGAGCGCTCGAGGCGGCCGTGGCGGATGTCGAACGCCCGTGTGAAGCCGGCGAGTTGTCGTGAGCGACGCCGGCGCGACGGCGCTTGTGCGATCGAAACGGAGCGGCGGTGCGATCGAACATTGCGCCGGTCAATGGAAGGCGAGGGTGCGTCGCGCTGCTCGGCGAGCCGATCGGCGGCCGGCGCGCCGCTCGCGCAGCGGTGCGTTACCCTGCGATGCCCGGGCGAACTGCGGTGCGTCGCCGGGGAGTCTGCTCGGCCCGATCGACCAACCGTCCACATGCCCAACGTCTTCGTCGCGCGCCATGTCGTTGCTCTGACTCTCGTCGGTTGTGTGGTCGGGGCGACGCTCCTCACGGCGCGCGCAGAGCACGGCACGCGTGAACTCGACGCGCCGCGCTACGGCCGCGACATCCGGCCGATCCTCTCGGACCGGTGCTTCACCTGCCACGGGCCCGACGCGGAGAAGCGGATGGCCGGGTTGCAGCTCGACACGTTCGAGGGCGCGACGGCGGCGCGCGAGGGTGGCGCGGCGATCGTGCCGGGCGACTTGGGCGCGAGCGAGTTGTGGCGGCGCATCACGAGCGACGACGACGACGTGCGGATGCCGCCGCCGAGCAGCACGAAGAAGGCGCTCACGGACGCGGAGCGCGAGGCCATCGCCAGGTGGATCGAAGCGGGCGCCGTGTACGAGCCGCACTGGGCGTTCGAGGCGCCGGTGCGGCCGATGGTGCCCGAGGTGCGCGATGAGCAATGGGCGCGCGGTGCGATCGACCGCTTCGTGCTCGCGCGACTGGAGGCGGAGGGGCTCGCGCCGAGTGCGGACGCGAGTGACGAGCTGCTGGTGCGGCGCGTCTTCCAGGACCTCACGGGACTGCCGCCGACGCCGGAGGAACTCGCGGCGTACGCGGCCGATGCACGCGCCGACAGGTACGAACGGCTCGTCGATCGGCTGTTGACGGAGGAGCCCTACGTGAGTCGCTACGCCGAGCGCATGGCGCTGCCGTGGCTCGACGCGTCGCGTTACGCGGACACGTCCGGCATCCACATGGACGCGGGGCGCTCGATGTGGCCGTGGCGCGACTGGGTGCTCGCCGCGTACCGCGAGAACATGCCCTTCGATCGGTTCGTGACCGAGCAGCTCGCCGGCGACCTGATCCCGAACGCGACGCAGGCGCAGATCGTCGCCAGCGGCTTCAACCGCAACCACGTCACGAGCGACGAAGGCGGCGCGATCGACGAGGAGTATCTGGTCGAGTACTCGGTCGATCGCACGGCGACGACGGGCTCGGTGTTCCTCGGACTCACGCTCGGGTGCGCGCGCTGCCACGACCACAAGTTCGATCCCATCGGCCAGGGCGACTTCTTCAACCTGTACGCGTACTTCGCGTCGATCGACGAGCCGGGCATCTACACGCAGGAGCAGAACGCGCAGCGCGCGCTCGAGCCGTACATGGCCGTGCCGAGTGAAGCGCAGCTCGCGAGGCGCGCCGCGCTGGACGCGGATCTGTCGAGCGCGCGGGCCGCACTCGCGGTGCCCGATCCGGAAGAGGCCGCGCAATTCGACGCGTTCCTCGGCGAGTACGCGCGGGACGCGGGTGTGGTGTGGGCGGACGCACGGCTCGAGGGCGCGCTCTCGACCGGCGGCGCGACGATCACGCGAGAGGCCGACGGCTCGGCGCTCGTGTCCGGGGCGAATCCGGACCGCGACGAACACGTCTTCACGCTGCGGACGGATGCACGCGATCTGCGCCTCGTCTCCATCGAGGCCCTCGTCGACGCGCGCCTGCCGGAGGGCCGCGTCGGTCGCGCGCCCAACGGCAACGCGGTGCTGACGGGCGTCGTGGCGGAGGCGATTTCGATCGTCGATCCGACGCAGCGCCGCTCGCTGAACTTCGAGTGGGCCTGGGCCGACGTCGAGCAATCGGGCGGCGACTTCCGCGCGGTGAACATGCTCGACGCACGCGACGAACGCGGCTGGGCGGTCGGTGCACATCAGACGGAAGGGCCGCGCGTCGCTCTGCTGCTCGCGGACGAACCGTTCGGCTTCGACGGCGGCACACAGGTCGTCGTGCGGTTGCAGTACCAGTCGGTGTACGACCAGCACGCCCTCGGTCGTGTGCGCGTCGGTTTCGCGAGCATCGCCGACGCGGCGCTCGAACGGCTGCCGCTGGCATCGAGCGGCTGGTTCACGACGGGCAACTTCGAGGCCGGTCGCAGTGCGCTCTTCGACACGGTGTTCGGACCGGAGAACGCGACGGACATCGATCCCGCGGCGGAGTTCGACGGCCGGCGCTGGAGCTTCGCGGAGCAGTACGCGGATGAAGCGCTGAACGAGCTGCCCGGCGGCCAGTACGCGGCCTACGTCGCGAAGGACTTCTTCGCTCCGAGTGCGCGCAAGCTGGACGTGTCGCTCGGCAGCGACGACGGCCTGCGCATCTTCCTCGGCGGTCGCGAGGTGTTCGCCAATCAGATCGATCGCGGCCTCACGGCGGATGCCGATCAGGCCGCCTTCGACGTGCCGCGCGGCCGGCACACGGTCGTGTTCAAGATCGTCAACACGGGCGGACAGGGCGGCTTCTACTGGCGCGAGGTGTTGCGGCCGAACGAACTCGATCGCGACCTCGTCGCGGCGCTGCTGCCGCGTGGGCTCGTGTCTGGTGAGGAGGGCAGCGGCCCGCGTTCCGAGCGACTGCTCGCAGCGTGGCGCAAGCGCTTCTCGCCGAGCCACACGGCGGCGCTCGCGCGCGTGACGGAGCTCGAAGCGGAACGGAGCGCCCTCGAAGCGTCGATCCCGCGCACGATGGTGATGAAGGAACTCGACGAACGGCGCGCGACGTACGTGCTGATGCGCGGCGCGTACGACGCACCCGATGAGACCCGGCCGGCGCGGCGCGGTGTGCCGGCGGCGCTCGGAATGCTGCCCGAAGGTGCGCCCGACGATCGCTTGGGGCTGGCGCAGTGGCTCGTCGGAGCAGAGAACCCGCTCGTCGCGCGCGTCGCGGTGAATCGGCTGTGGGAGCAGTTCTTCGGTCTCGGCATCGTCGGCACGAGCGAGGACTTCGGGCTGCAGGGCGAGTACCCGACGCATCCCGAACTGCTCGACTGGCTGGCGGTGGACTTCCGCGAGAGCGGTTGGGACACGAAACGCCTCGTGAAACTCGTCGTGACGTCGAGCACGTACCGGCAGAGTTCGCGCGTGCGGCCCGAGCTGCTGGAGATCGACCCCGACAACCGACTGCTCGCGTACTTCCCGCGACTGCGGCTCCCGGGTGAGTTGATCCGCGACCAGGCGCTGTACGTGTCGGGGCTGCTCGTCGAGCAACTCGGCGGACCGTCGGTCAAGCCGTACCAGCCCGAGGGCCTGTGGCAGGAAGTCGCGATGCCGTCGTCGAACACACGTGAGTACGAACGCGGCATGGGCGCCGACCTGTGGCGCCGCAGCGTGTACACGTACTGGAAGCGCGCGGCTCCCCCGCCGTCGATGCTCACGTTCGACGCGCCGACGCGCGAGTTCTGCACGATTCGGCGCAATGCGACCAGCACGCCGCTGCAAGCGCTCGTGCTGTGGAACGACGAGCAGTTCGTCGAAGCGGCGCGTGTGCTCGCGCAGCGCACGCTGAGCGAGACGGGCGACGATCGCACACGTCTCGCGCGCATGTTCGAGCGCTGCGCGAGTCGCGCGCCCGACGCACAAGAACTCGAGCTGCTCGCTCAGGCCCTGGACGACTTCCGCGAGCGCTTCGCAGCCGCACCGGACGACGCGCGCCTCCTGATCGAGGTCGGCGACGCTCCGACCGCGATGCACCTCGCGCCCGCCGAACTCGCGGCCTGGACCATGCTCGCGAGCACCGTGCTCAACCTCGACGCCACCATCTCTCGGAGCTGACGATGAACCCGATCGAAGAGCATCGCCTGAACATGACGCGCCGCCGCTTCTTCGGCCAAGCGGCGGCGACACTCGGCGCAGGCGTCGGCGGCCTCGCGCTGTCGTCACTCTTGGGCGGGCGCGCGCTCGCGTCGCCCGCATCGTCGCCCGCCTCGGCTGCGCCGAACGGCACGCCGCCGGGGCCGCACTTCGCCGCGAAGGCGAAGCGTGTGATCTACCTGCACATGGAGGGCGCGCCGAGCCAGATCGACCTGTGGGACCACAAGCCGGAACTGCGGCGGCGCTTCGACCAGGACCTGCCCGACTCGATCCGCCAGGGCCAGCGCCTGACGACGATGACGAGCGGCCAGACGCGCTTCCCCATCGCGCCGTCGATGTTCAAGTTCAGCCGCTACGCGAACAACCAGGACGGCGCGTGGATCAGCGAGTTGATGCCGCACACGGGGAGCGTCGCGAACGAGCTGTGTTTCATCCACTCGATGCACACCGAGGCGATCAACCACGAGCCCGGCATCACGTTCTTCCAGACCGGTCACCAACAACCCGGTCGGCCGTCGTTCGGCGCGTGGACGAGCTACGGCCTCGGCAGCGCCAACGCGAACCTGCCGACGTTCGCAGTGCTCATCACACAAGGCATCGGCAACATGCAGGCCTTGGCCGCGCGCTTCTGGGGCAGCGGCTTCCTGCCGAGTGAACACCAGGGCTGCCGCTTGCGCAGCGGTTCCGATCCGGTGCTGTTCCTCGAGAACCCGGCGGGTGTGTCGCGCGCCGATCGGCGGCGCATGCTCGACCTCGTCGGTGAGCTCAACGAACGCGAGTCGCAGCGCACGCTCGACCCCGAGATCCAGGCGCGCATCGCTCAGAGCGAGATGGCCTACCGCATGCAGATGTCGGTGCCCGAGCTGACGGACTTCGGTGACGAGGACGAGGAGACACTCGCGATGTACGGCCCCGAGGTGACGACGCCGGGTTCGTTCGCGGCCAACTGTCTGCTCGCGCGGCGCCTTTCGGAGCGCGGTGTGCGTTTCGTGCAGCTCTTCATGCGCGGCTGGGATCAGCACGGCAACCTGCCGAACGAGATCCGCGCGCAGAGCCTGGCCGTCGACCAACCGCAGGCGGCGCTCATCAAGGACCTGCGTCGGCGCGGCTTGCTCGACGAGACCTTGGTGATGTGGAGCGGCGAGTTCGGCCGCACGTGCTACAGCCAAGGCACGCTGACCGAGACCGACTACGGCCGCGACCACCATCCGCGCTGTTTCACGACGTGGCTGGCGGGCGGCGGCATCGCGCCGGGCATCAGCTACGGGCGCACCGACGACTACAGCTACAACATCGTCGAGAACCCGGTCAGCGTGCACGACCTGCACGCGACGCTGCTCCATCAACTCGGCTTCGATCACGAGCAGCTCGCGTACCGCCACCAAGGCCGCGACTACCGCCTCACCGACGTCTCGGGCCGCGTGCTCCGCGAGATCCTGGTCTGACATGCGAGCGCTGAAACACCTCCTGCTGTTCGTCGCCTCGGGCGTGTCTGCGTGTGTCTTCGTCGCGTGCTCCGCGGTCGATCGCGGTGCGCCGCCGAACACCGCCCTCGAAGCCGTCGCGAGTTACACGACCGTCGTGCAGCCGATCCTCGCGAGTCGCTGTGTGGCGTGCCACGGCGAGACGAAGCCGAAGGGTCGGCTGCGCCTCGACACACCGGAAGGCATCGTCGCCGGCGGCGTGAGCGGCTACACGGTCGTCGCGGGGCGCTCGGACGAGAGCGAACTCGTGCGGCGGCTGCATCTGCCGGGTGAAGACGAAGAGCACATGCCGCCGGGCGACAAAGAGCCGCTCTCGCCGCAACAGGTCGCGGCGCTCGCGGCGTGGATCGATGCGGGTGCGCCGTTCGAAGGGCACGTGGTGCAACTGGAGCCGTTCCTCGCGGCGCAGGCGCCCGAGCCGACCGACGTCGCACCGATCGCCCCGGCCTCGGACGCGGGCATCGCCGCGCTGCGCGAGGCGCTCGTGCACGTCGAGCCCGTCGCGCCCGGCTCGAACGGCTTGCTCGTCGACGTGTCGGCCGTCGCCGTGAAGGTCGACGATGCGCTCGCACGTGAGCTGCTCGGCCCCGTGCGCGCGTCCGTCGTCGACCTCTCGTTGGCGCGCGCCGCGATCGGCGACGCGACGCTCGCGCTGCTGGCCGACATGCCGCACCTCACGCGCCTCGACCTGCGCGGCACGGCCGTCACCTCGGCGGGGCTCGTGCACCTCGCGCAGCTCGCGCACCTCGAGGAGCTCGTCGTCGCGCAGACCGCGCTCGACGCGTCGGCGCTCGATGCCTTGCTCGCCTGCCCCTCACTCGAACGCGTCTTCCTGTGGAAGAGCGGCCTCGACGCCGCCGCGATCGCGCGCCTGCGCAGCGAGCGCCCCGCGCTGCACGTCGACGCCGGCGACACACCCGCCGCCGCGATCGTGACCGCCGAGACCGCCGTCGCGTTCACGAGCGACGCGCCCCACCCCGACGCGCCCGCGGGCGCCGAACCCGCCGGCGCCCCCATCAACACGACCTGCCCGGTGAACGGCTCACCGATCGATCCCCGCTTCACCGTCGTGTACGAGGGCCGCACGATCGCCTTCTGCTGCGGCACCTGCCGCTCCGAGTTCGCGAAGAACCCCGAGCGCTATGTCGCGTCGCTTCCGTGAGGTGAGCGCTTCACTCGAGGCGCCTGGGTTCACGCTTCGCAGCGCGTGGCACCGCGACGTTCACCACCACACCGAATAGCTCAGTTCCTGAGCGGTCCACGACGAGGCCGGCTTCGCCGCTTCGATCGCACGCAGGCACTCGATGAGCCGCGGCTCGTCGAAGATGCGCCAGCGTTCTTCGATCGACGGCTTGGCATCCTCCCACTGCACGCGCACGGCGAGGATGTCGCGGTCGTACAGGTAGAGCGTGACGGACGGGTCTTCGGGCATGCCGGAGTAGCGCACGAAGCCGAACTCCGGTGCGTCAGGCACCTCGACTCCGTACGGGCCGAGCACGGGAACGCCGTCCCCGTTGGAGGGCTTCAAGATCCGCGGGTACAGCGGCTGTCGACCGGCAGCCAACGCTCGAGCGCTCTCGTCCCGTAGCCAGGTGAAGAGGTCGTCGAGGTTGGGGCGCTTCTCGATCTCACCAGCTTCGACGAGCTTGAACATCTCGTGTGCCGAGCCATCGATCATCGAGCCGTGTGAGTACATCAGCTCGGCGACGCACGACGAAGCGAGAGGCGCGCTGCCTGCCACCGCCACGAGGATCGCTGCACGAACGAAGCGCATGGCATGTCCACCGCGAGTCCGTTTCACGTCGATGGTCGGCGTCGACGGTTCCCCCGCGTTCGTCTCGCTGCGTCGGTCCGTGCTGGCGTTCATGTCGTGTTGGTGTTGGAGCCTGTCGGCTCGCCTCCGATCCCCGCTCGATCTTCCAGCGTCGACGGCGATCGCGCGATCGCGCGCGACGAACTGCGGCCGGTCGGTGGCGACAGCGGTCGCAGCCTGCGCGTACGGAATGGTCGGTCGGTCGGCGCGGCGTGGGATCCACAGCGGTCGCGCGAGGAGCGTGACGCACAGGACCTGAACATGCGGCACGGGAAAGCGTGCCGCGCCGGCGCTGGGCGCGCACCTACCCGCTTGCTGGCGCCGCATTGCGGCGACGTGCCGATGTGGCCGCGCGCTGCGCCGACTACGTTCGGTGTGGCGGGCATTCGGCCCGCGTGCCGCGCTCGTCTCCGACGACCGAACCTCCGGCACACGAACGAAGGCACGAGCGAACCGACCGTCGCTCGCGAGGAGAAACACCATGGACTGGCAATCATTCGGGGGCAACTGGACGCAAGCCAAGAGTCGCTTGCGCAACCGCTTCGCAAGAGTCACGCGCGAAGACATCGCGACCCCCGCCGAGGCGCCGCCTCAGGTCGATCCCGACATTCGCCCGACCGATGGCCGGATGCCCGCGGCATCGGCAGAAGACGTCGAGACCGGCAACTCGCCGCCGCTGCTGTCGACGTGAGACGCGGGGCGGCCGTTTCGGATGCGTACCGAAGCGCAGCGCCGGCGCAACGCTCGCAGGGATGATCGGCGCCCCTCGCGCTGGCGCACAGGCGTCGCTAGCGAGCGGGCCGGTGCCCGACCACGCCCATCCCATCTGGCTGCCGCCGTACGGCTGACGCAGCCCCGACCGACTCGCGGCACACAGCACGCGAGAGTCGGGGGAGCGGTCGGCTCCTCGCTGAAGTGCGCCCGAGCTGGGCGCGGCTTCCGACTCGAGCGGTGCAGCGTGTTCGTGAGGCGGTGACAACACGTCCCCACCATCGAACCGATGAATCGAGTCATCCCCTCTGCCGCCCTGAGTGCGGCGGTGTTTGCGGCGCTCGTCGAGAACGCGCACGCCCAACAGTGCTATGCGAACCAGTCGCGCTGCTTCAGTTTCGCTCCTCCGGGCAGTGAGATCGAGAAGATCGAGACGGGCCTGAACCTGCGCTCGGAGCAGTTCAAGCTGACCGGCGACATCCGCTTCCGCCAGCGTCTCGCGGACTCGCCGAGCGACGCCCCGTACAACGGCGCGGACCAAGGCACGACGCGCGCGCGCCTGCAACTCGACTACCGGGTCAACGAGTGGGCCAGTGCATTCGTCGAGTTCAACTTCTCCGAAGTGTGGGCCGGCGCCGAGCCGTACTCCGACGCCGAGCCGTTCCAGAACGACCCCAACGGCATCGACTCGCGCGAGAACTTCAACGGCATCTCGCAGGCCTACATGCAGCTCGACGACGCCTTCGGGCTCGGTGAGAGCATCCGCATCGGCCGCAGCTACTACCACCTCGGCAACGGCCTCGTGCTGGGCTCGTGCGACTACCTCCAGTACCCCGGCACGTTCACGGGCATCTGGGTCTCGCGCAGCTTCGGTCCCGTCGACGCGGAGATCTTCGCGTTCGACAACTACGGTCCGCTCCAAGCGCAGATCGCGGGCGGCGGCGAGAAGTTCGCCGGCGGCACGGCGCGCTGGAACGTGACGGAGGACGGCCTGCTCGAAGACGTCGACGCGTACTTCATGTCGGGCACGGGCGACGGCGACAACATCAACAACGCCAACGACTCGTGGGCCGGCCTCGAGTTCTCCGGCAACCTGCCCGCGGAACTCGACTGGGAGTTGCAACTCGCGCGTCGCGACCGCGACCTGCTCGAGGACCTGTCGGCCTATCGCGCCGTTCTCGGCCACACGTTCGAGAAGCCGGTCGGCGGCTTCCTGCGCGGCCTGTCGGTGACGCGCACCGACAGCGAAGGCGCACTGCACATCAACCCGGCCGACTTCAACGCGGCCGGCCTGCTGCACCAGTACGCAGGTCCGTGGCGCAGCCACCTCGAGACGAACCAACTCGCCGCGCAGTTCACGCCGGGCGCCGACATCGATTGCACGGCGACGATCATGACGCTCGATCGCGACCAAGGTTCGCCGCAACTCGGCGACACCGAGTTCGACCTGATCGCCGGCAAGATGATCCGTCCGGGTCTGCACACCGGCCTCGGTTACGGCATCGACAACGACGGACGCCAGGTCGGCTTCCTCCAAGTGACGCTGTACTTCTGAGAGCGCTGCGAGCGGCGTCGCCACACGCGGCGCGAACGCTCGGTGGGCACGGAACCCGAAGAGAGCCGAGCGACTCGCGCCCGACGTGTGGATCGGCGCACGACCGGTCCGCACCGAACCAGAAGGCCGCCGCGACGAGGGATCGTCGCGGCGGCCTTCGTCATTCACGACGGGTCCACGCGCGAGCCGCACACGGCTCGCGCGCGCCGTCGGCTCAACGCTGCAGTTCGAAGCGGTCGTTCTCCATCACGTGCGTCCAGGCGGTGACGAAGTCGTCGACGAACTTCCGCTTGCCGTCCTCGGCGGCATAGACCTCGGCCAGCGCCCGCAGTTGCGAGTTCGAACCGAAGACAAGGTCGACCGCGGTGGCGGTCCAGGTGACCTTGCCGTTCGCGACGCTCACACCTTCGTAGAGGTGCGAATTCGCGGACGACACACGCCACTGCGTGCCGAGGTCGAGCAGGTTCACGAAGAAGTCGTTCGAGAGCGTGCCCGCGCGCTGCGTCAGCACACCGTGTGCGCTGTCGGCGTGGTTCGCACCGAGAACGCGCAGGCCGCCGACGAGCACGGTCATCTGCGGCGCCGTGAGCGCCAACTGGTTGGCGCGATCGACGAGCGCGACCTCGAGTCGGCTCGTGTGCGCCGCACCGACCCAGTTGCGGAAGCCGTCGGCCGTCGGTTCGAGCACGGCGAACGACTCCGCGTCGGTCATTTCGTCCGTGGCGTCGGTGCGACCCGGCGTGAACGGAACCTGCACGTCGAAACCGCCCTTCTTCGCGGCCGCTTCGATCGCGGCGCCGCCGCCGAGCACGATCAAGTCGGCCAGCGAGACCTTCTTGCCGCCGGCCGCGCTCTTGTTGAACTCACCTTGGATGCGCGTGAGCGTCGCGAGCACCTTGGTGAGTTGCTCGGGCTCGTTCACTTCCCAGCCCATCATCGGCGCGAGGCGGATGCGCGCACCGTTGGCGCCGCCGCGTTTGTCGCTGTCACGGAAGCTCGCCGCGGAGGCCCAGGCCGTCGCGACGAGGTCCGCCGTCGACAGACCGGAGTCGAGGATCTTCTTCTCGAGTGCGGCGACGTCGTTCGCGTCGATCAGCGCGTGATCGACGGCCGGCACCGGGTCCTGCCAGATCTGCGGCGGAGCGACTTCCGGACCGACGAGACGCGAGACCGGACCCATGTCGCGGTGCGTGAGCTTGTACCAAGCACGCGCGAACGCCGCGTTGAACGCATCCGGGTCGTCGTGGAAGCGTTTACTGATCGGCCCGTAGATCGGGTCGAAGCGCAGCGACAGGTCCGTCGTGAGCATCACGACCGTGTTGAACTTGCCCGGAACGTGCGCGTCCGGAACGTTGCGCGGTCCGCCCTTCGGCGTCCACTGCTGCGCGCCGGCCGGGCTCTTCGTGAGTTCCCACTCGTACTTGAAGAGGTTCTCGAAGTACATGTTCGACCACGCCGTCGGCGTCGACGTCCACGCACCTTCGAGGCCGCTCGTGATCGTGTCGGCGCCCTTGCCGGTGCCGTGGCTGTTCTTCCAGCCCAGGCCCTGCTGTTCGATCGGCGCGCCTTCCGGCTCCGGTCCGACGTGACTCGCCGCCGCGGCGCCGTGCGTCTTGCCGAGCGTGTGACCGCCCGCGATCAGCGCGACCGTCTCCTCGTCGTTCATCGCCATGCGCGCGAACGTCTCGCGGATGTCGTGCGCGGCGAGCAGCGGGTCCGGGTTCCCGCCGGGGCCTTCCGGGTTCACGTAGATCAGGCCCATCTGCACGGCGGCCAGCGGATTGGCGAGGTCGCGCTCACCGCTGTAGCGCTGCTCGTCGCTGAGCCACGTGCCTTCCGCGCCCCAGTTCACGTCGAGCTGCGGCTCCCACACGTCCGCGCGACCGCCCGCGAAACCGAACGTCTCGAGGCCCGCGTTCTCGAGCGCGACGTTGCCCGCCAGCACCATCAAGTCCGCCCACGAGACCTTGCGTCCGTACTTCTGCTTCACCGGCCAGAGCAGCCGACGCGCTTTGTCGAGGTTCGCGTTGTCCGGCCAGCTGTTGAGCGGCGCGAAGCGCTGCGTTCCGTCCGACGAGCCGCCGCGCCCGTCCGTGACGCGGTAGGTGCCCGCGCTGTGCCAGGCCATGCGGATGAAGAACGGCCCATAGTTGCCCCAGTCCGCCGGCCACCACGGTTGCGACGTGGTCATGACCGTTTCGATGTCCTTCTTCAACGTCGCGAGATCGACCGTCGCGAACTCCTTCGCGTAGTCGAAGCCCGCGCCCATCGGGTCGCTCTTGCTGGAGTTCTGCTGGAGAATCGACAGGTCGAGTTGGTTCGGCCACCAGTCTTGATTGCGCATCACGCGGTCCTCCGAGTGTTGGTAGGTGTCGAGCTTCACCGCCGTCTCGTGCATCACCGGGCACGTCGCGGCCGCCGCCTGATCCGCTCGGACCTCCGCGGCGCCGGAAGACTCCTGTCGGGAAGCACACGATGCGGTGCCGAGCACCGCGAGGCTCGTGAGGAGCCCTGCGAATCGAATCGTCGAAGTCATGATCGTACGTGGGTCGTGGAGCGCGGGGCGCGCCCGCACAGATGCAGCGCGCCGCCCGTCACCCGGGCAGTTGGTGTGATCGTGTGCCATCGCACAGCGCGCGGCAAGCAGCGTCCCGTGTGATCGAGACGTTCACAGGGTCATCCGGGATGACTCTGATTCACAGCGCCTATCCAGGCAATTCGAACCGTCGACGAGCGGACGGGCGCGCGCTCACTCATGAACGACACGCCATCCCGCGCCGTGCGCGGAGAAGCTGTCGATACTGCGCAGCATGCCGCGCGGCTCTTTCGGGAAGAGCGCCCCACGAATGGACCGACGGCGCCGCGCTCGTGATCCACTCTCTTCGCAACCACACCAACGACCATGCGCACCCAATTCAAGAAGTCGACCTTCGCCGTCCTCGTGCTCGTCGCCCCGTTCGTTTCGAGCTGCCGAGCGATCCAGATCAACCAACTCGAGAAGCGCATCGACGCACTCGAGAGCCGCGTGGCGGTGGCCGAGGCGAAGGTCGAGATGTTGGCGCGCGAGTAGTTGTTTGGCGTCAGCGTCCGGCGGATGGCCGGTTCGTGTTCGCCTCGATGGGCCGCTCGCTGGGCCGCTCGACGCGCTGCGCTGCGTCCGCCTCGACCAGCTCCCAGCGCTCGATCCGACCTTCCCAGTAGACCTCTTCCCTGCCGTCGATCAGCCACGCGACCGCGCCCGCGAAGGGCAGCCACCGGCCGCAATGCCGGCGGTAGTCGAAGAAGCGCGCTCGCCACGGCGTCGGTTCGAAGTGCGCCTGGACGGAGCGCGGCCGATCGGACGCGAAGGCCTCGACGAATCGGCCTTGCTCGTCGAACTTCAGTCGGACCTGCGCTGCAGACGCGTCGTCCCCACGCGGAAACAGGGCTCTCGTCAGGTTCGCGCACGTCGCGCTGCTCACGTCGAACGCGTCGTGTCCGGACTCGCGCCAGCGCACGTCCGCGTTGTGGAGCAGCGCATCCGGCGCCCAGGCGAGTTCGGCCAGGTAGCGCATCGTTTGACCCTTCAGGAGCTCGGGCGAACCTGGCGCTCGTCGAAGCGGAATCACGCCGAACAATCCCAGCTCGAACAGGCCGCCGTCCGCTGTCAACGCGTCGCGCGCACTCAGCACTCGCGCGAATCCGGCGCGTGCACGCCAGTCGAAGGCGCAGTGCTGATTCGAGATCGTCTGTGTCGCGGTGAACGCCATCCAGCGCTTCGAACCGACCGATCGCAAACGGCCGGACTGTTCGAGGCGGACCGCGGCTGGCGCATGGTTCGGGTCCGCTCCCAGCCGCAGCGCGATTTCGCGAACGCCGCTCGGTGAGCGGTACGTCTCCTTCGCGTGCACCGGCAACGGGGCATTCACGCTCGCTCGACTCCGAGGACGACCGCCGACACGGGCCGACGCGGCGAATACGGCAGTGTCGGTCCGCGGCCGAAGCGCATCACGAGGTCGGGCCGACGGCCGGGCATTCCGACGAGCGCCGCCAGGTCGGGACGCAGCGCGGCGACCTCGACGGCTTGATTGACGAAGGAGTGTTTCAGACCGAGCGCGGTGGCTTGCAGCGCGAAGCGCTGGCACGCGCGACCGACGCGGACCCAGTGCTCGCGGTCCTCCTTCTGCGCCACGAACACGGCGACGCCCGACGACGAACGGAGCTGGCGCGCGTACTTGTCGTTCTCCTTCTCGACGCTGAACGAACGCTCGAACACGAGCGCGCCGAGCCAGGCCGGCGCGATCGGACTGCCGCTCGCCGCGCCGAAGAGACCGTCGCCCGCGGCCAGAGCTTGGCGCGGACTGAAACGCAGCCACGACGCGAGTTCCTTCACGAAGGCGGCGTCCGCCATCTGCAGCGTGTTGCCGGCGACGACCAGATCGCGCACGGCGTCGATGCTGCGCCTCTCGGTGAGGAGCACGACGTCGACACCAGGCACGCGCGCAGCCTCGGCCAGTTTGCCGAGTTCGAGCGCGCTCACGGGCACGCCGTCGAACTCGGCGCGCGTCGATTGGCGCAGCGGCACGGCATCGAAGAGCTCACTGTTCGGCGCGTCCGCGCCGCCGAACGAGAACACCACCGAGCCTTCGTTCGCGGCCTCGAAACGGACCTCGCCGGGCCGGCCGCGCGCGCTCGCCGCCAGTGCGAGGTTCTCGGCCGCACATCCCAGGCTCGTGAACAGGTGGTGGTCGTCGGGATCGACCACCGGAGTTCGCCGCGAGAGGTCGGGGAGGATCTCGATGCGCTCCTCGTCGATGCGAAACAGCCAGGCTTGTGTGTTGTGGCCGCTCGCCGCGAGCGTCGCGTAGCGCACGAGTTCGAGCAGCGTCGGTTGCGCAGCCAGGAGCGCGCGCATCTGCGCCGCCTCGACCGCGTAGCCGTCGAGCGAGCCCATGCGCCTCAGTCCCCACCACACCGCTCCGGCGCCGGCGACGATCAAACCGCCACCTCCGATCAACAGTTGTCGTCGTTTCATCGCATCTGTTCTCACGCGCGTGGCGCCGGACGGATCTCTTCAGCGTGCTCGGGCGGAGTCTCGCCGCCCGAGCGTCGCGTCATCAGAGCTGCAGACGGATGCCGATCTCGATCACGTGTTGTTCGGTCTCGAGATCGAAGCTCGACGAACCGACGCCGTCGTCGATCTCGACGTCGTCGACGTTGAGGAAGCGATAGCCGAGGTTCCACGAGAGCGCGTCGCTCATCCACCAACGCAGGCCGCCCTTCAGTTGCCACGCGAGGAACGGACCGTCCTCGTCCTCGAAGGAGTTGAGGCCGTCGCTCGTGGTGCCGATGTCGAGGAACGAGAGGCCGATGCCGCCGCCTGCGTAGAGCGCGAGCGCGTCACCGACTTCGAAGTCCGCGAGAGCGTTGAAGAGCAGTCCGAACTGCGTGATGTCGACCACGGCTTGTGTGAGCCCGTCGTCGTCGACGTCCTGGTCGGTGTAGATGCCTTCGATTTCGAGGTCGAGCGCGAGCGCGTCGTCCGCGCCGGGCAGACGCCAGCCGATCGCGACCGGCACGGCGTAGCCTTGGTCGAACTCGACGTCCTGGCTGGGACCGGAGGACGAGCGCGTCGTGACCAAGCCGAAGCCGAGCTGAAGATAGGTGCCGCTGCGTGCGCCGGGTGCGGCGACGAGCGGCTCGGCGGCGAGCGCGAACGACTCCAGCGAGAGTGCGGTCGGTGCGGTGGAGTGCGGTTCGAGCGGCGCGTGACTCGCGCCGAACGAGCGGCCCTCGAACGACGCGGCGCCATGCGGTGCGACGTTCGACGAGGTCGCGTCGGCGAGAGCAACGACGCCCTGGTCGACGTACCCGACCTCCGGTGTGCGCGCGGCTCGGCACGAGGCCAGGCAGCACACGAGAGCGCCGATGGAGACGGCGCGTGAACGAGAGGCGATCGGATGTTTCATGGTCCCCGATTGGAGCGCGTGTCGGTGCCGCCCGCGATCCGCACATTCCATGACTCGCGTGCGCGCATCTGTCGAACAGCATCGGCCCGCGACAGCTGAAGTCGCGGATGCCGGCTGCCGACGGTGAGCGACTACCCATTCGCCCACGCAGCAATGGCGCATTGCACGGATTTCGCTGCGAGCGGTGCTCACTAGATTCATTGCGTGACGGTGCAGCACGTGGCAACACGCCTGTGACTGCGCGCATTCGCCGAACCAACGCATCCATCGAGCGCGAGGACGACAACCATGAACTGGGACAGCATCGCAGGCAACTGGGAGCAGACCAAAGGACTGGTACGAGAGCGCTGGGGCAAACTCACGAACGACGACTTGGATGTCGTCGCCGGCAAGCGGCAGCAGCTCGAGGGCAAGCTCCAGAAGGCCTACGGCTACACCGTCGAGAAGGCCAGAAAGGAAGTCGACGACTTCTGCACGACCTGCAAGAAGTGAATGCGAGCGGACCTCGAGGTCCGCATCGCGTCCGGCACGGCGCGCCCACGTGGCGGCGCCGAGCCACCGTCCAACACCTGCGGGCCGCGCCGGGACTGCGGCCGCCCGCTCGACCACGCCATCCGCAACCGACTACCCACGCACGAACATGCTCGGCACCATCCTCATCGTCGTCCTCGTCCTCATGCTCCTCGGCTCCGTCCCGCGCTGGGGCTACAACAAGAGCTGGGGCTACGGTCCGAGCGGCGTCATCGGCTTGCTCGTGGTCGTCATGCTGATCCTCGTCCTCACGGGCCGAGTCTGAGACGCGCGTGCATCGCGTCGTGCCCGCGCGGCGCGAGTGCACCGCGAACCGTCACGGCTCGTCGCGCGTGAAGTCGAGCTTCGGCGGCTCTCCAGCCACGAGCCGTACGCGGAAGCGCTCGACGCCGCCGCCGGCGGGCCGCGCGAGTTCCTCTCTCAGGCGCCCCGACAGCGAGGCGCCCGCGGCGCCCGTGATCGAGACCTCCAGGTCCTTCACGCCGGACAGGAGCCCCGCGACGAGCGCCACGCCGTCGTGGTCGAACAGCGCCGCACGCGGCCCCTTCTTCGGCCCCGCGAAATGGATCGTCCATCCCGCACACGTGTCGTCGCCGGGCGGCGCCTCGTACGGCGCGGTCCAGTTCGGGGTGCCGATCGCCCACAGCGACCGCCCCCACGTCACGGTGACGCTCTCCGGCGAGCCGAAGGTCGCGTCGAGTTCGTCGCACACGAAGGCGACGCTGCGCAGCGCACGCATCGGGACGTGGACGACGTCGGAGAGAGCGGAGCGCTTCCCCTTCAGATCCGTGACCGCACAGCCTTCTGCAGCGACGCGAAATCCGGCGTAGGAGTTCTCCTCGTTCCACTCGTCGACGCAGACGTACACGACGAGCAGTCCGTCCGCGTCCTGGCGCCACCCGAACCTCGCGCCGTGCGCACCGTCGATCACCGTCGGCACGACCGCTGCGCCGGTGTGTTCGTCGAACACGTGCATGCGGACCGGCTGGCCGCGGCGCAGCGAGAGCGTCATCGACGCTCGTGGAGCTGCCGTCGTGTCGTACACGCTCCGTTGCAGATAGACCTCGATGCCGCGCGCGCGCAGTCGGATGCGCGTGTTCGTCGGCACGTCGCCGAACGACACCTGACCGCGCACGTCGCTGCGCGCGACCGATCGCGAGAAGCCGCTCGAATCCCTGCCGTCCATGCTCCACTCGACGTCGACGTCGGGGAGCGGCGCGCCGGTGCCCACTTCGATGCACGTGACGGTGAGCGTGCACGGCGGCCGCAACACGACGACGATCGGATCCGTCACGGCCACGGAACCGTCGTGTGTCCCGTATTCGCTGTGTCGCACGCGCAGGTGCACGCTCCCGAACACGTCGTGCACTCGCACGCTCCCGAACGCGTCGTGCACGGCGAACAGCGCGTGGCCGCTCGCGTCGGTCGACACGTCAGCGAGTACCTCTTCGGGCAGCTCGATCCCGACGTTCGCCGCCGCGAGCGGCGCGCCGCTCTCGTCCGTGACGAGCACACGGATCGTGTGCTCCGGCGCGGCGACCACCGGAGGCGCGACCACCGTTTCGACCACGTCGCTCGCCTCGTCCTCAGGCGTGACTTCGGTTGAACTGCGACCCTCGCCCGGGTCGTTCACTGCAGCGAGCTGCGGCTCGTCCGCTCGCACCTCGCGCTCCACCGGCGCCGCTTCGACGGCGCGTGTCGGACGAGCGCCGCGGTCCGCTGCCGAGAGCGCCCACCAGAACGCCGCTCCGACGAGCAGCACCAGAAGCGACAGGACGGCATGGCGAATCGACACGATTGGTTTCATCCCTTCACGAGGTCGAGCGAGCGTGCATCGCCACACGCCGCGCAGCGAGCGAGACAGCCGGTCCGTGGATGGCGCGGCGCCGCCATCACATGCGCGGCCACATCACCCAACCGTAGTGCCGCTTCGTGTCGTCCTCGAAGCGTTCGATCGCAGCGATGTCGGCCCCGTCCCACAGGTTGTTGAGGCACCACTCCAGTGCGGTGAATCGGTGCGCCGCGTCCGGCGCCTTCTCGACGCGGATGGATACGGCGTCGGGTACGAACTGCGATTGGAGCGCTTCGGGCTTGGCGGCGGACTTGGCCGTGGACTTGGCCTTGGGCTTGGCCTTGGGCTTGGATGTCGACTTCTTCTTCGGGCTCATGACGGATGGACACTCCAGAAGAGCGTGAGCCACGAGCGCAGAGATTGCGTCGCGTGGTGTTCGGCGACGTCAGCATCGATCTCGGCGAGGCGCGCACGGATCTCCACTTCGTCCTCTCGCACACGGTCGAGCTCCGCGGCGCTCGGCACGTGCCGATCGGTATCGGTGGAAGC
>JBIKNC010000064.1:0-19710 GCA_044358925.1 Planctomycetota bacterium | reverse complement strand
CTGCGTTGGATCCTGCCGCTCGTCGGCGCGCTCGCCGTCGCGGCGTGGTTCGTGCTCCAGACGGACGTCTGGCAGGGCGAGCGGGTGCGGCGCGACGCGGCGGAGGTGCCGACGGGTGCGGCGCGCGAGATCGAGCTCGAACCGGCTGACGCGCGGCGCGCGAACACGCTGCCGGAGACGACCATGGAGACGGAAGCGCTGGTCGCGGCGGCGCCGCCGGTCGCCGACGTGCAGGGCGAGGAACTCGCACGCGCGGCGGCGTACGACGCCGGATTGCCGGTCGGCGCACTCGAGGTCGAAGTGCGTGTGCACGGGCGCCTCGTCGGCGGGCGGGTGTTCGCACAGGACGTCGACCACGCGAACGCGGCGGCAGGCTTCGATCCGGAGCGGCGCATCGAAGCGCCGCTCGTCGGCGGCGTGGCGCGTTTCGACGGCCTCGTGGGTCCGTGGGTGTTGATCGCGATCGAGCTCGGCGCCGAACCACTGCACCGCGCCGTGGTCGTGCTGCCGCAGTACCACGGCAAGCGCGAGTGCTTCGACTTCGGCAGCGCTCACGTGTTCGGCAGCGTGCGCACGGCGGGTGGCGAGCCGATCGAAGACGCGCTGTTGTGGATCGCGACCGTGCGCACCACGGTCGTCGTGCGCACGGACGTCAGCGGCCGATTCGACGGTGGAACGCGCTTTCCGGTCGAGGACATCGCCGTGTACCGCGTTGCGCCCGCGGGGTCGATCGAGGAGCACCGCACCGTTCGCACGGAGCCGCTCGGAGAACACGAAGTGAACTTCGGCCTCGCCGCGGACGCGGTGCGCTGGACGGGGCGTGTCTTCGGTGCGGACGGGGTCGCGCTCGAAGCCGGCGACGCCGTCGTGCCGCGCACGATCGGCGTGCGTTCGAAGGCGAAGCTCGACACGGCGGTCAACGGCAACTGGTTCCAGTTCATCGCCGTCGTCGACGGGCGCATCGACCAGGCCCTCGCGCCCGACGTCTATTTCCTGACCGTCGGCGACCACTTCGCGACGGATCCGATCCCCAGCGAGATCGACCTGCGAACGGACGTCGTGCACGACGTGCACGTGCCGGGCTTCGTGCTCGTGGGACGCGTCGTCTCCGAGGCGCGGCCGGCAGCGCTCGAGCTGTCTGCGAGCTGTCAATGGGATCAACCGCTCGCACGACCGCGTGCCGACGGGTCCATTCGCATCGTCGGGCTGAGCGCCGGAACGTACGAATTGAAGAGCGGCGACGAGGTCTGGGCGCGCGGCACGCTCGCCGCCGACGGGCCGCTCGTCGTCGATCTCGGAGAACTCAACGGGCCGCTCGCCGACTGACGGCGAGCGCGATCTCTCTCAGATCCACGGCGTCGCGAGGCCTTCCTGTTCGAACGTGCGGTGGATCGCCGGGCGCGCGAGCACGCGCTGCAGGTAGGGGCCGAGGTGCGGCAGGCTGCGCGCGGGGCGCGCGAAGTTGCGCGTCCAGCGGCCGAGCATCAGCGCATACGGATCGACGGCCGAGAACTGCTTGCCGAGCAGCCACGCGCCGCCGCGCTTCATCACTTCGGTGTCGAGTTGGTCGAGCATGCGCCCGATGCGCTGTTCGGCGTGCGCCTTGATCGTCGCGTGCGTCGCTTCGTCGTCGGGCTTGCTGAAGTGCTCCGGGTGGAAGTAGGTGATGAGCGACGCTTGCAGCGTGTTCGTCAGCCAGACCATCCACTTGTAGAAGTGCGCGCGCTCCGGCGTACCGATCGGCGGCGCGAGGTGCGCGTCGGGGTGCGTGTCGACGAGGTGCAGGCAGATGGCCGCGGTCTCGTACACGACCAGGTCGCCGTCGACCAGCACCGGGATCAACCCGTTCGGATTGAGGGCGAGGAATTCGGGAGTGCGGTGCTCGCCGCCGGCGCGATCGACGGCGCGCAGTTGGTAGGGCACTCCGAGTTCCTCGAGCAACATGTGCGGTGTGAGACTCGCGTTGCCGGGGCCGTAGAACAGTTGGATCATGGTGTGGTTCCGCCTCTGAGATCGGATCGTAACCGCGGGCCAGCTCCGCGGCATGATTGGAGAACGATCGCGAGCGGGCGTCGTGGCGGCATCCGCGCTCTTGGCGGCATGTGCTCGCGAGCCGTTTCACGCAACGGCGCACGAAGCCGCGCGCGACGATGAGCACCTCGTCGCCATGGGTGGCCGCGCTGAGACGGATCCGGGCGTCGTGCTGACGAGTGCGGACGCTGGACGAACGTGGAGCGTCGCAACGCAGCCCGCACCGGCTCGGCTCCACGATGTTGCATTCGCGGACGGAATGAGATGTGTCGCGGTCGGGCTCGCTTCGACGATCGAGCGTTCGACGGACGGCGGTGCGACGTGGGCGCGTGACAGCGCTGCGAGCACACTCGCGGGCGCCGCAACTCTGCGCGGCGCGGTTTCGCGGACACGCGATGCGGACTCTGCGTCGGCGCGGACGAGCGTCGTGCTCGCGACGCACGACGGAGGTGCAACGTTCGTGCTGCACGACCTGGGCGACGAACACCCGCGCGCCGTTGCGTTCGACGGTACCGAGTTCCAGGCATTCGGCGACGCGGGTGCGGCCTGGCGCGCACGGCGCGACACCTTCGTTCGTACCGTCGCGCCGGAGGACGGCCGCTTCAACGCTCTCGCGTTCGCAGCAGACGGAGGCGCCGTTCTCGCGGGGCTGAGCGGCCGGTCGTGGTGGCGCGCGAACGACGAAGCCGAGTGGATCCCGATCGGCCTCGACGCCTCGGCCGCCTGGTGCGACTTCGCACGCGGGCGCGGTGGTCCCAGCGGTTGGGGAGCGCGGGCGCAGCGCACGGCTCGTTCCGGCCACCGCCCAACGTGACTGAGTTCTTCACAAATCGTCACAGCCACCGCGGATCTCACTCGGTGGTGTATCACCACGTCTGAACCACCCCTCTCATGCATGTATGGCGTCCCGCTCGACGCCTCTCGCGTCATGCGCACCATCACTGCCCTCGTACTGCTCGTGTGCGCGCTGCTCGGCTCGCCCGGGTACGCGCAATCGTCCCCTCCCAACGTGCTCGTGATCGTCGTCGACGACATGAGCTGGGAGGACGTCGCGGCTGCGCCTCTGGCACGCCTCTCGGCGTACGCGTCGGTGGGGCGTGTGTACACGCGCTTCTACACGAACCCCGTCTGCAGTCCGTCGCGCGCCGCGCTGCTGTGCGGCGAATACCCGCACCGCCATCTGATCGGAACGGCGCTGACCACCCTCGGCGGTCTGCATCCGAACACGAAGTCGCTGGCCGACGTCTTCGCAGCGAACGGCTACTCGACGGCACTGTTCGGCAAAGCGCACTTCATGAGTGGGCAGCTCGGCAGCGAGTTCGAGATCGCGCGTGTGCACGGCTTCGAGACCTGGCGCGCCGGCGCCCCGATCAATCTGTTGACGCACTACGGTTGGACGCGCACGGACGACGGCAAACGCAGCCTCGAACCGAACTACTCGACCACGGTCGTCATCGAGGAGACGGTCGCGTGGTGGAGCGCGACCGACGGACCCAAGTTCGCCGTCCTCGCACCGTTCGCGCCGCACGAGCCTTTCCAAGCGCCGCCGAGCGGGACGTTGCCGCCCGGGTACGCGCTCGGCACGACGAACCGCGACTTGTACGAGGCCTCACTCGCGGCGCTCGACAACCAACTCGCGGCGCTGCTCGCCGTCGTCGATCCCGCACAGACCCACGTCGTGTTCCTGTGCGACAACGGCACGCCGCACCAAGTGCCGCCGCCGAACGCGAAGTCGAAGGGCTACAAACTCACGCCCTACGAAGGCGGTGTGCGCGTGCCGCTCGTGTGGTGGGGGCCGGGCGTCACAGCGGGCGTGGACGACGCACTGGTTCAAGTCGTCGACCTTCCGCGCACGTTGCTCGACGTGTGCGGCCTCGTGCCCGTCAAAGGCTTCGGCGACAGCATCAGCTTCGCGCCGACGCTCACGGGCCAAGCGGGCGCTCGCAACTACGCGTTCATCACGCGCTTCTCGCCCAACGGCGGTGTTCCGACCCTCGCGATCGACGATTGGGCGGTCATACGCGCAGACGGGCGCAAACTCGTCTCGTATGCCGGAGTGAAAGTGCTCTACAACCTCTCCATCGATCCGTGGGAGACGTTTCCGCTCTCGCCGCTGGTGCCCGTCCATGCGGCGACCATCGCCGACCTCGAGTTCTTCCGGCTGACGGCGCTCGGGCCGAACTGGCCGTACTGAGAGAGGAGAAGAAATCGACGCTCCGCGCCGGACATGCTCTCTCAGGTGCCTCTGGCCCAACCGCTGGCGCGGTTGGAGCCCGTTCGCGAGCATGAATGCTCGCTCACTGAATCACGCCGTCGGCGCAGCTTCGACGAGCGGCCGCGCCTCGAGCGCGGCGTCGTACGAACGCCCACCGACCGTGACGTACAGGTGCCCGTCGCCGCGCGTCACGCTCCAGCGGTTGTTGCGGTCGAGCACGTCGTCGAGCGCGCGCAGCAGCTCGCCGGGATAGGTCGTGACCAGCAGCGCTTCGGCGCGGTGGATCCGTTCGCCCGCGAGCGCCGCGCGCAGGTTCTCGATGCGGCGATCCGAGTGCAGCGCGACGCGTGCGGTGGCCTTCGACGCGCGGTGCAGGCGCTCGGCCGACGGCGCGCCGACTTCGATCCATGCGAGGCGCTGGCCCGTGGGATCGACGATGGAGATGGCGGGTTCGTCGACCGAACTCACGCCGCCCTTCGAGAACGCGATGCCTTCGGCGTACTCGAGGCAGTAGGCGAGCATGCGCACGACGAGGAACGCGCCCGACTCCGACGGATGGCGCGCGACACGCACGTCGAGGTCGGCATAGACGCCGCGATCGCTGTCGGCGAGCGCGATCTCGAAACGCAGGACGGTGACACCTCGGCTCATGGCGTTGGAACGTGGGGCGGTCGAGGTGGTGGAAGGCGCGGAGGCGATCGGTGACGAGCTGTCTCGATCAGTGACGCTCGCGCGGCTCGCGAGCGTCGAGGAAGCGGCTCGCCCACTCGGGCCGCGGCAGCGCACACGTCTCGCGCTTGCCGAACCAGCGGTAGCGGTTGCGCGCGACCACGTCGTAGAGCGCGTCGCGCACGAAGCGCGGCAGCACGAAGAACACGGCGGCCATGCTCCAAGGGAAGCCGAGGCCGCGCGCGACGCGCAGCGCCGCCGTCGAGCGCGTGTGCACGCCGTCCTCGTCGATCAGGACGATGCTGTCGGGCAGTTCCGCCGGAGCGTGCGCGGCGGCGAGCCGTTCGCGCGCGACGTTCGACTGCAGCGACGCGAACTGGAAGCGCGCTCGCCCGTCACGGCGCAGGATCCACGTCACCGACGCGTTGCACAGGTTGCAGACGCCGTCGAAGAGGACGAGGGGCGGGTGGGGCTGCATGGCGTGCGCGGGTCGCCGCGCCGCCGCAGTCTACGCCACGCAGTTGGGCTCGCTGCGAACCTCACGCAACTCACTCGCTCGCCAAACGACGGGAACGCCGCAGGCCGAACGCAAGCATGACGAGAGGAGCCACGAGTCCGAACGCGAAGAAGGCTGTGGCTGACGGCCACCCGAATGCGAGCGCTCGGCCGTATTCGTCGTGTGTGAGCACATGGTGGACGCCGATCTGCGCGAGTTTGGGCAGGCAGAAGAAGACGAGAGCGAACGTGAGTGCAAGGAACGGGCGACGAGCGACCCGCGCAACAGCATCCGCAGCCCCGCGCCACCGCACCAAGGGGATCAAGATGGCGATCGGTGCGATGGCTGCGATCGTCGTCATCGGCGTCGCCCACTGCGAGTGGTCGTATCCGAGCAGCTTGCCCGCGACCGCCGACACGTACATCGGCAGCCGCGCGAGCGGCCCGATCACGAGCGCCGCCGCCGCACCGACGAGCAGCAATGCGAGCGGATCGAACTGTCGCAGGCGACCGTCGCCGCGCTCGAACTCGCGCACGAGTTCGCGCTCCGCGCCGAGCCGCCGCGTCGCGATCAGCACGGCTTCATCAGCGGCGAGGTTGTTCGCCATCAACGTGCGCGCCGAACTTGCGACGTGGTCGGTGAGTTCGTCGAGCTCGCGACCCTCGAGCCCACGCACACCGGCACGCCAGTTCATCACCGCCGCGTCGATCGCCAGATCCGCCGCTCCATCGGGTTCGTTCATGTCGTGTCCTCGGTCTCAGGCCGGGCCCAGTTTCCAAACACGCGTCAGCACGCCGTGCATCTCGAGCCACGCCGTGCGCTCCGCCGCGAGCGCCTTCTTGCCGCTCGCACGCAGTCGGTAGTACTTGCGCTGCCGGCCCGAGTCGGGCGCGCTGCGCCAGTGGGCTTCGATCAAGCCCTCGGCCTCCAACCGATGGAGCACGGGATAGAGCATCCCTTCGCTCCACTCGAGCGCACCGCCCGACTGCTCGCGGATCTCGTCGATCAACGCGTAGCCGTAGCTCTCACCGCGTGCGAGCAGCGCGAGCACGAGCGGCCGCGCCGACGCCGCCACCAAGTCCTTCGAGGCCATGCGGCCACCATACCTTGAAGCTCTAGGTATAGGTAGGGGGGCGCGCCGTGCGCTCGTCCGGGATCGACCGAGGGGGCGGACCTGAGCGCTCGGGGCCCCGGGGTGGCTGGATCCAAACTCCGGCCCTCTTCGAAGAGCGGTTGGAGCGCGTCGGCCGCGAAGGCCGATGATGAAGTTCCAGGCCCATGCTCTCGTTCATCGTTCCCGCCCACGACGAAGCCCTGCAGATCGGCGCCGTCGTCGCCGCCCTGCAGCGCGCCGGCACCGAAGCGGGCGTGCCCTTCGAGATCGTGGTCGTCGACGACAGTTCGAGCGACGGAACCGGCACCATCGCCGAGCGCGCGGGCGCGCGCGTCGTGCGCGCCGAAGTGCGCCAGATCGCAGCGGCGCGCAACGTCGGCGCGCGAGCGGCGCGCGGCGACGTGCTCCTGTTCGTCGACGGCGACACCTTTCCGCACGGTTCGCTCGTGCGCGCCGCACTGGCGGCCGTCGAACGCGGCGCGGTCGGCGGCGGTTCGCGCGCGCGCTTCGACGACGCGCCCTGGTACGGCCACGCCGTGATGGCCGTCGTCACACGCGCACTCGCGTGGTCGGGCCTGTGCGGCGGTTGTTTCCTCTACGTGCGCCGCGAAGTGTTCGAACGCGTCGGCGGCTTCGACGAACGGCTCTTCGCCGCCGAGGAGATCGCCCTCGCGCGCTCGCTGCGCGCGCACGGCCGCTTCGTCGTGCTGAAGGAGCGCGTCGTCACCTCGGGCCGCAAGTTGCGCGACCTGCCGCTGTCGTTCCACGCGCGCCAACTCGCGCGCCTCGTGTGGACGCGCGGCCGCGCGCTGCACTCGCGCGAAGGCCTCGCCTTCTGGTACGGCCGACGCGCGTCGTGATGGAGCGTCGTCAGCGAGCGTCTCCGCTCGTCGCCGCCTTCGCCGCGAGCAGCGCCACCACACCCGGGTGGTCGTGGGCGTAGCGCTCGGCGCGGAAGAGCGCGTACTCGGGCGCGTGGCCCGCGTGGTCCGGCGGCGTCACGTCGCCGCCCAAGTTGTTGCGGAAGTTCCAGACGGTCTCGCCGCTCGGCGTGACCTCGAACACGCGGCCGCCCGCACCGCTGCAGATCAGCGTGTGCCCGTTCGGCAGGCGCTGCGCGCCGCTGATGAAGGCCGAGTAGAAGTTCTCGCGGTCCTCGTAGGACCACACGGGTTCTTCGGGCCCGAACGGCGCGCCTTCGTCGCGCAGGAAGCCGCGCTCCGCGTCGAACGGCAGCACGAGTTCCTTCACCGCGGACCACTCCGCATCGCCGTCGCCCGCGTTGTTGTCGAACACGGTCAGGCGCAGCGAACCGTCCGCAGCCACGAGCCACTTCGGATCGTGTTGGTATTCGAGCTGCCGATCGCCGTCGCCGCCGGCCCCGTAGGTCTTCGGATTGCCCCAGCGCCACAGGATCTCGCCGCCGCGACCGAAGCGGCCGCCGCTCGAACCGCGCGCCTCTTCGATCGTGGTCGAGTGGTCGATGACCCACAGCTCGCCGAACTCTGGCGACGAGAGCACGATCACGTCGTGCTCGGGCAGGTAGTCGATCGCGTTCGTGTGCAGCCAGTCGCCGGAGCGTTCGAGGCGCTCGCGTCGACTCTTCAAGGCCTCCTCGTCGGGCGCGGCGTCGCTCTGTGCGATGCCGGTCGTGTAGCCGAGCGCTTCGAGCTGCGCCTGCGTCTCCGCGTGGCGCTTCTTCTGCTCGGGCGACATCGGCGGTTGGTTGCGGTGGTCGCCGTTCACGTCGATGCGCCCCGCGTTCGCGGTCACGTCGCCGAAGTCGGCTTTCGCCGCGTCGAAGTCCTGGACGACGTGGTCCCACGACCGCCACTGCCAGACGATGCGCGCGTCGTCCGCGCCGACCGGTTCGAGTTCGATGACCGTGTCCGCCCAGAGGCCCGCGCCGCCGACCCAGGCCGGATCGCGACCGTTCGCGAGCGCCGTGTGCTTCGCGATGCGTTCCCAGGCGATGACGAGCACGTTGCCGTTCGGCAGCACCGCGATGTCGTGGTGCGCGCAGAGCGCATCCGACGACAGGTCGAAGTTCCACAGCAACGTGCCGTCGTGTGCGATGCGCTGCAGGCGGCCGCCGATGCCGCCGCCCGCGAAGCGCTGATCGGTGTCCTCGCGGCCCGCGCGCATCAGCGTTCCGTCGGGCAGCAGTTCGCACCATTCACCCGGCGCCGAGTCGAACTGCCAGGTGTGGACGATCGAGCCGTCGTTCGCGAGCAGGTGACCGAGCGTGCTGTTGATCGGCGAGACGAGCGTCAGCCCCGGCATGGCGCGCGGATCGTTCACGAGCACCCCGCGCGGCGTCGTCGGGTCCCACTCGGCGCGTGAGAGGAAGCCGGGCGGCTCCTCGGGCGCAGGCGTCTCCTGACAGAACGCACCGACGGACATCACGATCACGACGAGGCTGGTCGACATGCGCGGAGCGTAGCGGACGTCTCCTCGCCCTCGTCTCCGGCGCACGCCGGCGCGGCTCACTCCGCGTTCAATCTCCGCTCGCGCTCGCCTGCGCCTTCGCCGCGAGCAGCGCCACCACACCCGGATGGTCGAGCGGATAACGCTCGGCGCGGAACAGCGAATGTCTGGGCACGCTGCGGTAGTTCCAGACGGTCTCGCCCTTCGGCGTGACTTCGAACACGCGACCGCCCGCGCCGCTGCAGATCAACGTGTTGCCGCTCGGCAGGCGTTGCGCGCCGCTGAAGAAGGCCGAGTAGAAGTTGTTCGGATCGGCGTAGCCCCACGCGAGGTCCTCGGGGCCGAACGGCCGCCCTTCCTCGCGCAGGAAGCCGCGCTCCGGATCGAACGGCAGCACGAGTTCGTACACGGCCGACCACTCGCGCCGCCCGTCGCCCGTGACGTTGTCGAAGACCGTCATGCGCAGAGAGCCGTCCGCACCGAAGAGCCACTTTGGATCGTGTTGGTAGCCGAGCCGTTGGTCGGCCGGGCCACCGAAGCCGTAGGTCTTCGGATTGCCCCAGCGCCACAGGATCTCGCCGCCGCGCCCGAAGCGGCCGCCGCTCGAGCCGCGCGCTTCCTCGATCGTCGTCGAGTGGTCGATGACCCACAGCTCGTTGAACTTGGGCGTCGAGAGCACGATCAGGTCGTGCTCCGGCAGGTGGTCGATCGAGTTCGTGTGCAGCCAGTCGCCCGACCGGTCGAGGCGCTCGCGCCGGCGCGTCAACGTCGCTTCGTCGAGTGTCGCTTCACCGAGCACACTGCCGGTCGCGTAGCCGAGCGCTTCGAGCTGCCGCTGCGTGTCTTCGTAGCGCTTGCGCTGCTCGGGCGACATCGGCGGCAGGTTGCGATGGTCGCCGTTCACGTCGATGCGCCCCGGCGCGGCGGTCACGTCGCCGAAGTTGGCCTTCGAGGGGTCGAAGTCCTGCACGATGTGGTCCCACGTGCGCCACTGCCAGACGACGCGCGCGTCGTGTTCGCCGACCGGTTCGAGTTCGAGCACGGTGTCCGGCCAGAAGCCCGCCTCGCCGACCCAGGCCGGGTCGCGGCCGTTCGCGATCGCGGTGTGCTCGGCGATGCGCTCCCACGCGACGACCAGCACGTTCCCGTTCGGCAGAACGGCGATGTCGTGGTGCGCGCAGAGCGCGTCCGACGACAGGTCGTGGTTCCACAGCAACGTGCCGTCGTGTGCGACGCGCTGCAGTCGCCCGCCGATGCCGCCGCCGGCGAAGCGCTGATCGGTGTCCTCGCGGCCGGAGCGCATCAGCGTTCCGTCGGCGAGGAGTTCGCACCACTCACCCGGCGGCGAGTCGAACTGCCAGGTGTGCACGACCGTGCCGTCGTTGGCGATCAGATGGCCGAGCGTGGTGTTGATCGGAGTGACCAACGTCAGCCCGGGTGTGGCGCGCGGATCGTTGACGAGCACCCCGCGCGGCGTCGTCGGGTCGCCTTCGGGGCGCGACAGAAAGGCTGCGCCCTGTTCCGGCGCCGACGGGTCCTGGGGGACGGCGAGGAGGAGCAGAGGCAGAACGGCGACGGCGCTCGGCATCGCGGGAGGGTAGCCGTCAGCAGCGTCGCACCGTGCCGCACGGCCATGAACGGACTGTTACCTTTTCAGCGAGCGAACGCTCACCGCCCCGCCGCGCTTCCCGCGGCGTGACCACGGTCGGCGCTCGCACTCGTCGTCCAACGCCGTCGGAACCAACCCGACTCGAAGTCTCATGCGCCGCTCCCTGGTACTCGCTGCCGCCGCTGCTGCCGCCACCGCACTCCTCGCCGCCGCTCCGGCGCGCGCCACCCAGGACCAACCGCTCGACCAGACACGCACGTTCACCGTGCGTCAGACCACCAACCTGACCGACGTGCCGGCCGGCACGAAGCAGGTGAAGTGGTGGATCGCGATCCCGGACGACGACCGCTTCCAGGACGTGCTCGACATCGAAGTCGTTTCGACGCCGGGCAACTGGAGCGTCGTCGAGGACCTCGATCGCGGCGACCGCTTCCTGTTCGTCGAGGTGCAGAACCCGACCGCGACGACACTCACCGCGGTCGTCGAATTCACGCTGCGCCGCCAACCTGTGCACGTCTCGTTCGACCCGGAGAGCATCGCGGCCATCGACGAGAACCTGCGCCGCCTCCACCCCGACGACGTGCGCAAAGACGCGCGCCACATGACCGTCACGGACGAGGTGGCGAAGCTCGCGGCGCGCATCGTCGGCGACGAGAAGAACCCGGCGCGTCAGGTGCGGCTCCTGCTCGACCACACGATCGCATCGGCCGATCACTACTCGAAGGATCCGAGCAAGCCGCACTGCGGCATCGGTTCGATCGAGGACTGCATGACGAACGGCGGCGGGTGCTGCACCGACCTGCACTCGCTGTTCATCACGCTGGCGCGCGCGCAGGGCATTCCGGCGCGCCTGCAGATGGGCTATCGCCTCAACTCGAAGAACGAAGGCAAGGACTACGACCCGGGCTATCGCTGCTGGGCCGAGTACTTCCTGCCGGGCGTGGGCTGGGTGCCGACCGATGTCGTCGAAGCCGATGCAACGGGCGGTCGTGGTCCCGAGCGTTGGTTCACGGGCCTCACGGAGTGGCGTTTGTGGCTCAACCAAGGCCGCGAATTCCGCTTCGAAGGCATGGCGCAGAAGGAGCCGGTCAACACGATGATCATCGGACACGCGGAGATCGACGGCCGCACTGCGCGCGTGCTGCCGCTCGGTGAGCTTCCGGCCCAACACTCGCGCACGATCCAGTACCGCCAGGTCGCGACGACGGGCGCGCAGTGAGCTGAGCGCCGAGTACCGGCCTCCCGAAAAGCAGCGAGGGCGCGCCGACCGCGATGGTCGGCGCGCCCTCGCGCATTCAGGACGCCTGTTACGCGCTCACTTGACGATGAAGTCGAAGTCGAGGCGGATGCGCAAGGGGTCTTCCGCCGCGTCGGCATTCGACGTGAGGAACCACAGCCGCACCGAGAAGATGTCGGAGATGAAGTACTGACCGCCGCCGATCAGGCCGTCCATGCCGGTGCCGATGCCCGTGCCCGCGATCGGCGTGTCGTCTTGCGACACCGGCGAGTACAGCGCGTTCGCGTCGAGCGTGTAGAAGGCGCCGAAGAAGTTGTAGTCCTTCTCCTTGCCGGACGCGCCGTACTGCGCGCCGACGACGAAGCCGTTGTCTTCGCCCGAGTCGTCGTCGGTGTTCGTCATGAATTGGACGAACGCCGTCGTGCTCATGCGATCGGCGTGATCGAACTTCGCTTGGACGAAGGTCTCGAGCGTCGCGAACTGTTCGCCGACGCTGTTGCCTTGGTTGCCGCCGCCGAGTGCGATGCCGTCACCTTCGCCGGCCCAACTCGAGAACGAGGCCGCGACTTGCAGGTGGATCTTCTCGTCCACGTCGTGGAAGAAGTTGCCTTGCAGGCCGAACATCGTCGCGTCGTTCGCCGAACCGTTCTCGACGGCGACGTACTGCGCGCCGCGCAGGTCGAAGCGCGACGACTCGCCGATCGGCTCGGGCTTCCAGACTTCGGCGAGGCCGGTCGGTTGGACGTCGTCGTCCCACATCGCCTCGCCGAACACCGCCGGACGCGCGAACACGTGGCCGAACTTGCCGGCGTGGATCATCACGTTCTCGTGCGCCGCCCAATCGAGGTGGAAGCGATCGAGGCCGAACTCCGTCGCGGCGAACGCGTTGCCGCCGTCGCCGAAGTCCCAGTGCGGGTTGTTCGCGTCGCGGCCGTCCGAGAGCGTCGAGAAGCGCACGCGCGCCGTCACCGAATCAGTGACTTGGTAGCCGCCGCCGACGCGGAAACGCAGGCGACCGCGGTGGCGATCCTCACCACTCGGCTGGTCGAGCGTGCTCTCGCCACGCATACGACCCGCAGCATCGAAGCTCAGTCGGTCGAAGGTCGACTTGCCTTCGACACCGACGTCGTCGGGTGCTGCGCTCCCGGTTTGAAGGGCGCTGATGATGGGATCGGCGGCGAGCGGCGGCGCAACGTTCGTGGTCTCGGTCGCGAGCACGAGGAGGGGGACGATCGGCAGCATGGGATGAGTCGATGGGACGAGGGAGCGCGAACGTCGCGGCGAACACGAGCGCACGAACGCGCCGCTCCGAGGGCGCGCAATCTAAGCGCGCGCGTCCGGTGGCGGACAGGCGCTCGCAAACTTCACGTGTCGTGCGAGCGAGCCGTGCAGGCAACGAATCGCAGCGCGAACGGCGCCCGAATGCGACGAACCGAGCGAGTGCATTCGCACTCGCTCGGTTCGTCCATCACACACGAGGATGTGTGACGTGCGCCGCGTCGAGATCGACGCAGGAGCACCCGCGCCGTCTCGTTCGCTCGCGCTCAGTCGACGTCCATCAGTCCACGTACGTCGTGTTGTAGACCCAGTTCGCGACCTGACGGCCCTGCGTGATGCCGCCCGTCTTGTCGAAGGCCCAGTGGATGCCGAGGTACATGCGGCTCTGACCGTTCTCTTCTTCCGCTTGGCTGAAGTCGACGAACGTGCGCGGGATGTACGGACGCACGATGCCTTCGTTGTCGAGCGTCACACCGTTGTACTCGTCCGACACGAACGTGAACGCGATGTCGTCGGTGCCGTAGTAGCGGCGCAGCGTCTGGAACAACGCGCCGCCGAACGTCGCGTGACCGGACGGGTAGGCCGGGAACGGCGGCGTGAAGTTGGGGCCGACCGTGTTGCTCGCGGGAGCGCCGAGCGGCGTCCAGTCGGCGACACCGGCCGTGAGCGGGTTCTGGTCGCCGAGTTGCGAGCCACCCACCGGTCCCGTGCCCGCGTCGGCTTCGCGAATGCCGGTGATCGGGCGCCAGAATTCGTGGTGCCACTTCGATTCCCAGGACGCGATGCCTGCGTCGCACATCGCCACGTTGATCAGCGCGAGAAGACGTGCGAACTCGTAGCCGTCCGTCGTGCCCTGCTGCTGCGCGATCTGGTACGCGATCTGGTTGTAGAGGCGCGGCGGCGCGCACAGGCTCGGCATGCCGTCGTAGGCCCAGTAGATGCCGATGAACGTCTGCTCCTCGCTGCGCACCGTCGGTGTGTTCACACCGTCGCCTCCGAGCGCGAGCACTTCGGCGTACGCGATGGCGTACTCGAACGAGTCCATCGTCGGCGGCGGCGGGCACTGGAACTGGTCCGCCGCGGCGAGACGCCACGGTGTGACGACTTCGCCCCACTGCGCGCCGAGAGCGAGCGGGTGTTGGCTCACCGGGTCCTGACGCCAGTAGCCCGGATCGTCGTCACAGATGTACTGCGTGTTGACGAGCAACTCCGGGTGGCCCGATCCATCCGTCGCGCGGTTCGCGAGCACCGCGGCAGCGGCCGCCTGTCCGACCACGATCCCGTTGTCTTCGACGACGCCGTCGTTGATCGTCGCGAGTGTGTCCGCGAGGTGGTCATCGAAGATGTAGGCCTGCGAAGGGAACAGCGCGACGAGCGCGTCACGTGCTGCCTGAGCAACCGCTGCGCGCGCGTTCGCGTCGCCGTCGAACGCGGGCAGCCCGACGAGGCTGTCGTAGCCGCCGCGCAACGCGTTGAGCGCTTCGAACATCGACACGTGCACGATCGCCATCGCGCGGCTCGCGCGGCACGGTCCGGCTTGGTGGCCGAACGTGTGCGGCTGGATCTGGTTCGTGGGGACGTGGTCGAGGCCGCTCGCGTCGACCGCGATCTGGCTCCACTCCTCCACGAATGCCGCGGAGACCGAAGGCGATCCGCCGCCCGAGCCGTCACTGCAGCCCGCCGCGGCGGCCAGGAGGATGAGAGGGAGTGCGCGCGTGCCGATGGCGAACGCTGCACGACGGCGAGAGAGCTGCTTCATGGAAGGGCGAGTGGCTGCGCGTGCGCCGATCGCGGCGGCACGACCCCGACGGGCTGAACGAGCGGAGGGCGAAAGTTGCGGAAGAGCGCCTTGGTCCGGAGGCACGCACGAGTGACTCCAGGCGCTTGGGCAGGCGCTGGATGAACGAACCGTCACCCGCTCGGTGAACCTATCCCGGGAAACCCGATTCGGGGGCGAACGGCCCGACGAATCTGGACAGTTCGCCGGCGGCCGGCGGTTCCTCGAAATCGGCGCACGCCGCAGTTCAGTGCGCCTTCAACGCCTCGGGAACGACGCGCGCCCGAGCGACCGGGAAGAGCGCCCCGGCCGCGAGGTGCGGGTCGAAGAAGTTCCAGGCGGCGAGGCCGTCCTCGGCCTGGGGCTCCAGCAGGTAGGCGGCGAGTGCGCCGAGCGGCTGCGCGGTCCGCACGATCACGGTGCCGGCTGGGAACGTGCGTCGACCCGCCTCGGTCGCGACCTCGATCTCCTCGGTCCGCACCCGACCCTGGAAGGGCTGGCGCGCAGCCTGCACCGCGAGCACGCGGTAGCTCTCGACTTCGACGTCGAGCGGCTCCACCAGGCGCGTGAACTCGACGCCGTGCAGTTCGAGGTGCCCGATCGCCGCCGCGGCGGCCGGGTCGACGAGGTAGGCGCGCGGTAGCGCCACGGAGAGCGTCGGTACGAAGTCGTTCACCAGCGAGCAGGTCCACTCGCGCGGCGCTCCGGGGCCGACGTGGGCGCCGCTCGCGTCGTACTCCTCGTAGCCGAGCACGGTGTAGCCGGCCTCGAACGGTCGCGCCTCGACCGCGAGCGCGATCGTGTCGTCGGCGGTCGGATGCGCGCCGCGAGCGACGGTGCGCGCGTCGGCCGCGTCGCACAGCGCCTGCATGGCCGCGTGGTGCTCGGCCGTGTACTCCACGATCGCGCGGCAGAACTCGAGCGTGCCGACGACGCGCTCCTCGAACGGCGCATACGAGTACGCCTCCGACAGGATCGCCACGCGGTTGCGCATGCCGCGGTAGCCCTCGCCGTAGCGCGGGTCGGCCGGGTACGTCGTCCACCGCGTGTGCCGCGCTTCGAAGTTGCCGTAGAAGAAGCTGTCGAAGCCCGTGCGTTCGCGCAGCGTCGCCCCCACCGCCGGCAACAACGTGTCGCGCACGTACGCGATGACCTCTCCGTCGCCGGCCGGGTGTTTCGGACCTTGGTACGTGATGAGGTAGCGGTGGTGCGAGCCGTCCGTCGTGTGCGTGTCGACGATCACGAGCGGGTCGTAGTCGTTCAGGAAGCCGATGAACGCGCGTGTCTCCGGCGCGTCGGCTTTGACCCAGTCGCGATTGAGGTCGAGGCCCTGTGCGTTCGCGCGTGTGCCCATCTCCTCGGGCCCGACTTGCCCGGGCCGATTGTCCGGCGCCATGCGGTCGTTGCCGTCGGGGTTGTAGTTGGGCAGGAACGCGAGATTCACGTGTTCGAGCAGCGCGTGGCCGCCCGCGTACTCGCGCGCCAGCATCGCCAGCGCCTCCTTACCGCACACCTCGCCCGCGTGGATGTTGCCGACCAAGAACACGAGCGGCTTCGCGCTCGCACGCAGCTCTTGCGGCGTCGACAGCGGCGGATCGGCGACGAACGCGACGACGAGGTCGCGGCCTTCGTTCGACGTGCCGATCGAGAGCGTGCGCACGAGGTCCGAGCGCGCATCGAGCCGCGCGAGGAACTCCTCGACCTGAGCGCTGGTCGCGGTGCGCCGGTACGCGCTGGCTTCGGCGACCGTCGGCAGTTCTTCCGGTGTGAACGTCGCGCGCGTGAATTCGTGGACCGGCGCACTGACACAGGCCGCGACGAGCGCGGCGACGAGGATCGAGGCTCGCATGGGAGCAGGGTACGCTCGCTCGCGTGAGGCATCGGATCCTGGCCCCGAGCGACTTCCGCCGCATGCCGTGGCGCAACGGGCGCGGAACCACGCTCGAACTCGCGCGCGTTCCGGCCGACGGCGAGGCTTTCGACTGGCGCCTCTCGGCGGCCGACGTCGCGAGCGACGGCCCGTTCTCGCTCTTCCCGGGCCGCGAACGTGTGCTCGTCCTCCTCGCGGGCGACGGCATCGAGTTGTCGCACGGCGACGGACGCACGACGCGCCTCGCGCGCCTCTTCGAGCAGGTGCGTTTCAGCGGCGACGAGCCGATCGTTTCGCGCCTCCTCGGCGGCCCGATCCGCGACTTCAACGCGATCGTCGATCGCGGGCGGTTCGACCTCGCCGTCGAGGTCGTGCGCGCGGGCGGGCCGAGCGCCGTGATCGCGAGCCCCGCGACGTTGCTCGTCTTCGCGTTCGACGGAGCCGCGCGCGTCGGCGCCGTCGAGGTGCCCGCGGGCCACCTGCTGCACACCGAACTCGCAGCCGGGCCGACGATCGTCGCGAGTGCGGGGGTCGCGCTCGCGGTCGTGCTCCGCGAGCGCTGACGGGCGCTGACGGGCGCTGACGGGCGCGCCGCGAGACGCGCTCAGCTCATTCCGCCAGCCGCGCCAGCCGCCGATCGACGACGAACGGCCCGAACGGCACGACCGCGGCGACCGCGCCGATGAACGCGAGCCTCCAACCGATCGGGACGCGCTCCACTGCGATCCACAGCGCCACCACCAGGGCGACGAACAGGAAGCCGTGCAGCGATCCGACGATCGTCACCGCCAGCGGCATGTCCCAGACGTACTTGAGGGGCATCGCCACGCCGAAGAGGAGGAGCGTCGAGCAGCCCTCGACGAAACCCAGGCGGCGCACGAGGCGCAGGAAGTCGCGATCGACCGGTTGCATCGCGGCGCAGTCTCGCACGCCGGAGGCGCCGCTCGTGCTGCGGCGCGGCGACGCAGGTCCCGACGAGCGCGGCGGTTGCGCGCCCGAGCGTGACCCCGGAGTCGGCTCCCGCTCCGCCCGACGGACGTGCAGCACTCGCTCCCAGCTGGCTCCGGATCACGACCGATCGGCCGGAAGAGAGCACACGCCTCGGCGTCGCGGTCGATGAGATGCTGGCACGCGCCATGGACCAAGGACACCCCGACGGCGACCAGCTCCCGGTCTTCGACGAAGACCAGCCGCTGGTCGCCGCCGTGTTGGCGGGCGACGGGGCGGCCTTCGCGGCGCTGGTCGACAAACACAGTCCGCGCCTGTTCGGTGTGATCCGCGGCTACACGCGCGTCCACGCCGAGGTCGAGGACGTCGTCCAGGAGGCCTTCATGAAGGCCTACACGAAGCTCGACACGTTCAAGGGCGAGTCGAGCTTCGCGACTTGGTTGATGCGCATCGCGATCAACACGGCGCGCGACCTCTTGAAGAAGCGCGGGCGCAGCCCGGTGTCGGCGGTCGAGGACCCCGACATCCTGATCGGATCGGAGCACGAGGTGCGCGCGGCCATCAGCTCGCCGTCGGTGCAGAGCGAGCGGCACGAGATCGCGACGATCACGTCGCAAGTGCTCGACGAGTTGCCGGAAGTGTTCCGCACCGTGCTCGTCATGCGCGAGTTCGACGAGCTGTCCTACCAGGACATCGCCGACACGCTGGGCATCTCGATCGGGACGGTCGAATCGCGCCTGTTCCGGGCGCGCGCACGGTTCAAGGAGGCGCTGGTGCGGCTCCATCCGCGCGTGGCGGCGGAGATGGGCGCGGAGTACGAGGGGCCGCGCAAGCGACGGCGCATGCGGCGCAGCGAGAAGCCGGCGGAGAGCGACGAGGATTGAACGAGGACGACGACGACGGGGACTGAACGGGGACGACGGGGACGGAGAGGCGAGGTGACGAACATGAACGGAGCCAAAGAACACAAGTGCGCGGAGGTCACGGGGCTGCTCGCGCGTTGGAGCGACGGGGAGCTCGACGACGTGCGTGCGGACGCCGTGCGTCTGCACCTGCTCGACTGCCGCGAGTGCCGGGCGCTGTATGGCGAGAAGCGCACGCTGGCGCGCTGGATCGTTCCGCACGACGTGCGTGTGCCGGTGGGCTTCGGCGCGCGGGTCGCGCGACTCGCGAGTGAACATGCGGCGCGCACCGGCGGGCGGGAGCTCGACGTGAGCGGGCTCGTCGCCGGAGAACGGGTCGCGAGGGGACTGGGTGCGAGTGAAGACCGTGCGGCCGGTACAGCGGGTGTCGAACTCGTGCCGGCGCCGCGCGGGCCGAGAGCGGCTTCTGCGAGCGGAGTCTCACGGCTCGCTGGCGGCGAGCGCGACGGCGCAGCCCTGCGCTTCGTGCTCGCGTGCACGGCAGCGGCGGCGGCGGTCCTGCTCGTCCTCTCCCTGGCGCTCGCGGACCGCGGATCGCCGACCGGTGAAGAGTTGCGCGCCGAGCCACTGCCCGAAGTGCTGCGTTCGCTCGAGGCGCTCAACCAGCGCGAAGCGGACGAGGCGACACCCACGACGCGTCGGCCCTGAACCACGCGCGGCGACGACGCACATCCTCGACGTTCCCCACCGTGGACACACGCCGTCAACTGCGCGCCTGGATCCTCGTGCTCGCGCTCGTGAGTTTCCTCGCGGGCCTCGCGGCGGGTATCGGCTTCGAACGGCGCCGCGACGAACCGAGCGGCGCCTTCGCGCTCTACCGCGAACGCCTCGTGCGCGACTTCGACCTGTCACCGGCGCGCGAACGCGGGCTCGCGCTCCTGCTCGAGAACTACGAACGCGAACTCGAGCGCCTCGAGACACGCGGCCTCGAAGGCCTCGAGCCCGAGCTGGTCGCCGTCGGCGAACGCTTCCAGGGCTGGATCCGCGAGCTCGTCATCCCCCCCTCCCAATGGGAGCGATTCGATCTGATGCTGGGCGAGCCGGGGGGCGACCAGCCACACTGAACAGCCGGGAGTCCGCGCGGCGACCAGCACGAGCACGACGTTGCTCGTGCTG
>JBIKNC010000272.1:0-5699 GCA_044358925.1 Planctomycetota bacterium | reverse complement strand
CCGCCGCCGCACGACCGCGACGACGAAGTGCCGGATCTGGCGACAGGGTGCCAGGCACCGTACGCGCCAAACGGTCCGTCACACTCCGCGTCACGCTCGACGAGTGTGGCGCTCGCGGTACTCACTCGGACTGCAGCCGTTCCGGCGCGCGAACAGGCGCTGCAACGTGCGCGTGTTCGCGAGGCCCACGTCGCTCGCGATCCTTTCGAGGCTCCAGTCGGTTTCGCGCAGGCGCAGCTCGATGCGTTGGCTGCGCGCGCGTTCCAACTCGTCCTGGATCGAACGGCCGAGCGTGCGCGCGAACGCGGCCTTCAAACCGCTGCGCGACAAGCGGCTCTTGCTCACGACGTCGTCGACGCTCAAACCGCGCGGCAGTTCGCGTGCGATCAAGTCGACCGCGGCGCGCACGTCGGGGTGCGCGACGGCGACCACGTCGGTCGACAGACGCGCGACGACGCGACCGGCGGGATGCAGCACCAGTTCACTGGGCAGTTTCTCGCCGTCCATCGCGCGATCGAGCAGCGCCGCGGCCGCTTCGCCCCAGCCCTCGAAGTCGAGGGCGACACTCGACAGCGGCACACGCGCCGACTCGCACGCGAGCGCTTGATCGTCGACGCCCAGCACCGCCACCCGTCCGGGCACGTCGAGGCCCGCGCGATCGGCGGCGCGCACGAGTTGCGCGGCCCACTCGTCGTTGAAGGCCAGCACGCCGATCGGTCCGCGTTCGCTCGCACGGGCGAGCCGCGCGCCGAGTTCTTCTTCGGCCGCCATCCAACCGCGTTCGCCCTGCGCCGCGTCGACCGGTGCGAGCAGCGCGAGCTCGAAGCCGCGCTCCTGCAAGGCCGCGGCGAAACCGCGCCGCCGCGCCGCGATCGGTTCGTCGTCGAGCGCCGGGAAGAACGCGAAACGCTCGAGGCCGCGCTCGACGAGATGCGCCGCCGCGGCTTCACCGATACCGCGCGGATCGAACTCGACGCCCGGCACGCCGAGTCGCGGCCCGAACACCGACAGGTCGACCGTCGGCAGCGCGAGGCTCTGCACGAAGCGCACGAGTTCGTCGTCGGCGCGCGAACAGCCGAGCTTCGCCAGCACGCCGTCGCCGCGCCAACCCCACGCACGCTCGCGCGAGTAGGCCATGCGCGCGTCGAGCTCCCAGCCGTGTGCGGCCGCGAAACGCGCGACGCCTTGGTGCACACGTTGGTCGTACCAGGACAGCGCGAGCAACACGCTGCGCCGCGGGCGCGGCCGTCCGTTCACGGTGGGATGGAGTTGCACGTCGTTCGCCGATGAGCTGCGGTGGAGCGGAGGGCGACCGCGCGGCGGCCGCGCTACCGGTCGGGGGGCTGGGCCTCGGAGAGCCCCTCGGAGCCGTCTCGAAGTGGCCGCCGGGTCGCGGTCGTTGGCCCTGGCGTCGTTTCGGCGACCGCGTGGCCAGACTACCCTGGAGCCCGTCGGCGCGCAGCGCGCGAAAGACACGATGACGGATCGCAGCGACTTGGAGACTCGGGCGGCGGCGCACGGATCGGCGCCGTTCTTCATGTTCCTGCCGTTCGCCGCAGCGGCGGCGGCGCTGTTCGCACCGCGACAGGATGCGGCGCAACCGAGCGCCTCTGCGCCACACACACCGGCGTGGAGCGACGTGCGCGCCGTGCTCGAGCAGCGCTGCCTCGAATGCCACGGCGGCGACGCTCGCAAAGGCCTGCTGTCGTTCGCGGACCACACGACGTTCGCACTCGGCGGCGCCCACGGCGCACCGGTCGATCGCGACGAACCCGCGCAGAGCCTGCTCGCGCGTGTCATCGCGTACTCCGACCCCGACCTGTCGATGCCGCCGTCGGGCGAGTTGCCCGCCGACGAACGCGCGCTGCTCGACGCGTGGATCGCCGCGGGCGCGCCGTGGCCGGACGACGCGACGGGCCGACTCGCCGATCCGGCGCTGCACCCGCGCGAAGGCGGCATCGACTTCGCCAAGGGCGCCGACTGGTGGGCGTACCGTCCGCTCGTCGCGCCGCCGGTTCCCGAGCTGTCGTCCGACTCCGCGAACGGAGCGTGGCGCGCGCATGCGATCGATCGCTTCGTCAAGTCGCACCTCGACGAACGCGGTCTCGCGCCCGCGCCGCGCGCGAGCGACGAACAACTGCTGCGCCGCGTCACGTTCGATCTCACCGGTCTGCCGCCGACGCCCCTCGAGCGCACCGCGTTCACGAACGACGTCGCGGCGCGCGGCTTCGACGCGGCCTGGTCGGCGCTGCTCGATCGACTTCTCGCCGCGCCGACCCACGCCGAGCACTTCGCGCGCCACTGGCTCGACCTCGTGCGCTTCGCGGAGACGAACGGGTACGAACGCGACGGCACCAAGACCAACATCTGGCGCTACCGCGACTTCGTCGTGCGCGCTTTCGCGAGCCACATGCCGTACGACGAGTTCGTGCGGCTGCAGCTGGCGGGCGACGAGATCGCGGGCCTCGCCCGCGACGGCGCGATCGACGCGAAGCACGCGGACGCGGCGCTCGCGACCGGCTACATGCGCCTCGTCGTGTGGGACGACGAACCCGCGGACCGACTGCAGGCCAAGTGGGACGAGATCGCCGACGTGGTCGACACGTCGAGTCAGGTGTTCCTGGGTTCGACGCTCGGCTGCGCGCGCTGCCACGACCACAAAGCCGACCCCATCTCGCAACGCGACTACTACGCGTTCACGGCCTTCTTCAACAACCTCGAAGGCTATCGCTACGGCGGCGAGCGCGAGGTCGCCGATGCGCCGGGGCCGGGTGTGTACACGGTGGCGGAGCACACCGCGGCGCTCGAAGCACTCGATGCGCAACTCGTGGCCGAGGCGCAGTCGAGCGGCGCCCTCGACGCCGCGTTCGAAGAGCCCGTGCTGCTCGTGCCCGACGCGCGCCAGACCGCACACACGTGGAAGTACGACCGCATCGACGCGCTCGAAGCGGCGCCCGCCGGTTGGGAGACGCCTGCCTTCGACGACAGCGAATGGCGCAGCGGCGCGGCCGGCTTCGGCGATCCGTCGACGCCCGGTTCGATCGTCGGCACGCGTTGGTTCACACCGGCGCTCGTGTTGCGCACGACGTTCGCGCTCGAAGCACTGCCGCAGTCGCTCGTGCTCTCCGTGCACTACGACGACGACGTCGTCGTGTACTTGAACGGAGCGCCGATCGCGAGCCGCACCGGCTACGTGACCGAGTACCAGGAGTTCGAACTCGGCCCCGAGGCGCTGTCCGCGCTCGTCGTCGGCCGCAACGTGCTCGCGGTCAGTTGCATCCAGGACTTCGGCGGGCGCTACATCGACGTCGGCCTGCGCACCGGCACACTCGAAGAACCGGACGCCGTCACGCGCATCGCGAACAACCTCGCGCGTTCACCGGACGAGCCGCGCTTCGCAAGGGCGCGCGCGCTGTTCGCCGAGCGCGCCGCCCTGCTCGACGCGCCCGTCGCCGCGCCGTATCCCGGACACGTCGTACGTGAACACGGTGCGCGTGCTCCTGTGCAGCAGGTCTTCGGACGCGGCAGCGCCCATGCAGCAGGTGAGACCGTCGAGCCGCGCCTGCCCGAAGTGTTGGGCTTCGCTGCGCCGTCGATCACGCCGCGCTTCGAGGCACCGCCCGACGACGCGCCGTCGAGCGGCCGCCGCACCGCGCTCGCGGACTGGCTCGTCACCGACGGCGCGTTCCTCACGGCGCGTGTGCACGCGAACCGCCTGTGGCAGTGGTGCACCGGTCAGGCACTGTGCCCGACGCCCGGCGACTTCGGGCGGCTCGGCGAGCAGCCCGTGAACGGCGCGCTGCTCGACCACTTGGCCTTCCTGCTGGTCGCGAACGACTGGAACGCGGTGCCCGTGATGCGCGCGATCCTGTCGAGCCACACGTACACGCTCGCATCGACGGGCCCCGCCACTTCGCAGGCCGTCGACGGCGAGAACCGCTCGCTGTGGCGCGCGCATCCGCGGCGCCTCTCGGCCGAGTCGTACCGCGACTCGGTGTTGCTGGTGAGCGGGCGCCTCGAACAGCGCCTCTTCGGTCCGTCCGTGTATCCGCCGATGGATCCGGCCGTGCTCGCGACCGCGTCGCGCCCGGAAGAAGCGTGGGGCGAATCGAGCGATGCGGACGCGCGCCGGCGCAGCCTGTACGTGTTCGTGAAGCGCTCGCTGCGCTTCCCGTTGCTCGAAGCACTCGATCAACCGAGCCCCGACTCGGCCTGTCCGAGCCGCTACCTCACGAACGTGCCGACGCAGGCGCTCATGACCCTCAACGGTCCGTTCACGGGCGAGGCGGCGCTCGCACTCGCGCGCAGGCTCGAGAGCGAACAGCCGGGCGACACGCCCGCCGACGTGCGTGCACGCATCACGATGGGCATCGAGCTTGCTCTTTCTCGCACGCCGGCTGCGGACGAAGTCGAACGCCAGGTGCAGATGCTGGAGCGGCTCGCGCGCGAACACACACTCTCACCGGGCGAAGCACTCGACGTGTGGTGCCTCGGCCTCTTCAACCGCAACGAGTTCATGTGGGTGGATTGAACCGATGAACGAGAACGCACACTCGAAGAACCCCCACTCCTGCGGCAACACACGCCGCGAGTTCCTGTGGCAAGCGGGCGGCGGCTTCGCGTCGGTCGCACTCGCCGGTCTGCTCGGCGGCGACTGGCTCGCGCGCCAAGCACTCGCGGCGAACGGCATCGATGCGAATCCGCTCGCCGGTCGCATGCTGCGCGCCGCGGGAGCGACGCGCCGCCCCGCTCGCAGCGTGATCTTCCTCTTCATGTACGGCGGCGTGAGCCAGGTCGACACGTTCGACTTCAAGCCCGAGCTGTACAAGCTGGACGGCAAGACGATCGACGTGCCGACGTTCGGGCGCTCGGGCAAACGCCCCGGCGGGCGCGTCGTCGGACCGAAGTGGCGCTTCCGGCCGTACGGCGAGTGCGGCAAGCTCGTCTCCGACCTCTTCCCGCACGTCGGTCGCCACGTCGACAAACTCGCGTTCGTGCACTCGATGTACGCGGAGAGCCCGATCCACGGCTCGGCGCTGCTCAACATGAACTGCGGGCGTTTGATCTCGGGGCACCCGAGTCTCGGTTCGTGGGTCAACTACGGCCTGGGCAGCGAGAACCAGGACCTGCCGGGTTACGTCGTGATGCTCGACGAATCGGGCGGCCCGATCAGCGGCGCGAAGAACTGGACCAACGGCTACATGCCGGCGTCGCTGCAGGGCGTGCAACTGCGCACGCGCGGCACACCGATCCTCGACCTCGCGCCGCCCAGCCAGCCGAGCTACGCACACCTCGGCGTCGCGCAACGCGAGCTGCTCGATCACCTCGCGACCGAGAACGAACTCCACGCCGAACCACGCGGCGGCAACTCGAACCTCGAAGCGCGCGTGAAGCAGTTCGAACTCGCCTACCGCATGCAGGCGGCCGCGCCCGCGGCCGTGGACCTGTCGAAGGAGTCCGAGCGCACACGCGCGCTGTACGGCCTCGATCGCGAGGAGACCGCCAACTTCGGCACCAAGTGTTTGATGGCGCGGCGCCTCGTCGAACGCGGCGTGCGTTTCGTGCAGGTCTATTCGGGCGGCGGACACAACGACGACAACTGGGACGCGCACGGCGACCTCGTGTTCAACCACACGCGGCACGCTGGGCGCACCGATCGGCCGATTGCCGGTCTGCTCGCGGATCTCGAGCAGCGCGGG
>JBIKNC010000063.1:0-19734 GCA_044358925.1 Planctomycetota bacterium | reverse complement strand
CGAAGCGCGCGAGGGGCCGATGCTGTTTCCGTTCCGCACTTCGCCGCCGCCGTGACGGCTACGTGTCTGACACCGTACGCGTCAACCGGCTGTGGAGCTCCTGGATCGTGCACACGCCATAGTCCTCGCGGTGCAGCGCGGCCAGCGCGCTCACCATCGCGGAGATGCCGGCCATCGTCGTCACCACCGGGATGCCGGCGGCGACCGCAGCCGCGCGGATGGCGCTGTCGTCGACGCGGTTCTGCCGGTCGGCCGGTGTGTTGAGCACCATGTCGAGCTCGCGGTTCTTGATCATGTCCACGATGTGCGGTCGGCCTTCGTGGACTTTGTTCGCGCGCTCCGCGGGGATGCCGGCCGCGCGCAACGCTCGCCACGTTCCGTCCGTCGCGAACAACTGACAGCCGAGGTCGGCGAGCGTGCGCGCCTCGGGCACGATCGCGCGTTTGTCCTTCGACTTGACGGTCACGAGCACGCGGCCGCGGCGCTTGAGCTTCATGCCCGCGCCGAGGAACGCCTTGCGGAAGGCCTGCGGCAGGCTCGCGTCGACGCCCATCACCTCGCCCGTCGAACGCATCTCGGGGCTCAACAGGAAGTCGGTGTTCGGGAAGCGGTTGTGCGGGAAGACCGGCACCTTCACCGAGTAGTAGGGCGGGATCACTTCCTTCGTGAAGCCGAGTTGGTCGAGCGTCGCGCCGCACATGATCTTCGCCGCCAGCTTCGCGAGCGGCACACCGATCGCCTTGCTGACGAACGGCACCGTGCGCGACGCGCGCGGGTTGACTTCGATCACGAACAGGCGGTTGTCCTTCACCGCGAACTGCACGTTCATGAGGCCGATGACGCGCAGCTCGGTCGCCATCGCGACGGTCGCCGCGCGGATCTCGTCGAGCATCTGCGCGTCGAGCGTGTGCGCGGGCAGCACACAGGTCGAGTCGCCGGAGTGGATGCCGGCCTCCTCGATGTGCTCCATGATCCCGCCGATCACGACGCGTTTGCCGTCGCTGATCGCGTCGACGTCGACCTCGATCGCGTCGAGCAGGAACTCGTCCACGAGCACCGGGTGGTCCGGTGACGCGCGCACGGCTTCGCTCATGTACTGCTCGAGCGTCTCCGCGTCGTGCACGATCTGCATCGCACGCCCGCCGAGCACGTACGACGGTCGCACGATGACCGGGTAGCCGATCGTCTGCGCGACGCGCAGCGCTTCGTCGAGGCGTGTGGCCATGCCGCTCTTCGGCTGGCGCAGGCGCAGCTTGTCGAGCATGGCCTTGAAATGCTCGCGATCCTCGGCGCGGTCGATCGACTCGACCGAAGTGCCGATCAGCGGCGCACCGGCGCGTGCGAGGCCTGCGGCGAGGTTCAACGGCGTCTGCCCGCCGAACTGCACGATGATGCCCTGCGGCTTCACGGCTTCGACGACGTGCATGACGTCTTCGTGCGTGAGCGGCTCGAAGAACAGGTGGTCGCTCGTGTCGAAGTCCGTCGAGACGGTCTCCGGGTTCGAGTTGATCATCACCGACTCGCGTCCGATCTCGCGCATCGCGAACGCGGCGTGCACACAGCAGTAGTCGAACTCGATGCCTTGGCCGATGCGGTTCGGACCGCCACCGAGGATCGCGATGCGCGGCTTGGTGCCGGGGCGCAGTTCGTCCTCGTCCTCCCAGGTCGAGTAGTAGTACGGCGTCTTCGCCTCGAACTCGGCCGCACACGTGTCGACGAGTTTGTAGGTCGGTTCGAGGCGCAGCTCCTTGCGCATCGCGCGCACGTCCTCGGCGCTGCGACCGGTCGCGACGGCGAGTTGACGGTCCGAGTAGCCGAGTCGTTTGGCCTCGCGCAGGCGCTCCGGTGTGAGTTCCTCGCTGCGCAGCAATCGCGCGAACTCGACGAGTTCGCTCATGTGCTGGATGAACCACGGATCGATGCGCGTGGTCGTTGCGATGTCGTCCACCGACCAACCTCCGCGCAGCGCGGCCTCGATCGCGACGATGCGGCGATCGTTCGGCACGCGCAGCAAGCGCGTCAGTTCACCGCGTTCGAAGTCCGTGTCGCCGCGCGGATGCAAGCCGAAGCCCGCCAGCCCGGTCTCGAGGCCGCGCAGCGCCTTCTGCAGCGACTCCTTGAACGTGCGGCCGATCGCCATGACCTCACCGACGCTCTTCATCTGCGTCGTGAGCGTCGCGTCCGCACCCGGGAACTTCTCGAACGCGAAGCGCGGGATCTTCGTGACGACGTAGTCGATCGCCGGCTCGAAGCAGGCCGGCGTCTCCTTCGTGATGTCGTTCTGGATCTCGTCGAGCGTGTACCCGACCGCGAGCTTGGCCGCGAACTTCGCGATCGGGAAGCCGGTCGCCTTCGACGCGAGCGCCGACGAACGCGACACACGCGGGTTCATCTCGATCACGATCATGCGGCCCGTGGCCGGATCGATCGCGAACTGGCAGTTCGAACCGCCGCACTCGATGCCGATCTCGCGCATGATCGTGATCGACGCGTTGCGCATGTTCTGGTACTCGCGGTCCGTCAGCGTCTGCGCCGGCGCGACCGTGATCGAGTCACCGGTGTGCACACCCATCGGATCGAGGTTCTCGATCGAGCAGATGATCACGACGTTGTCGTTCGTGTCGCGCATCACCTCCATCTCGAACTCCTTCCAGCCGACGAGGCTCTCCTCGACGAGGATCTCGGAGTTGAGCGACATCGAGAGACCGCGTGCGGCGATCGTTTCGAACTCCTCGACGTTGTAGGCGATGCCGCCACCCGTGCCGCCCATCGTGAAGCCCGGGCGGATGACACACGGCAGGCCGATCTCCGCGACGACGCGGCGCGCGTCCTCCATCGTGTGGGCGACGCCCGAACGCGCGCTCTCGAGACCGCAGGCCTTCATCGCGGTGCGGAAGAGGTCGCGATCCTCCGCCTTGCGGATGACGTGTGCGTTCGCGCCGATCATCTCGACGCCGAACTTTTCGAGGATGCCCGAGTCGAAGAGCCCGAGTGCGGTGTTGAGCGCCGTCTGTCCGCCGAGCGTCGGCAGGAGCGCGTCCGGGCGCTCGCGTTCGATGATCTTCGCGACGGTCTCGACGGTGATCGGCTCGATGTACGTCGCATCGGCCGTCTCCGGGTCCGTCATGATCGTCGCCGGGTTGCTGTTGACGAGGATGACGCGGTAGCCCTCCTCGCGCAGCGCCTTGCACGCCTGCGTTCCGGAGTAGTCGAACTCACAGGCCTGGCCGATCACGATCGGACCGCTGCCGATCAGGAGGATCGATCGGATGTCGTCGCGGCGGGGCATGGTGCGGGTGCGGGTGGTTCGGGGTGGAACGTCGTCCGAGCGCACGCGCGAGTCGGCTCGCGGTGCGGCTCGGAGTGCAGCTCGAGGCGCCGTTCGAGGTGCGGTCTGGGCAAAAAAGAACCGCCGGTGCCCTTCTCAGGGGCCGACGGTCGTCGTGGGCGACGGGCAGTGCTCTCGTTGGTCCAATTCGAGCGCGGATTGAACCAGAATCGCGGCGGCGTGTCGACCGCGGCGAATCGTCGCGGCGCGCGACGTCAGCTCCGAACCGCGCCGACCTTCTCGCGGCGCGCGCGGCGACGCTCGACGAGCTTCGCTGCGAGAGCGCGGCTCGAGCGTTGATCGCGTCGCAGCAGGACGGCCATGACCGCGACCATCACGGCGAGAGCGCCCGTGAAGATGTAGACGAGTGCCCGGATCGCCGTGTCGCGCGGCGGCTCGAACACCTGCAGTCGACTCGCGACGAACATCGGCGCGAGCATCCGGCTTCCGCCGGCGGTGTCGTACGCCACGTTCATGAAGTAGACGAGTTCGCCTTCCACGAGCGTGCCGGGCGGGAACATCTCGCCGGCGCCGGGCAGCAGCACGCGGATCAGCGGTTGTTTCTGCCACAGCGAGTTGCCGAGCCACAGCTCGGTGAACTTCTCCATGCGCGCCGGGTTCTCGCCGGCCGTGCGCACCGTCACACCTTGGACGCGGCTCGCCGTCAGCGTGAAGACCTGGCCGCGGAAGTCGGCCGGCGTCGACTTCATGTCGACCAGCGCCTGCTCACGCAGGATGCCACCCTCGCGCACGCTCTCCGAGGCGCGCACGCCGCCCTCGGGCAAGTCGCGCATCCACGCCAAGAGGCGCCAGCGCAACGCGTCCTGCGGTCCGGCCGTTCGGCTGAGCGTGTCGTCGCGCACCGAGTCCCAGTGTTCCTGTTCGAGCGTCGCGACCGTGCCGAAGTCGGGGAACGACAGCAGCACTTCCGGGCCGACGAGCAACGGACCTTCGGCGACGACTTCGCCGTCGGGGCCAGGAACCTCGTCCGCGAGCAGCTTGAAGAACATCCCGTCGACACGCGCCCAGTCGCCCGCTTCGAGGCCGGAGTCGTCCGTGCGCAGCGCGCGGAAGAAGACCGTCACGCCGTCGCTCGTGCGCAGCGCTCCGACGTACTCGTCGCGGTCGCTCAGTTCCGACGTGCCCTTGAGGGCGATCTCGAGCACCTCACCGCGCACCGTGAACCACGAGCCACGCGCTGTGGCAGGCGCGGCCGCGATCTCCGCAGCCGTGGCGGCGTCGAGCGCGCGAGCGCCCGTGGCCGCGATCGCGAGGGCCGTCGTGCTCCGGACGACCGTGCGCACGACCTCGAGTTGCGCTTCTTCGACGTAGCGCCGCTCGCTCGCTTCGGCGTCGGACACGTCTTCGAACGTCCCCGGCAGGATCTCCGGCAGCGCGTAGACCTCTTCGACACTCTCTTCGACCTGCTCCTGATCCGTGTCGTCGCCGCTCGGCACCGACGTCAGCAGGTAGATCATCGTTCCGCCGATCGCGACGGTCGCGACCGACATGAGGATCAAGCGCGCCTTGGCGTTGCCGCCGCCGACAGGATTGTTGAACGCCCGCATGGTTGTTGCTCGGCCGGTGGGAGAGCCGTCAGCGCCTCGACGCCCGCTCGGTTGCCGCGCGCACGAACTCCGCCACGAGCCGCGTCTGCCGCTCGTCGTGGTCCTTCGTCTCGACCGACAGCTCCGGATGCCATTGCACACCGATCGCGAAGCGCAAGTCGGGATCTTCGATTGCTTCCGTGAGCCCCTCGTCGTCGCGCGCCACGACGCGCCACGCGCTTCCGGGCCGATCGATCGCCTGGTGGTGGCGCGAGAGCGTCACGAGCGGCTCTACACCGACCGCCGCCGCCAGTTTCGACGCCGCCTCGATCGCGACCGGGTGCCGCGCGTCCTTCCAGTGCTGCCGGCAGCCGGGGCGATCCTCGGGCAGGTGCTGCAGGAGCGACCCGCCGCGCGCCAGCGCCATCAATTGCATGCCGTAGCAGATGCCCAGCGTCGGCAGGTCCGCCGCGAGCGCCGCGCGCACGAGCGCGAGGTCCGCGTCCTGCTTGAGGTGCGGCACGGGTGAAGCGGCCGGGTGGGTGGGGCCGAGGCCGAGGCGCTCGGTGTCGAAGTCGTCGCCGCCCGAGAGCAGGAGCCCGTCGAGCATGGCCACCACGCGCCGCACCTCGTCCGCATCGGTGCTCGGGAACAGCGCCACCGGCTGCCCGCCCGCGCGCCGCACCGCGTCCGCGTAGCGCAGCGGATACTCCGCGCGCCCGCGCTGTGCGTCGAGCACACCCGTGTTGATGCCGATCAACGGCACGCGCTCGCCGCCCGCTCGCACATCGCCCGTTCGTGCTCCTTCCGCCACGTCGGGATCGTACTCGTGTGCGCTGCTCAGGTCGCGCCGCGCGTCCGCAGCGCACAGCCGATCAGGCGGTAGAGGAGCCGCGCCCCGACGTTCGCATCCCACGCGTCGAGGTCGTCCGGCCCGGTCGCGCCTCCCGGCGAGACCTCGACGAGGTCGAGACCGACGATGCGCTTGCCGCTGGCCGCGAGTGTGCGCAGCCACAGCGAGACCTCGTCCCAGCGCAGGCCGCCCGGCACCGGCGTGCCCGTGTTCGGGCACAGCGCGGGGTCGAGTGCGTCGACGTCGAACGTGACGTAGACCTCGCGCGGCAGTTTGGCGATCCAGCTCTGCGCGAGCGCGGCGAGGTCCGCCCGGCCGAGGCGCGCTTCGCCCCAGGCTTCGTCGGTCAGGATCTCGACGCGCCCGCCGCTCGCCGCGGCCCAGTCGACCTCCTCGGGGCACGTGTCGCGGATGCCGACCTGCACCAGTTTGCTCACGCCGCCGACGCGCTCCATGACGTTGCGCAGGATCGAGGCGTGCGACCACGTGAAGCCTTCGAAGCTCTTGCGCAGGTCCGAGTGCGCGTCGAAGTGGAGCACCCCGACACCCGGATGGCGCCTCGCCACGGCCGCGAGCGCGCCGAACGGCGTCGAGTGGTCGCCGCCCAGCAGCACGGGCAACTTGCCCGCGTCGAGCGCGGCCGCGGTCGCGCGTTCGACGGCCGCGTTCATGCGCGCACTCGCCGCGTCGACGGCCGCGAGGTCGGCCAGGAGTTTCGGATCGCCGTCGATCCAGCCGCCCACGGCCACGACCTCGCGCGCACGCTCGAAGGCCGCGTGTTGGGCGGCGCTCACGCCCTCCGGCTCGTCGACGAGCACGATCCCCGCCCGCCACGGGTGGCCGAACAGCGGGCAGAGCAGGTCGACCTGGTGCGACGCGCGCGCGACGGCGTCGGGGCCCGCGCTCGTGCCGGGCCGGTAGGACGTCGTCGCGTCGAACGGCACGGGCAGGACCCAGACCGCGGCTTCCGCGCGCGCGACGTCGAGGCCGAACAGGCCGCTGCCGGGCTTCGAAGCCGCGTTGGGGTCGAGGTTCGCGAGGGAGGCGGGCACGTGGTTCGAGGACATGGCGGCCGGAGAGCCTGACGATCGGGCGCGCACAGGTCGAGCCCGCGTCGCCCCACGAAAGTGCAAGGGGGCGGTGGAATTGCTGGAGCCCGCGCCAACAGCCCCGCGAGGATCGGCGTTCGGCCCTCACGCTCGCGCGGGCCGCGCGTGCGGCGCGGCATTTCCGCCGCGGAACCTCCGGACACCATGGATCAGGACAGCGCAGGGCGATCGGACGTGCCGTCCACACTTTCGGACGGCGCCCTGCTCGCCGCCTGGGAGCGCAAGGACCCACAGGCGTTCGCGGCATTGGTCGCGAACCACCAGGCGGTGCTCCTGCACCACGCGAGGAGCCTGCTCGGCGATCTCGCTCGCGCCGAAGACGTGGTGCAAGAGGTGTTCATCAAGCTCGCTTCGAAGCCGCCGGTGTTGCCCGAGGACGTCCTCGGCATCCCGGAACTCGAGCGCGCCCAACTGCGCGGCTGGCTCCACCGCGTCACGAGGAACGCCTGTATGGACGACGTGCGGACGGAGAAGCGGCGCCGGCGACGCGAGGAGGAGGCGGCCGGCAACGAAGCGGTGCGCGGCGGGTTCGAGAGTCTGGAGGAGGCCGACACACGCGCGGCGGTCGAACGCGGCCTCGAGAAGTTGCCGAAGGACCAACGCGAAGTCCTGGTGCTGCGGCTGATCGGCGAGCGCAGCTACCGCGAGATCGCCGACATCACCGGCAAGAAGGTCGGCACGGTCGGTTGGTTGATCAGCGAGGGGCTCGACGCGCTCGGGCGCGAACTCGCGCATCTGATGCCCGGAGCGGCGGCGCCGCGAACACGCGCCGGCATTTGAACCAAGCGCTGCACTGCAAACGACGTTTCACACACACGCGCTCTTCGAAGGAAGTTGCAAATCGAGCGCGACACACCGAACACACGACGCCACGAGCGTCGAGAGAGTGACGACATGAATCCCGAGACACGCGAGCGCCTGGTGGCGCACCTGCTGGGCGAATCGAGTGCGGACGAGAGCGCGGCGCTCGAGCGCGAGCTGGCGCGCCTCGACGACGTCGGCGAGGACCTGCGCGCGGAACGCGACCGACTCGCATCGACGATCGGACTGGTGCGCGCGTTCGGCGGCGAGAGCCGCGGACTCAGCGACATGCAGCAGGCCGAGGTCGCGCGAGTGGCGACGTCGCAGACGCCGAGTGCGCCCGTGATCCCGTTCCGGCGGCGGCGCGCGATGGCGGCGGCTGCGGCGATTCTCTTGGCGACGGGCGCGAGCGCGGTGTGGTTCGGCTCGCAGCCGCGGGTGAGTTCGCTGTGGAACGGCGACGAGGTGGCGCGCGGTGAGGCGGCGCCGGGTGATGCGCTGGCGCCGGGAATCGACTTGATGGCCGGAGGCGAAGTCAGGTATCGACTCGAATTCGAGTCACCGATCGGCGGCAGCGATGCACAGCGCACGAGCGGCTACGGCTTCGATCCGCAGGGCGAGAGGAGTCTCGCGGGACTGGCCGAGACGCTGTCGTTGGATCCGGGAGCCTTCGGTTCTTCCGACACGGCGACGACGAGCGGCTTCTTCGCCGGTTCGATCGAAGCACCCGGCGCACCCGCGCAGATGCCCGATGCGGGTGGTGCGTGGACCGAGTCGAGGGAGCAACTGAAGGCGCTCGGCTACTTGGACGGCACGAAGAACGGAGCAGTCGACGAACTCACGCGGTTGGGATTCGGTGGCGGCGGCGCGCCTCCGACGACCGGAGGACCGCAGGGTCCTGCGCCCGAGCGCCCGTCGTTGCGCGGCGCGCCGCCGGGCGCCGTGCCGACCGCGGGTGGTGCTGCTCCGGCCGATTCGAAGAGCAAGAGCGTCGATGAGTTGTCCGTTCGGTTCGACACGTTGGTCGAACTCCAAGACAAGGACGTCGAGAACGCGCGTCGCGCGCTCGATGGCGAAGTTCCGGCACTCGACGACCTCGTTCTGTACGACCGCGACGACGTCGACGGCGAAGAGGACGGCCCGCTGCCGTCGTGGGCCGGCGACTTCGCGGCGATGCAGGCCTTCGAGCAGAAGAAGCTCGCAGCGAGCGGCCTCGAACCGAACGAGCGCGGACTGCGCCAACTGCTCGAGACGCTCGGCTACTTGGCGCCGAACTCGAACGAAGCGCTCGACTCGGCCGCGCTGCTCGACGTGCGCTGGCGCCTGTTCGGCCGCGGCGTGATGGAGGAGCGGCTCGACGCCGTGCTTGCGGATTGCCGTCGGCGCCCCGCCGAGTCGCTGGCGGACATGTTCTTCCGGCACTGGGGCACACGGCCGTTCGAACGCGCAGCGATCGACGCCGTCTCCACGTTCGCGGCCGACGTCGACACGTCGAGCTACACGCTGGCACGGGCCATGCTCGACAGCGGCGTGATGCCGAGCCCGGACCAGATCCGCGTCGAGGAGTGGATCAACTACTTCGACGCCGAACTCGCGGCACCGACGAGCGGGACGTTCGCCGTCACCGCGCAGCTGGCGCCGAATCCGTTCGACGCGGCGCACCTCGGTGAGCCGACCTGGCTCATGCGCGTCGGTCTGCAAGGCCGCGTCGTCGAGGACTACGAACGCAACGGTCTCGCACTGACGTTCGTCGTCGACACGTCCGGTTCGATGGAGCAGGGCGGGCGCCACGAGCTCGTGAAGAACGCGCTCATGCAGTTGCTCACGAAGCTCGACGAGCGCGACACGCTCGCGATCGTCGCGTTCTCCAACACGGCGCAGATCGTGCTGGAGCCGACTCCCGCGACGCAGCGCGGCCTCATCGAAGCCGCGATCGCGACACTCGGCGCGGCCGGCGGCACGAACGTCGAAGGCGGCCTCGTGCTCGGCTACGAACTCGCCGCGCGCGGCCACGACCTCGAGCGCGAGAACCGCGTCGTGTTCCTGTCCGACGGCGTCGGCAACATCGGCGAGACGGACCAGGCGCGCATCCTCGAGCGCGTCGAAGCGAGCCGCACGAACCAGATCCTGCTCAACACGATCGGCGTCGGCCTCGGCAACCACAACGACGTGTTCCTCGAGCAACTCGCCGACCGCGGCGACGGCAAAGCGGACTACGTGGACACGCCGCTCGAGGCGCGCCGCGCGTTCGTCGAGAACTTCACCGGCGCGTTCCAGACGATCGCGCGCGACGTGAAGATCCAGGTCGAGTTCGACCCGAACGTCGTGCGCGAGTACCGACTGATCGGGTACGAGAACCGCGCGGTGGCCGATCGTTCGTTCCGCGACGACACGGTCGACGGCGGCGAAGTCGGCGCCGGACACTCGGTCGTCGCGCTGTACGAACTGCGCGGCGTGCAGTTCGACGCGTCGAACCGCGTGCCGAACGAGCAGTCGCTCGCGACGGTGCGAGTGCGTTGGTTGTCGCCGACCAGCGGCACAGAGAGCGGCGCGCCGAACGAACTCGCGCAGCCGGTCACCGGTGCGCTGGCGACCTGGAACTTCGACGCCGCACCCGTCGCTCTCCGCAAGAACGTGCTCGTGGCACGCGTGGCCGAGATCCTGAAGCGCTCCACGCACGTGCGCCGCGACTCGCTCGACGTGCTCGCGGCCGCGATCGAACGCGCCGCGAACGAGTCGCCCGAGACCGAGTTCCGCTCGTTCGCCGGTCTGTTCGCGCGCAACCGCGCCGCGATCGAAGCGCTCGTGCGGCCGCCGTCGCCGGTCGAAGGCCTGGTCGACGAGCTGCGCCACGTGCGCTACGAACTCGAAGTCGAACTGGGCGCGCCGGGTACGCCCGATCTCGCGCAGCGTGCGGCGCTCGAAGCGCGCATCACCGAACTCGAGCAGGAAGTGCGCGCCCGCGTGTTCGGCGGCGTCGCGAAGGAAGGGCGCTGATGATTCGACTGGTTGCGCCGATCGTTACGCTGCAACGATGTCGCGCAATCAACTCGTCTTGGCGGCCGCATTGCTCGCGGGCAGTGCGGTGATGCTCGGCGCACTCGGCGCGCACGGACTCGAAGACGAGTTCGTGCGCGCCGAGTCGCAGGGCTGGTGGGCGACCGCGGTCGACTATCAGATGTGGCATGCACTCGCACTGCTCGCACTCGCCGCACTGACGCCGCGTCCCGGTGTGGTCGTGCCGGCGCTGTTCGTGCTGGGGGTGCTCGGCTTCAGCGGCTCGCTGTACGCACTCGCACTCGGCGGGAGCGGCGCGCTGTGGGGCCCGGTCACGCCGATCGGCGGCACCCTCTTGATCGTCGGTTGGCTGGCGCTCGTCGTGCGCGCGTTCCGCGGAGGCTTCGCGTGAGAGCGTGGCGTGTGCAGGCACTCGCGGTGTGTGCCCTTGCGCTCGTGTGCGGCGCGTGTCGGTCGACCGACGACGAGCCGCCCGCGCCCGTCGCACCGGTCGAGTCGGTGCGCCTCGGATCGCTCGACAACAGCTACCACTACGGCAACGTCTACGTCGCGAGTCAGCCGGACGCGAACGTGCTCGAGTTGCTGGAGCGTCGCGGCTTCGTGTCGGTCGTCGACTTGCGCACCGGCGACGAGATCCGTGTGCTGCCCGTCGCCGCCGTGGCGCGGCGTCTGGCTCTGCCCTACGAACACGTACCGATCGACTTCGCGAAGCTGTCCGACGCCGAGGTCGACCGCGCGCTCGCGCTGCTCGACGCGGGTGAGCGCGGTCCCATGCTCGTGTTCTGCGACACGGGCGCGCGCGCGGCGTTCATCCTGGCGATCGAACTCGCCACGCGCGGCGGGTTGGAGATCGAAGAAGCGCTCGCCGAAGGCCGCGCGGCCGGCATGAAACCCGGCGCGCCCGAGGCGGCCGCTCGCCGTCAGATCGAACGTGTGCGCGCGCGCACCGCGGCGGCGGCGCAAGCGATCAGCGCATCGACGACGAGCGCCTCGTCCTCGCCGTCGAGGCACGCAGGCGGCAGCGCGTAGACCGTGTCGCCCAGCGGGCGCAGCAACACGCCGTGTTCGAGTGCGGTGCGTCGCAGCAGCGGCCCGAGCTCCGACAGGTAGCCCGCGTCGCTGGCGCGCGCGTCGAACGCGACGATGCCGCCCGTGCGCCGCGGTCGCGAGACCTCTTCGGGCAGCTCGCGTTCGAGGCGGGCCGCGATGCGCTCGCCGAGTCGATCGAGTCGGCGCGGCGTGTCCTCCGCTTCGAGCACGTCGAGCGACGCGAGTGCGACCGCACAACCGAGCGGATGCGCGGTGAACGAGTGGCCGTGGAAGAACGCGCGGCTGCGTTGCTCACCGAGGAACGAGGCGAACAGCTCTTCGCGCGTCAGCGTCACCGCGAGCGGCATCATCCCGCCCGTCAGACCTTTGGCGAGGCACATGACGTCGGGCGTGACGCCGGCGCGTCCACACGCGAAGACGGAACCGGTGCGGCCGAAGCCGGTCATCACTTCGTCGGCGATCAACGGCACACCGGCCGCCGTCGCCGCGGCGCGCGCCTCGCGGACGAACGCGTCGGAGTGCATGCGCATGCCGCCCGCGCCTTGCACGAGCGGCTCGATCAACACTCCCGCGGCGCGGTCGCCGAGATCCGCGAGTGCGGCGGCGATTGCTCCGCTCTCCACGGGCACGCGCCGCGCTTCGAAGAGGAGCGGGCGGAACGGCTCGAAGAACGGATCGGGGTCGCCGACGCTCATCGCGCCGAACGTGTCGCCGTGGTAGCCGCCGTCGAGGGCGACGAACACGCGCCGATTGCGCTCTCCGCGCGCCAGGTGGTGTTGGAAGACCATCTTCAGCGCGATCTCGACGGCCGAACTCCCGTTGTCGCTGAAGAAGACGCGTGTGAGGCCGTGCGGCGCGATCGCGACGAGGCGCTCGGCGAGACGCACGGCCGGTTCGTGCGTCGCACCCGCGAAGATGACGTGATCGAGTTCGCGCGCTTGGCGCGCGAGCGCCTCGACGAGGTGCGGGTGGCCGTGGCCGTGGAGACACGTCCACCACGACGCGATGCCGTCGACGATGCGGCGACCGTCCGCGAGTTCGAGGCGTGCGCCGAGGGCGCGCACGACTTCGAGCGGGGCGCTCTCCGTCTGATGCTGCGTGTACGGATGCCAGACACACGCGGCGTCGCGCTCTGAGAGACGGCGCGCTGTCACGAACGCGCCTCGTGTGCGAAGAGCGAGGTGATGCCGCTCGCATGGACCCATGCGAGCAACGCCGCGCGGTCGAGCCGCTCGAGACGCGGCAGTTCGAACACGGGCAGCGGCGCGAGGCGCTGCGCGAGTGTCGCGCGATTGGCAGTGTGCGGTTCGCCGACCAGAACGAGCGCCGCGACTCGCACGTGGCGGCGCATCAGCGCCTCGTGTGTCAGCAGCGTGTGGTTCAGCGTGCCGAGGCCCGCGCGCGCGACGAGCACGATCCGTGCGCCACGTTTGCCCGCGTGCCGCGCGACCCAATCGGCCTGCGTCGATTCGTCGTCGTACGGCACGAGCAACCCGCCCGCGAGTTCGACCAAGACCCCGCCACGTGCGCGCTCGTTCGCGAGCGCGCCGTCGAGTCCGTCGACCGGAACGCGTGTACCTTCGGCCGCGGCCGCGGTGTGCGGCGACGCGGGCAGCGCGTAGTGCGCCAGCGGCCGAGCGAAGCGCGCGTCCGGCAGTTCGGTGAGCTCGCGCACCCGCTGCGTGTCGCTGTCGGAGCCGGTCTGCACCGGCTTCCAGTAGCGCCACGTGTCCGGCGCGGCGAGCAGGAGCGCGGCGCTCGCCACCGTCTTGCCGACGTCCGTGTCGGTCCCGACGACGAACGTCACGTCGCCGAGTTCTTGGCGAGTGGTCGCGGCCGCGATCGGGCGTCCGTCGGACCGACGTTCCTTCGCGAGTTCAGTGATCAACGCGTCGACTTCGCTCGCCGTGTTGTCCGCGTGCAGCACGAGTCGCAGGCGCGCCGAGCCCTCGGGTACGGTCGGCGGTCGCACGGCGCGCACGTCGAGACCGGCCGCGACCATGCGCGCGGCCGCGGCGGTGGCGCGTTCGTCCGCGCCCAGCACGAACGGCACGATCGCTGCCGCGGGCGCGGGCAGTCCGAGTGTGTGTGCGAGTCGAATCGCGTGCGCCAGCACCGCGGCGCGCTCGTCGTCGGCGTGCGCGGCGAGTTCGATCGCCCGTTCGAGTGCCGCACCGACCAGCGGCGGCGGCGCGGTCGTGAACAGGAACGAACGCGCGCTGTTCGCGATCCACTCGATGGTCGTGCGCGCGGCGACGACGAAGGCGCCGCTGACGCCGAGTGACTTGCTGCCCGTCGCGACGCGCGCGACGACGCGCGCGGCAGCGCTGGCAGCGATCCCGCTCGCGAGCACCGCCGGCCACGCTCCCGCGCCACGCGGACCGAGCAAACCGACGGCGTGCGCCTCGTCGATCACGAGCCACGCGTCGTGCCGCTCACACAGGTCGGCGAGTTCCGCGAGCGGCGCGAGATCGCCGTCCATGCTGAACACGCTCTCGACCGCGACGAGGCGCCGTCGCGCGGTGCGTGTGCGGCGCAATGCGACTTCGTACGCGTCGAGATCGAGGTGCTTCGCGACCTCGACGTGCGCGCGCGAAAGCCGCGCTCCGTCGACGAGCGACGCGTGGTTGAGTTCGTCGCTGACGATCGCGTCGCCGCGGCCGCACAGCGCGCCGAGCAGTCCGAGGTTGGCCTGGTAGCCGCTCGGGAACAGCAGTGCGCATTCCGCTCCCAGCCACGTCTGCGCGGCGCGTTCCGCTGCGAGCAGCGCTTCGTTCGCGCCGCCGAGTTGCCGCGCCGCGCGCGAGCCGACGCCGTACTGCGCGAGCGCTTCGTGCGCCGCGTCGACGAGCTCCGAGCGCCGCGCGAAGCCGAGGTAGTCGTTGCTCGCGAAGTCCGCGCCCGCAGGCGAACGCGGCGGCCACGGGCGCCGCCGACCGAGGCGCGCGAGGCGCTCGAGGGCCTCCGCGTGCTCGTGTTCCACGGGAGGTTCAGCGGCCGCCGCAGGGCGACGGACCGCAGGAACTCGCCCCGGAGCCGCAGCTCGAAGACTCGGGCGCGTGGGCGTGTTCGTGGCGCGCGTGCGCCGCCGGCGCTGTTGCGCCCGAGCTGACGCTCGGGCGTGCGACGCCGGCGAGACCGAGCTTCGCGAACAGCGCCGCGTCGCTCGCCGGCGCCGGGTTCGGCGTCGTCAAGAGTTCGTCGCCGACGAAGATCGAGTTCGCGCCCGCGAGGAAACACAGCGCCTGTGCGGCTTCGCCGAGTTCGCGCCGACCGGCCGAGAGGCGCACGTACGCCTGCGGGATCAGGATGCGCGCGGCCGCGACCATGCGCACGAACTCGCTCCAGTCGACCGGCTGCTCGTCGGCCATCGGCGTGCCTTCGACGCGCACGAGTGCGTTGATCGGAACGCTCTCCGGTTGCGGATCGAGCGCCGCCAACTGCGCGAGCAACTCGGCGCGCGCCTGCGGTCCCTCGCCGAGGCCGACGATGCCGCCGCTGCACACGCTCACACCCGCCGCGCGCACGTTCGCGAGCGTGGCGAGGCGATCGTCGTGGGTGCGCGTCGTGACGATCGCGCCGTAGTGGCTCTCGCCCGTGTCGAGGTTGTGGTTGTAGTAGTCGAGGCCGGCGTCCGCGAGGCGGCGCGCCTGGTGCTCTTCGAGCATGCCGAGCGTCACACACGTCTCGAGGCCGAGCGCCTTCACTCCCGCGACCATCTCGCACACGGCGTCGAACTCCGCGCCGTCGCGCACGCTGCGCCACGCCGCGCCCATGCAGAAGCGGTCGGCGCCGTTGCTCTTCGCGCGCTCCGCCTCGGCGACGACGCTCGCGACGTCCATCAACGGCTCGCGTTTCACGGGCGTCTTGTGGTGCGCGCTCTGCGAGCAGTAGCCGCAGTCCTCCGGGCAGCCGCCCGTCTTGATGCTCAGCAACTGAGCACACTGCACGCGCGCCGGATCGTGGTGGCGGCGGTGCACGGCGGCCGCCTCGAAGACGAGCTCGAGGAGCGGGCGCTCGAGCAACTCCTGGGCGCGGCGCACGAGTTCGAGCGACGGGCGCGGCACGGCGGCGTGAGCGGCAGCGGAGCGCGCAGGAGCAGTCGGTGCGGTTGAAACGGCGTGGGCGAACTCGTTCATGGGCGCGACGAGTCGCGCGGGCGCCGCTCGTGCGGGTCGCGCGACCTCGGGCGCCTATGCTAGCGACGCGCGCCGCAGTCCCAAGATCCGCCGAGATCCGCCGAGCGCCCCGCCGCCATGACCACGCGCCAACCGAACTACTGGGAGTACATCCGTGTCGAAGAGCTGCTCGCCCTCCAGGGCGGCCTCGAGCGCTCCGAGAAGGAACTCACCAACGACGAGGTGCTGTTCATCACGGTTCACCAGATCTTCGAGCTGTGGTTCAAGTTGGTGCTGCGCGAGCTGACCAGCACGCGCGATGCGATGCGCCGCACGGTCGACGAGAACGCGCTGCCCGGCATCGTCGCCAGCGCGCAGCGAGTCACGACGCTGCTCGAGCGCTGCGTCGGACATTTCGAGGTGATGGAGACGCTCCCGACGTCGTCCTACCTCCAGTTCCGTGACAAACTCATGCCTGCGAGCGGCTTTCAAAGCGCTCAAATGCGGCAGATCGAAATCCTCATGGGCCTCGCGAACGACGAGCGCATCTCGCTCGGAACCGAAGGCACTTTCATGCAGGCCTTGCGCGCGCACGATGGCAGCGACTCGCCCGCGTTGCGCCGCGTGCAACTGCAACTCGAGGACACGCCGTCGCTCAAATCAGCGTTCCTCGATTGGCTGTACCGCACGCCGATCGACGGGCTCGGACCCGACAAACCGAACGCGGGCGCGGCGCTCGAGCGCTTCGTCACCAGCTACACGAACGCCCACGTCGCCGAGGTGCGCCGCAGCGAGGAACTCGCACTCGCGCGCACGCACTCGCCCGAGGAGGCGGCGCTCCTCCACAAGCGCTACGACAGCGAACGGCGCTCGCTCGTCGAGTATCTGGCTGCCGGCGGCGACGCGCGCACGCGCCGCATCCGCGCGGCGCTGCTGTTCATCCTGGGCCACTCGCGCATGCCGCTGCTCGCCTGGCCGAACGCTCTCATCGAGGCCTTCACTGCGATGGAGCAGGTCTTCGTGATCTTCCGCCAGCGCCACGCGCGCATGGTCGAGCGCGTCATCGGCCGGCGCGTCGGCACGGGTGGTTCGAGCGGCGTCGACTACCTCGACCAGACCGCACTGAAGTACCGCGTGTTCACCGACCTGTGGTCGGTGCGCACCTACCAGATCCGCCCGCAGGCGATGCCCCCGCTCGCCGCGCCGGGCTTCTACGAGTTCGCAACCGCGTGAGACGCACGAGAGTCGGACCCGCGGTCGTTCCGCGATATCCGTCGCCTTTGCGGTCCATTGACGAACGCCGAACGTGAACCGGCGCCATCCTGTGCGCCCATGGTGTCCACCATGACCAACGAGTCCGTTCTGGTCGTCGAAGACGAAGCCGATCTTCGCGAGCTTCTCGAGCTGCACCTCCTGCGCGAGGGCTACCGCGTCCTCACGGCGGAAGAGGGGCGTCGCGGTTTCGAACTCGCCACGGCCGAGCGCCCCGACATCGTGGTGCTCGACTGGATGTTGCCCAACATGAGCGGCCCCGAGATCGCGCGCCTCCTGCGCGACCGGACCGAGACGCGCGGAATCGGCATCGTGATGCTGACCGCGAAGGGCGAGGAGCGGGACGTCGTGATGGGGCTCGAATCGGGCGCCGACGACTACGTCGTGAAGCCGTTCCGCCCCAAGGAACTCGTGAGCCGCGTCAAGGCCGTCCTGCGCCGCCGCGCCGCCGAGACGGGCAAGGCCACGAACCGCATGACGGTCGGACCGCTGACGATGGACCGCGAGCGCTTCGAGCTGCTGGTCGACTCGCAGCCCGTGATCCTGACGCGCGCCGAGTTCCGGCTCCTGTGGTCCCTGCTGACGCACCCGGGCCGCGTCTTCACGCGCGGTGAGCTGGCCGACGAGATCACGGCGGGCGAGTCGATCATCCTGGAGCGCAACGTCGACGTGCACGTCAGCGCGGTGCGCAAGAAGCTCGGGGTCGCGGGCGACGTGATCCAGACGGTGCGCGGCGTCGGGTACCGCTGCAAGGACTGAGCGGGAGCGGCGGAGCGCGCTCGATCGGCTGGGCCGAGAGAGCGCTCCCGTTGCGCAGCGGCGCGCGTCACACTCCGCGCGTGGACTTCGCCGCCCTTTGGCTGAGCGCGCGCCTGGCGTTCGTGACGACGGCGTTGTTGCTCGTGATCGGAACGCCGATCGCGTGGTGGCTCGCGCACGGGCGGAGCGTTGCGCGGACGGTCGTGGGAGCGCTGGTGGCGCTGCCGCTCGTCCTGCCGCCGACCGTGCTCGGCTTCTATCTCTTGGTCGTGCTCGGGCCGCGCGGCGCGATCGGGGCGTGGCTCGAGCAACTCGGCCTGCGCCTCGTCTTCTCGTTCGAAGGCCTCGTCGTCGCGTCGGTCGTCTTCTCGCTGCCGTTCGTCGTGCAGCCGCTGGTGAGCGGCTTCCGCGCGCTCGGGCACCGGCCGCTCGAGGTCGCGGCGACACTCGGCGCGGGCCCGATCGACCGCTTCGTGCGCGTCGTCGTCCCGTTGTGTGCGCCGAGTTACCTGACCGCTGCGATCCTCGCTTTCGCGCACACCCTCGGTGAGTTCGGCGTCGTCTTGATGGTCGGCGGCAACTTGGCCGAAACGCGCGTCGTGTCGATCGCCGTGTTCGAGGCGGTGGAGCGGCTCGACTACGACCGCGCGCACGTGCAGAGCGCGGTCCTCGTGGGTGTTTCGTTCGCGGTGCTCGTTGTCGTCGGTCTGGTCGAGCGGCGGCGCGAAGCGCGCATCGGCGCATGAACGCACTCGACGCGAAGATCCTGCTCGAGCGCGACGCGTTCCGGCTCGACGTGCACGTCCATGCGGACGCGAGCGGCATCACGTCGCTCGTCGGGCCGTCGGGCGCGGGCAAGACGACGCTCCTGCGCTGCATCGCGGGCCTCGAACCGGCGGCGCGCGGACGTGTGGTCGTGGCGGGGGAGACGTGGCTCGACGGCGATGCGCGGTCGTTGCCCGCGCATCGCCGTCGCATCGGCTACGTGTTCCAGGAGGCGTCGCTGTTCGCACACCTGTCCGTGCGCGGCAATCTCGAGTTCGGTTGGCGGCGTGTGCCGCCGAACGAGCGTCGCGTTGCACTCGACGACGTCGTCGCGTGGCTCGAACTCGGAGCTCTGCTGGCGCGCCGCACCCACGACCTGTCGGGCGGCGAGCGCCAACGCGTCGCACTCGGGCGCGCGCTGCTCGCCAGTCCGAAGTTGCTGCTCGTCGACGAGCCGCTCTCGGCGCTCGACACCCAGGCGCGTGAGCGCATCGCGCCATGGATCGCGGAACTGCCGCAGCGCTTCGGCGCGCCCGTTCTGCACGTGAGCCACTCCCTCGCCGAAGTGGCGCGTTTCGCGACGCAGGTCGTGCAACTCGAAGCGGGCCGCATCACGGCGAATGGCGCGGCGCGCGACGTGTTGCCGCACATCGGCGCGAGCGACGACGCGTTGTGTGCTGTTCTCGCGGGGCGCATCCTCGCGCACGACGACGTCGACGGTTTGAGTGCCGTCGCCGTCGGCGGCACCACGGCTTGGGTACGGCGCTGCCACGCTCGAGTCGGCGCCTCCGCTTCTTTGACGGTGTTCGCACGCGACGTGGCGCTCGCGCTGTCACCGGACGCGCACTCGAGCATCCTCAACGAGTTCGCAGCGCGCGTCGCGGCGCTGCACGAGGCGCCGACCGGTGTGGTCGTGACGCTCGAACTCGCGAGCCGGGAGCTGCTCTACGCGCGCATTTCTCGGCGTTCCGCGCGGGTCCTCGAGCTTGATGTGGGCACCCGAGTCTTTGCTCGCGTGAAGGGTGTCGGGGTCGCCGCGGAACTCGCCTGACGCGTACGGTGTCAGACACGTAGCCGTCACGGTCGGGCCGAAGTGCGGAATCGAAGGGCCGCA
>JBIKNC010000271.1:0-5713 GCA_044358925.1 Planctomycetota bacterium | reverse complement strand
GAGCGGCACCATGAACGTCACGGCGGCGAGGTTCATCGCGGCCATGTGGCCGGCCTGCTCGTTCGTGCCGATCCAGCCCATCGCGAACGCGACGAGTGCGAACGAGCCGAACTCCAGCAGGTTCTGCGCGCCGATCGACGAGCCGAGACGCAAGAGCCGTCCGAGCGGCGCCAACGCGAGCGACGCGCGCTCGAGCGGCCGCACGAGCGGCAGTAGTCCGTCCCACACGAGCGCGAGCAGCGCGCCGAACATCCACACGCGGCAGGCGGTCGACGCAACGGCCGAGCCGGCCGCGCCCAGCGCCGGCATGCCGAACTTGCCGTGGATCAGCACCCAGTCGAGGAACACGTTGAGCAGGTTCGCGATCAGCACCGTCCACAGGATCGGCGCGAGTCGCTCGAGCGCCTGCAGCGACTGGCGCAACACCGAATACGCGAGCACGAACGGCAAGCCCGGCAGGCACAGGAGCGCGTACTGCACCGCGATCTCGCGCACCTCCTGCGGCTGCTCGAGCAGCGCGAGGATCTGCGGCGAGAACACGAGCGGCAGTCCGGCCACGAGCGTCAGCAGCGGCACCAGCACGAAGCCGCGCTGCACGCCGCGCGCGAAGCCGCGCCGATCGCCGGCGCCCAGTGCCTGCGACAGCACCGGATCGAGACCCATCATGATCCCGATCGCGAACGTCATCCCGCCCCAGAAGAGCAGGTTGCCCTGCGACACCGCCGCGAGCGCGCGCGTCGACGCGCCGGCGCTGCCGTAGTGCCCGACCATGATGGTGTCGACGACACCCATCAGCATCATGCCGAGCTGCACGGCGACGATCGGCAGCGCGAGCTTCAACTGCACGCGCAACTCGCTCCGCACCGTGCGCGCGCGGACCGCGCTGACGTCCGTGCTCACGTCCGCACTCTCGGTGCGCACGTCGGCGCCGCCGTGCCCGTGGTGTTCGGGCGCTCCGTTCGCGGTCCTCTTGGCCGCATCGTCGGCCGGTGTGGTGCTCGTCTTCGACATCGAGGGGCGACGAGCGTAGCGGCGCACACGCCTCCCCCGCTGCGCGCGCTCACGCCGCGCCGCGCTGCTGTGTCAGGAACCGGCGACGAGTGCAACGCCCCACGCGAGCACGGCGACCAGAGCGGCGGCGGCACCGGCCAGGCTCTGCACGCGCAGTGAACGCACGTCGACGCGCAAGGTCGTCTGATGCAGCGGGAAGCTCGCGACGAGACCCGCGACGAAGCCGAAGACGTGCGCGCCGATGTCGACGTCGCCGCCGCCGTTGCCGAACCAGGCCAGGAGCACCGCGCCCAGCAGAATGGGCCCGTAGCGTTTCGCCGGCCCCACCGAGAGTCGACCGCGGCGCAGCGACTCGACGCCGACCAGCAGGCCGACCGCCGCGAACACGGCCGTCGACGCGCCGATCGAGAGGTGCGCCGGCTCCTGGAGCAGGTCGTTCAGGCCGTTGCCGGCCGCGCCCGCCACGAGAATCGAGAGCCACGCGAGCCCGCTGCCCGTCGTGTGCGCGAGCAGCACGCCGAACAGGCAGCCGAAGAAGACGTTGCTCGCGATGTGCGGCAGGTCGACGTGCAGGAAGAGCGCCGTCACCGTGCGCCAGACCTCGCCGTTCGTCACGGCTCCGGCCCAGTTCATGCCGTGGTCGCTCCAGCCGAGGCCGAACGTGTCCATGCGCGCGAGGGCGTAGGCGATCGCGAGCGCTCCGCCGTACCCGAGCGCACCCGCCACGCCGCTGTCGACCGGCTCGGGCGCCGGCTCCACGACGCGGCGCTCGCGCAGTTCGCGCACGTAGGCCGCGAGTTCGCCGCGCGCCGCCTCGAACTGCGAACCGGGCACCGTCAGCACCCAGCGCCGCCCGCCCGCGATCGTCGGCGGCAGCTCGACGACGCCGAACGCGAAACCCTGCGCCGCGAGGGCGAGCGCCGCGTCGTCGCACGCGCGCGCGTCCGTGAATTCGAGGAGACCGACGCGCTGCTCCGGCTGCGTGAACGACATGGGGGTGTGTGGGCGGGCGCCGTGTGCGCGCCGAACTCGATCCGTGGCGAGCGGCGATCTTGGGACGCGGTTCCGCGCCGCGCCATCCTCGAGTCGGCCGCGAGTCGCTCCGTGTGCCATCGAACACGCGGCACGTGCACGTGTTGCGACTCGGACGGCACGGAGCGTCCAGCGACTCCGACGGCACGGCCCGCTCGGCCCGCGGCTACCCTCGCCGCGCCATGGCCCGCCTCTTCCTCCTCGACGGCACCGCGCTCGCCTTCCGCTCGCACTTCGCCTTCGCGCGTTCGGGCCTGACGACGGCGCAGGGCCAGCCGACGGGAGCGACGTACGGCTTCACGATGGTGCTGCGCAAGCTCATCGCCGACGAGCAGCCCGACCTCGTCGCGGTCGCGTTCGACCCGCCCGGCCCGACGTTCCGGCACGAGCGCTACGCCGAGTACAAGGCCACGCGCGAACGCGCGCCCGAGGACATGGTCGCGCAGTTCGACACGCTGCGCGAGGTCGTGCGCGCGCACGGCGTCGCGCTCTTCGAGGTGCCGGGTTACGAGGCCGACGACGTGATCGGCACGCTTGCGCGCGCCGGCGAGGCCGCGGGTCACGAGGTCTTGATCGTCACGGGCGACAAGGACTTCATGCAGCTCGTGGGCGAGCGCATCAAGCTCTACAACGTCTTCAAGAAGGGCGAGGCGGTCGTCATCGAGGACGAAGCCGCCGTGAAGGAGAAGTTCGGCGGCACGCCCGCGCAGGTCGTCGACGTGCTGGCGATCATGGGCGACGCGTCGGACAACGTGCCGGGCGTCAAGGGCATCGGCGAGAAGGGCGCGATCAAACTGATCGAGCAGTTCGGCTCGGTCGAGGGCGTGCTCGCGCACCTTTCGGACCTGCCGGCGAAGACCGCGCAGAAGATCGAGGAGAGTCGCGCCGATCTCATGCTGTCGCGCGAACTCGTGACGATCGACACGGCCGTGCCGCTCGACCCGGGCCTGTCGTGCATCGGTCCCGCGCACGAGGACAAGGCGGCGCTCGCGAAGCTGTTCCACGACTTGCAGTTCCGCACGCTGCTGCAGCAGGTGCAGAGCGAGACGAACGGTGTGGATGCCGTCGAGCGCGACTACCGCACGGTGAAGAACCTCGCGGAGCTCGCCGACATGGAGCGCGAACTCGTGCAGTCGGCGCGCTTCTCGGTCGACACCGAGACGACGGGCCTCGATCCGCTCCAGGCGGACCTCGTCGGCGTGTCGTTCAGCGACCGGCCGGGGCGCGCGTGGTACGTGCCGTTCAACGCGGATCCGCCGGTGGATCCTGCGGGCCCGAAGGCGCTGCTCGAGCGGCTGCGGCGCCTGCTCACCGACCCGGAACTCGAACGCATCGGCCAGAACAGCAAGTACGACTGGCTCGTGTTCGGCGCGCACGGCGTCGAACTGCCGCCGGTCGACTTCGACACGCTCATCGCGAGTTTCACGGCCGCCGGCACGCGGCGCCCGCACAACCTCGACGCGCTCTCGTTGCAGTTCTTCGGGATCCAGAAGATCCCGACGAAGGACTTGATCGGCAGCGGCGCGAAGGAGATCACGATGCGCGAGGTGCCGGTCGAGCGCGTCGCCGAGTACGCGTGTGAGGACGCCGACTGCACCTTCAGGCTCGTCGACGTGCTCGCCAAGGAGCTGACCGAGGAGGAGGTGCTGCCGCTCTTCCACGAACTCGAGCTGCCGCTGGTCGACGTGCTCGTGCGCATGGAGCGCGAGGGCATCCGCCTCGACGAGGCGCAACTCACCGAGTACTCGCGCGAGCTGACGAAGGACGTGGCGGCGCTCGAGGACCAGGTCCACAACCTCGCGGGCGAGGTCTTCAACCTCAACTCGACCAAAGCCCTCGGCACGATCCTGTTCGAGAAGCTCGCGATCCAGGACGCGGCCGGCGTGAAGCGCGTCAAACGCACGCAGACCGGCTATTCGACGGACGCGGCGACGCTCGAAGAGAACTACGGCGACGTACCGATCGTGAAGACGCTGCTCGAGTACCGCGAACTCAGCAAGCTCAAGAGCACGTACGTCGACGCGCTGCCGCGCTTCGTCAACCCGCGCACGGGCCGGGTGCACTGCTCGTTCAGCCAGACCGCCGCTGCCACGGGGCGCCTGGCGTGTTCGGATCCAAACCTGCAGAACATCCCGATCCGCACCGAGAAGGGCCGGCGCCTGCGCAAGGCCTTCGTGCCGCGCGCGCCCGACGCACACGGCGAGTGGCTCTTCCTCTCGGCCGACTACAGCCAGATCGAGTTGCGCGTCATGGCGCACCTGTCGGGCGACAAGAAGATGATCCAGGCCTTCGAACAAGGCCGCGACATCCACGCGCAGACCGCCGCGTTCGTGTTCGGCGTCATGCCCGAGCTCGTCACGCGCGAGATGCGCAGCCACGCGAAGGTCATCAACTTTGGCCTGCTCTACGGCATGGGTCCGCAGCGCCTCGCGCGCGAGACCGACATGACGGTGCCGCAGGCGAAGGACTTCATCGCGCGCTACTTCGGCGCCTTCCCGAGTGTGAAGGGCTGGATGGAGCACCTGCTCGAACAGGCGCGCAAGGACGGCTACGTGAAGACGATCGCGGGCCGCAAGCGCCACATCAACGACCTGCTCAGCGAGAACTCGCGCCAGCGCAGCTTCGCGGAGAACGCCGCGGTGAACACGCCGGTGCAGGGCTCAGCGGCCGACATCATCAAGAAGGCCATGCTTGTCGTCGATCAGCGCCTGCGCGACGAAGGCCTGGCGACGCGCATGCTCTTGCAGGTGCACGACGAACTCCTCTTCGAGGTGCCCGCAAGCGAGCGCGAGGTCGCCGAGAAGCTGGTGCGCGACTGCATGGTGAACGCCTGGCCGCTGTCGGTGCCGCTGGCCGTCGAGTGCGGCTTCGGGAGCAACTGGCTCGAGGCGCACTGAACTGCGAGCAACCTCAACAGAGTTGGGCAGAGGCGCTACCGGCAATCGCGCAAACTCGGATTGGAGCCAGCGCGAGTTCTTCCGTGCCTACTCACCATGACGAATCGCGAGATTGCAGAATCTGCCCCAGCGCACGGACTTTCGCTTCCGCCGGGTCAGCCTACAGCGTCCTCATCGCACTTCAACGCCGATCAGTGCGTCGACCCACTCGATGAGGCGCCGCTGGGCCTCATCTACCAAGCGCAGCGTTTCCGACAGCTCCGTGAGAACGCGAAGATCGAGCGTGTAGGTGGCCGAGAAGACACCTCCCAGACCGCTCGAACCGCTTCCGCACGAGAGGCGAAGCACATCGCCGGCTCTTTGCTCGGCGAGCGTTCGCGGTCCCTTTGCCCCCGTGCTCATGACCGGGGAGACGAAGAGCTCCCCTCGGGTCGGATACTTCGTCGGTGAAATTTCGCGAATGTCTGCAATGAGTGCGCGCTCCAGCTCAGCGTCGAGTTGGACCGCCAGGGCTGAAATCTCGTCAAGCGAACTCTGGATCGCATCGCCGTGACGATCAATGATTCTGCTGGCGATCTCATCAATGTTGGGTCTTGTGTCCCCTTCTCCAACGACCTGATCGATCGCGGACTCGATCGCAGGCGCTAGAAACTGCCGAGCTTCGAATGCGCGCCCAAACGGGACAGGCGGCAAGCATCGGACGAATACGACTCGTGCAGTCCCAAGAATGTTGTTGCGGCTGTTCGCATGCGCCTGCTCCAGCAGTCGTGGCA
>JBIKNC010000062.1:0-19890 GCA_044358925.1 Planctomycetota bacterium | reverse complement strand
CGGGTTCGCGAGGAAGCGCTCCGCCGTGAGGTCGGGCCGACCGTGGTAGCCGCGCACGACGCCTTCGCCGCCGATCCACAACTCGCCCGGCACACCGAGCGGCAGCGGGCGCAGCCGTTCGTCGAGCACGAACAGCCCCGTGTTCGCGATCGGCGTTCCGATCGACGTCTCGTGGAAGTTCGCGGGCACGTCCCACGTGCTCGACCAGACCGTGGTCTCGGTCGGGCCGTACATGTTCGTGACGCGGCCGCCGTGTGTGCCCACGACGGCGAAGAGTTCACGCGCGAGATCCGCGGGCAACGCTTCGCCGCCGACCATCAGGTGCTTCACCTTGGCCAACGCGGCGCGGCTCTGATCGTCCGTGAGCAGCATGCGCGCCATCGACGGCGTGCACTGCAGGTGCGTCACACCGTGGTGGGCGACGAGGCGCGGAATCGTCCAGAGTTCGCCCGCGAGGCAGGCACCCGTCGAGCACTCGCCGCTGCAGTGCACACGCGTGCGGCGGAAGACCTCGCCGAGCTTCTCGAAGCTCGCGATCATCGCGCCGCGCTCGACGCCGTAGTCGACGAGGCACGCGACCTCGTCGACGCCGATGGTCTCGAGCTCCGCGACTCGTTCCACGCACTGCTCGACCGTGCCGAACAGGCCGCTGGTCGTGAAGTAGCGCTCGAACGCGTGGCTCAGCACGGCGCGGCGCTCCTCGTCCGACAGCGACGCGAGGTCGACGTCGGTCGAGCCGCTCGTCTTCTTGAAGGCCGGGAACGACCAGGCGTACTTCTTCACGAGGCCGATCGACGCGTCGAGGTAGCTCTCGAGCGGCCCGCGCACGATCTCGCGCACCAGGTCGGTGTCCTCACCGACGAACGTGTGCAGCATGAGCGTGACGACGCCCGTCTTGGGATCGAAGCCGGCCGCCGCGCGCGCCGCGCGGTAGATCGCGATCTTCTCAGCGACTTCTTCGAGGCTCTGACCGAGCAGGTGGGTCAGCAGGTTGGCGCCGCTCGCACCCGCGCGTCGGTACGTCTCCGGATTGCCGGCGGTCGTGATCCAGATCGGCAGCTCCTTCTGCACCGGGCGCGGCAGCGAGGTGCGCGGCACCATTTCGCCGAACGGGTTCGCGAATGCGACTTCCTCGCCGCGCCACAGGCGTTTGACCTGATCCACGAACTCGTGCATGAGTTCGTTGCGCTTCTCGAAGTTCGCGGGTGCCAGGACGAAGTCGTCCGGCTGCCAACCCGACGCGGCCGCGAGTCCGACGCGACCGTTCGAGAGGTGGTCGACGACGGCCCATTCCTCGGCGATGCGCAGAGGATGGTGGAGCGGCACGACACACGAACCCGCGCGGATCGCGATGTTCGTCGTGCGCATCGCGATCGCCGCGGAGATGACGCTGGGATTCGGGAACGGCCCACCGAAGGCGTGGAAGTGGCGCTCGGGCGTCCAGATCGCCGCGAACCCATGAGTGTCGGCGAACTCGGCCGCGCCCATCGTCAGCGCGTACTTGTCCGGGCCCTGACCGTCGTCGTTGCCCCACAAGAACATCGAGAAGTCGAGCTGGCGCGTGAAGCGCGGAGCGGTGCTCGCGCCGGCGTCTGCCGGTGAGCCGACATCGAGGGCCGCGGCGCGTTGACGGTCGCGGTGCACGACGACGTGGAAGCCGCGCGTGAGCGTCCACAGCAGTTCGAGCACCGAGATGTCGAACGAGAGGCTCGTCACGGCGAGCCAGGTGCCGCGCTGGTCGGCGCCGACGCGTTCGTCCATGCCGGCGAAGAAGTTCACCGCGTTGCGGTGTTCGACGAGCACGCCCTTGGGGCGGCCGGTCGAGCCGCTCGTGTAGATGCAGTACGCGACGTCGTCGGGTAGGGCGCCGTCGAAGTGCGTCGGTGCGGCCGTCGTGTTCGAGGGCAGCGCGTCGGGCGCGATCTCGACCAGGCCCGCGGGGCGCTCGCCCTTCCAGCCGCGCGTGACGACGAGTGTCGCGCCGCTGTCGCCGAGCATGAGATCGAGGCGCTCGCTCGGATACTCCGGATCGAGCGGCAGGTACGCGGCGCCTGCGCGGTGCACCGCGAGCACGGCGATCACGAGTTCGTGACTGCGTTCGACGTGCACGCCGACGAGAGCGCCGCGGCGCGCGCCCGCGCTCGCGAGGCGGGCGGCGAGTGCGTCGACGCGCACGTCGAGTTCGCGGTAGGTGAGAGTCGTGCCTTCGAACGAGAGCGCCGCGTCGTCTGCGAAGCGCTTCGCGGCGCTCGCGAACTGGCTCGCCACGGTCGCACTGCGGTCGTGTTCGACGGCGTGGAAGTTCGCCAGGAGTTTGGCGCGCGTCGCGGGGCCGACGAGTTCGACGTCGCACAGCGCCGCGTCCCGCGAGCGCGCGAGTTCCCCGGCGAAGTCGCACAGCGCCTCGGCGAGCGCACGCGCCGCGTCGGGCGCGAGGCGGCTCGGATCGAAGCGCAACGACCAGCCGTTCGCGCCGTGCGCGAGCGTCGCGCGCGCGCCGACCGCGCCGCTGTCGCCGCTCGTGTCGACGCCGATCGGCAGCTTCAGCGCGCCCGCGTACTCGCGGCGACCCGCGAGCTGCGGCCGGCGCGCGACGATGTCGGCGAGGTACGTGCCGCGGCGCGCGCAACGCGCTTCGCTCTTCGCGCTCGCGGCGACCAGCACGTCGAAGCTCGCGGCCGTGTCGACCGCGAACGAGAACGGCACGCTCGGGCTGACGAAGTCCTCGACACCGCGCGACAGTTCGCTCTGCGTGCGGCCGCGGTACGCGATCGCGAGACGTGTTTCGTTCGTCGTGCGCGCGAGCCACGCGCCGACGAGTGCGAGCAGCGCCGCCGCACCGTCGCCGTGGATGTTCGTGAACGCGTCGGGCAGGTCGAGCGCGACTTCGCGCACGCCGACGCCGTCCGCATGCAGCGGAACGGGGAACGCGACGTCGGCCGGCACGAGCGCCGCGAGTTCGTCGGCGAACGCTTCTTCGTGGCGCGCGCTCGCGCGGTGCGCGAACGACAGCGCGTCGGCGCGCGCGGCGGTGAGCGTTTCGAGCGCATGACCTGCGACGAGGCCCGCCTCGTGCGGTGCGACCGGGCTGCCGCACGCGCGGCGCAGGCCTTCGACGCGCAGCGCGCCATCGGCGCACGCGATCACGGCCGCGTCGGTGTCGACCGAGAGCACGGTGCCGGTGAGCACGGTGCCGGTGAGGAAGGGGCCCGGCGCCGCGCCGCTCGCGTCGCTCACGGCTCGTGCCCGCGTGACCCACACCTGCCGTCCGTTCACGAGCAGCCAGGCCGCGCCGAACGGATTGGGATACGGACCGAAGTCGAGCGCGCGCACGAGCCGCTCCAGCTCCTCCGCGCTCTTCGTGAAGTCGAGCGCACACGCCGCGCTCGGACGTTCGTCGCCTCGGCACAAGCGTCGCGGTCCCGCGCCCTGCGGAACGCCCGTGACGCCGCCGTTCGCGAGGCGCTGCGCGAGTTCCTCGAAACTCGCGAGGCCCGCTTCGAAGCACTTCGTGTTGAGCGACAGCGACGTCTCGTCGGGCGCGACCTCGAAGCGGCGCGCCGCGACGACGTCGCCTTCGTCGATGCCGCTCGTGAGTGTGTGCCACGTGACGCCGTATTCGCCGCGCCCTTCGATCAGACCCCACACCGGGCAGAACAGACCGGCGAGATCGGGCAGCGGTGCGTCGTGGAAGTTGAACGCGCCGCGCCGCGGCAGCGCGAGTGCGCGCTCGGACAGCAGCGCGAGGTGCGTGATCGCGAACAGGTGGTCGAACGCTTCGCCGCGCTCCAGTTCCGCCACCCAATCACTCGCGACGTCGAGCACGCGCAGCCCGCGCGCCGTCGCCCACTCGCGCACCTTCGCCGAGCCGGTCACGACCGCGCGCACGTCGAAGCCCTGCCGCTCGAGCACTTCGCCGCAGCGGCACAACAACGAATCTCCGCCGACGAGGACGGTGGACGGACGGGGCGCGTTCGCGGAGCGATCGATCATGGCGGGGACGGCGCGTGGGGCACGCCGGGGAGGCACGTTCGATCGTTCCATCGGATCCGCGCGCGCCTCGTCCGAAGGCAGCCCGCCGGTTCTGCGCGCGAGCCGCGCCGTGGAACTTCTTTCCGTGCGCCATGCGGCCGAGCGACGATGGCCGTCGGCGACCACCTCTCGCAGCGACCTTCTCCGTGCGCTCCGCATGAACGCGTCTCAGCAGATCCACGTCCTCGGCTCCGATGCGCCGGTGGCGCCCGCGTGCGGCGCACGCCGCGCGTGAAGGGCTCCACGAAAGCGCGCGCCGTCGTGTTCGACGTCGGCGGCACGTCGTTCCGCGCGGGGCTCGTGCAACTCGGGAGCACGACGATCGACGTGCGACTCGAGCGCCCGTCGCCGAGCTTCCTGACCTTGCCCTCCGCGAGCGGAGCGCAACTCGTCGAGGCTTTCGTCGACGCCGTCTGGGACGCGGTCGACTCTCTCGAACCCGCGAGTCGAGCCGTGGCGATCGGCTTCCCGGGCCCGATCGACGGACGTGGCGCCGTGCGTCGCGCGCCGACGTTGTGGGGCGAGCGCGTCACCGAACCGATCGACGTCGCGGCACTCGTGCGCGAGCGCCGGCCCGATGTCGAAGTCGTCGTCGTCAACGACGTGACGGCGGCGGGTCGCCGCTTCGCGCCGCGTCGCGGCAGCGTCGACGTCGTCACCGTCGGGAGCGGCATCGGCAACAAGGTCTTCGTCGACGGCGCCGTCGTCGTCGGCGACGCGGGCCGCGGCGGCGAGATCGGACATTGGCGCGTCGATCACGCGCCGGATGCACCGCCGTGCGACTGCGGCGGGCGCGGGCACCTGGGCGCGCTCGCGTCGGGGCGTGCGCTCGGCGTGCAACTACAACGTGTCGCGGCGCGGGAGCCGACGCTGTTCTCGCGTTCAGCGCTGTTCGCGAGCGTCGCGCGGGCCGAACCGCATGCGCCGTACATCGCCGCGCTGCGTGCGAACGAGCCCTTCGCGACCCTCGTCGCAGAGGCTCTGGCCGAGCCGCTCGGCGTGGCGCTCGCACTGATGCACGCCGCGCTCGGCGTGGATCGCCACGTGCTCGTCGGCGGCTTCGCGCGTGCCCAAGGCGAGGTCTACCGCCGCGCCGTCGCTGCCGCCGCCGCGCGTTCCGTCTGGAGCGACGGCACGGACTGGGACGCGCTCGTGGAACTCGGACCGGACGACGACGACTCGGGGCTGATCGGTCTGTCGTTGTTGCTCGGCGGCGAATTCGCCCGGGAACGCTGAGCTCGACGGAGTCGCGCGACCCTCGTCGCGCCGACGACTCGGCGATCCGCGCTCACGCGCCCGGCAGCACGAAGCCGGGCTGCGGGGCGATCGGCGCGAGGAAATTCGGCACACCGAGGCCCCAGCCGGCGAAGAGTGGGTCCTGGCCGGCGATGCCGCCCGAGAGAGCGAGGCGGCCGCCGCTCGTCCAGGCGAGCGTGGGGCCGAACGACAGCGGGAGCGTGGTCAGGAGTTCGCGCGCGCCCGACACGAGGTCGACGCGTGCGACCCACTCGTTGCCGCCGTCGTCCACGACCAGGCCGACCCAACCGTCGGCGCGCACGGCGAAGCGGTTGAACGTGACCGAGGAGCCGAGGCTGGCGATGACGTCGACCGAACTTGCCAGCGCGTCGATGCGCACGAGTTGGTGGAAGACACTCGCGCCGATCTCGCGGTCGACGGAGAACAGAAGATCGGTGCCGTAGCTCGCGATGCCGACGAGTTCGTTGACGTCGGGCACGAGCGGGGAGACGACGCCGTTCGAAAGGTCGAGCAGCGAGAGGCGCGTGCCGGAACCCGCGTCGTCGAGCACGACGATGCGATCGCTGCCCGGAATGCGCCAGGCACCGTTGCTCGGGTCGATGAGGCCCTTGCCGAAGGGCTCCGCGAAGACGCCCGACGTGCGCGTCAGATTGGTGATGCTCGGTTTGCCGCCGGAGAGCGGCGACTCGACCAAGTAGAAGTCGAGCGCCTCGATGCCGCCTTGCGGCGCCGCGCGCTCGCCGACGGCGAGGAGGAGGGCGCGCGCGGAGACCGGCGTGAACGCGCCCGCGAGACCGACCTCGTCGAGTGTGTCGATGAACTGCGCGTCCGAAGTGACGGGCTCGTCCGGCGTCGGCACGAGTGAGACGTTCGAGGTCCACGCGTCGCGCGCGAGGCCCTCGGTGCGCCACACCGCGACCGAACCGTCGGCGCTGAACGCGAAGTACGGACCGTCGATCGACTCGGGCAGGTGGCCGGCCGAGGAGAGGTGCGCTGCGGTTGCGGCGAGTCGGATGGCTGCGCCGGACGGCGAGAACGCGAAGGGGTATGCGTCGGTGACGGCCGTGCCGGCGATCGTGCCCGCGACGAGGCCGTTCTCGCTGAAGACGAACTCGCCGCCGAACCACGTCGGTGCGCCGGGCAGTGCGAGTTCGACGGCGACTTCGCCCGGCGCGCGCGAGAAGCGCAGCACCGCGGACGTCGTTGCGATCGCTCCGAACGTGTCGCGCAGGCCCAGACCTTTCGGCGCGACGGCGAGCGGCGGCAGCGTGGGCGTGCGGTCGATCACGACGGCGCTCGCGACGTCGACGTCGAGCACGTCGCCGCCCGCGTCGACCGTCGTCGCGACGAGAAGCGCCGCGCCGTCGGGCGTCACGGCGACGGACGGGAGGAACGGTTCGACGTCGAAGGCGGGGCCGGAGCCGACGCGCTCGATGAGCACACGCGCCGCTCCCGTCGCGTCGACGACGAAGAAGCCGAACGTCTTGGCCGTCGCGCCCAGCGCCGGTTCGGCGCGTTCGAAGTGGTAGAGCGACCCGGCGCCGGCGGGCAACACGACGCGCCCGGCACCCGGGACGTCGCGCACGAGGCGCGCGCGACCGGGCAGGAAGGTCTCGAGCGTGCTGCGCCCGAGGACGTCGAACGGCAGGAACCGCACACCGCCGAGACCGGCGACCGGCGCGGGCGGGGCGAAGGTCGTCTCGCTCATGACGACCACGTCGCCAGTGCCTCCGGCGGAACCGAGGAACCAGGTGACGTCGCCGGGTGACGCGGCGAGAACGAGCGAGAGTGCGACGGTGTGGAGCGACATGGGCTGGACGACATCAGCTGGTGCGTTCGAGTGGAACGGCGCTTGCGTGCAAGCCTCATACCGTATCCCTGGCACGCGCTGCAGGCGGGGTGACGAGCGCGCTCCCGAGCGAGTTCGGCGGTGATCGCCAACCACCGCAACCGCCACGTTGTCAGAACCTTGGACCGCCGCATCGTCCCCGCCGAGCACGTGCCGCAGCCGCAGCCGCCGACCGAGGCTCGCCGCGTAACGCCCTTCCAAGTCCTGGAAGGCGCGCACACATTCCGAGATGCTCGATCCAACCCCGCCACCGTGAAGACGCCGCCCCTCCCGCTCGACGCTCGCGCCGTGGCCACGCTCTCGCGTCGGCCGGGAGTGCTCGTCGTGCGCGCGATCGACGGCGCGGGACGCGACCTCGTGCTGCGGCTCGAAGAGCACGCGGGCGCCGAGACGCTGGCCGAGCTGGCCGTTCTCGCGGCGGTCGATCACGAGGGGCTCGCGCGCCTGGAGAGTTTCGGCCCGCTCGCGAGCGGCGGCTGTTTCGTCGCGCGGCCGTACGAAGAGGGCGAGCCGCTCGGCGAGTGGGCGAAGGGCAAGAGCCTCGCCGAGGTCGGCGCCGCACTCGTCGCGATCGCGGAAGCTCTCGCTCACCTGCACGCGCGCGGCTTCGTGCACGGCGACCTCAAACCGGGCAACGTGATCGTTCGTCGGGACGGGCGGCCCGTACTCGTCGACTTCGGCCTGGCACAACGGCGCGGCGCGCGCGTCGGGACGGGGGGCACGTTGGTCGCGCTCGCACCGGAGCGCATCGCAGGCGCGCCGCCCGAACCGGCCGCGGACCTGTTCGCGTTCGGCGTGACGATCGTCGAGCTGTTCGCCGGTCGGCCCGACCCCGCGACGTTCTACGCGCGCTTCCCCGATCGGCCGTTCCTCGAAGCTGCACAGATCGCCAGCGAGCGCCTGCCCGAAGCGGTGCGCGATCTCGTCGAGCGGCTCGTCGCTCGCGATCCCGCGCAACGTCCGCCGAGTGCGGCCGTCGTCGCACGCTCACTCGCCGCGCGCTTCGGACTCGTGCGCGCGAGCGAAACGAATGCACTCGAACTCGCGCCGCCCATCGAGTTGGGTCGTCACGACGCTGTCGTTCGCGCGGTCGCGACGGTCACGCGCGGCGGCGCGCTGTGGTGCACACTCGCGGCGGTCGACGACGTCGCACCGTTCGCGCGGCACGTGCGACTGGTCGCCGCGCTGTCGGGTCGACTCGCACAGGAACTGGGCAGCACGGGCGGCGCGGGCGGCACGAACGCGACGTCGGACGAAGGCGACGCGGCCGAACTCGACCGCTTCGCTCGCGAGAGCGTCGCGGCGGGCGACGCTCCACTCGTCGTCGCACTCACACGCGAGTCCGCGGCCGACGTGCGTCGCGCCGAGGTGCTCGTGCGCGCGGCCAAGCAACGCGGCCGACCGATCGTCGTCGTCGCGAGCGCAGCGACCGCCGACCGCGGCATCGAGTCGATCGAGGTCCCGTCGGCGAGCGTCGAAGTGCTGGCCGACCACTTCCGCGCTCGCCTCGACGTCGATCCGCGCGGCGGCGACAGCGCGGTGCAGGAACTCGCGCGCACCGTCGCGGCGCACGCGCAGGGTTCGAACACACTCGCGGCGCGAGTGCTCGAGCGCCTCGACCGAGCCGGCGCGTTCCTCACGGGCGGCGAACGGCCGCGCCTCGTGCCCGGCGAATTGCCGGTACTGCACGCGGCTCGGCTCGCCTGGCCGAAGAGCGACGGGCTGGTCGAACGTGTGCTCGTCGAGATCGCCGTGGGTGGCAGCGCGAGTGCGAACGACATCGCGCAACTCGTCGCTGCCGACGTGCGCGCCGTCGCCCAGGTCCTCGTCGACGCGAGTGCTGCGGGACTCGTGCGCCGCACGAGCGAACTCGAGTTCCGCTCGAACCTCGAACCGGCGCGGCTCGTCGAGGAGTACGGCGCGCCCGTTTGCGCGGCGGCGTTCGCGCGCCGCGCCGAGCGCACGTTCGGCGCCCTACGACTCGTCGGTCGCGCGTTGGCTGGCGAGGCCGACGTCGTCGGCGCACTCGAAGCGGCGCTGATCGCCGCGATCGACGACGGAGCGCCGGAGTCCGCGCTCACGCGGCTCGAAGAACTCGACCTGTGGCGCGCGCTGCGCGAGCCGTTCGCGCCGCCGCGGCGCGCCGCGTTGCTCGCGCTCGCATGGTGCGCACTCGGGCAGGTCGAGCGCGCCGAAGCGCTGCTCGTGCGCGACGAACCGCGTGACGATCACACACGCGCGCTCTTCGAACGTGCGCGCGGCCGCTGCGCGTCGGCGCGCCACCGACCGGACGACGCACTCGTGCACCTCGAACGCGCGGCCGCTCTCGATGCACGTTGGCGGCCCGAGGCCGAAGTGGCGCGGCTCCACCAGCTCCACGAGTTGCGGCGCTTCGACGATCTGCTCGAACACGCCGCACGACTCGCGGCGGAGGGCGTGCTGTCAGGCGGAGCCTGGCCCGAACAGCCGCGCACGAACGTCCGCAGCCTCGCTGCGCTGGCGCGCTTCGGGCGCGGTGACGCCGATGGTGCGCGAGCGGAACTGGAGGCGCTCGCGTCGGAGCCCTTCGATCTCGCGAGCACACGCGCCTCCGTGCTGCAGAACCTCGCGACCGTCGAGCGGCGCGCGCGCGGGCCGCAGCGCGCGGCGGAACTCCTGACCGAAGCACTCGCCGTGTTCGAGGGCGACGGTCGCATCGTCGCGGCCGCGCAGGTGCGCACGGCGCTCGGCGGCGTGTGGCGCGACCTCGGCGAACTCGTGCGCGCCGAAGCGGAACTCGAATCCGCGTGGGCGGTGCGCGAGCGTCTCGGCGATCGCGCCGGCGCGGCACTCGCGCGCGGCACACTCGGACTCGTGCGCGCCGAACGCGGGCACGTGCGAGCGGCCCTCGTCGAACTCGAGGCCGCCGCGCGCGATCTCAGCGGATCGGCGGCGCGCCGCCACGGGCCGCTGCTCGCCGCGCGCGCCGAAGAGATGCGCGCGCGCATCGACGCGCCCAGTCGCCGCGACGACGATGCGGCGGCGCTCGATCCGCGCGAACTCGTGCACCTCGGGCGTGCGCTGTGTCTGCGCGGCGAACGCTGGCGCGGCCTCGAGTTGTTCGAGCGCGCCGCCGCGCTCGCCACGCGACTCGATCAGCCGCCGGTCGCCATGGAGGCGCGTGTGTGCGAAGCGCTCGCGAACGCGCGCGTCCCGGACCTGCGCGGTCCGACCGGAGCCGCGCGCGAGGACGCACTCGTGGCGCGCGCGGTGCTCGACACACCGGCGCCGGGCGGGCTCGAACTCGTGCGCGACCTGGCGCGCCGCGGCCGCGACGATCGCGCAGCGCGGCTCGCGCTCGCGCTCCTGCACCACCTGCCTGCCGGTCCCGACACGGAGCGGACTCGCGCCGAGTTGCTCGCCATCGCACGCGACGCACTCGCGCGCTGCGAGGCCGGCCTGACCGCGCGCGAGATCGTGGTCTCGCGCCGTTCGTTGCTCGGACTGCCCGACCATCGACCGAGCGATCTCGACGCACTCGCATCGGCAGAGACCTTCGACGAGGACGACGACATGGAATTGGTGTCACTGCTCGAGATCAACCACCGCCTCGTCCAACAGGAGGACCAACGCGCGCTGCTCGGCGAGATCGTCGAACAGGCGTTGGCCGTCACGGGCGCCGAGCGCGGCTTCCTCGTCCTCGAAGTCGAAGGCGAACTCGAGATCGACTCGGCGCTCGACTCGGCGCGCGGCGACATCCCGCGCCCGCAGATCGAAGTCAGTCGCTCGATCGTGCGCGCTTCGATCGAACGCCAGGAGAGCCTGCGCGTCTCGAACGCGGTCGAGGACCCGACACTCGGAGCGGCGCCGAGTGTCGCGCAGCTCGACCTGCGTTCGGTCATGTGTGCGCCGTTCGAGGTGAGTCGCGAGCTGCGCGGCGCGATCTACGTCGACCACCGTTTGCACGCGGGTGCGTTCGGCGCACGTGCGCAGCGCTTGCTCGAGTTGCTGGCGGATCAGGCGGCGCTCGCGATCCGACAGGTGCGGCGCATCGACGAGATCCGGCGGCTCAACGATCAACTCTCCGAACGCGTCGCTCGCCAGGCGACCGACCTCGAGACCGCGCGCCGTTCGCTGCGCGCCGCGGGCCTGCCGGCGCCGGCCGGCGGTCTGGTGGGGGAGTCGAGCGCGATCCAGCGCGTGCGTTCGACGATCGAGCGCGTCGCGCCGAGCGACCTTTCGGTCCTGGTGCACGGACCGAGCGGCACCGGCAAGGAACTGGCGGCGCGCGCGCTGCACGAGTTGTCCGATCGCCGCGGCGGGCCGTTCGTGTCGGAGAACTGCGCGTCGCTGCCGGAGTCGCTCATCGAGGCCGAGCTGTTCGGCTACCAGAAGGGCGCGTTCACCGGCGCCGAGCGCGCGCGCGAAGGCCTGTTCGAACGCGCGAACGGCGGCACGCTGTTCCTCGACGAGATCGGCGAGATGCCGCGCGAGTTGCAGAGCAAACTGCTGCGCGCCATCGAGACGCGCGAGGTGCGGCGGCTCGGCGACGATCGCCCGCGCCCCGTCGACGTGCGACTCGTGTGTGCGACGAACCGCGAACTCGGCAAGGAGGTCGAGGCCGGGCGCTTCCGCGAAGACCTCTACTACCGCATCGCGGGCATCAGTGTGCGCATGCCGAGTCTGGACGAGCGCATCGAGGACCTGCCGCTGCTCGTCGAGCACTTCCTCGCGCTCCAGTCGAAGAAGGAAGGATCGACGCGGCGTGTCTCGAAGGAAGTGCTTGCGAAGTTGGCGCGGCGCGCGTGGCCGGGCAACGTGCGCGAGTTGCGCAACGAGATCGTGCGTCTGTGTGTGCTGTCGGCAGGCGAACTCGACGATCCCGAACTCGTGTCCGCGCCGGGGCCGAGTCTCGTGCGCACCGTTGCTGCGGGGGCGCCACCGACGGACGAGCTGCTCTCGATGGCGGAGCTCGAACGTCGCGCGATCCTCGCCACGATCGAGCGCCTCGGCGGCGACAAGCGCAAGGCCGCCGACGTGCTCGGCATCTCGCTGAGCAAGCTCTACGAGCGTTTGAAACGTTGGCGCGAGGAAGGCGCCGACGTGCCGTCGGGCGCCGAGTGATCCGCGCGGGTCGCCGCGCTCACGGCGTCGGTGCGACCCAGCGCTTCACGAAGAGACCGATCGTCACCCCGAGCGCGAGGACCACGAAGAAGAGCGACGCGGGTCGATTCTCGAGACCGTGTGTGAGGTTCATGCCGAGCACCGTCGCGAGCGCCATGATCGGAAAGGTGATCGCGGCGAGCACGTTGAGTTTGTGTTGGGCCGTCGCGATCGCCTGCGCGTTCGCCGACTGCTCTTCCGCGTTCTTCGCGATGCGGTAGTCGAGTTTGAGTTTCGCGTCGACCACCAGCAGATCGAAGGCGCGACTGATCTCGTAGCCCTCGTCGCGCATGCCGATCAGGAACTTGTCCTCACGCGCGCCGTCGCGAGCGGCCTGTAGCGCGGCTGCGAGATTGGTCGACGCGCGATTGAGAGGTGCGAGGCGTTCGAGCAGTCGGAACAGTTGTTCGGCGCTCTCCGCGTCGTCGTACTCCTTGTCGCACGCGTCGTGGTGCGTGCGCCAGTCGGTGACGAGTCGGCGCAGGCGCTCGGCTCCGTCCGAACCGTCGTCGGCGACGAGCGCGCCGTCCGGTCGCCGCAGAACGAGCACGGTCTCGCGCTCGAGCGACCCGTCGCGCGGCGGCGCGTGCAGGATCACGAGGACGTGTTCGTCCTCGCAGATGGCCCGTTGGCGGCCGTAGGAGCGTTCGCTGAGGCGGGCTTCGATCGCGGTCGGGAGAGCGAACTTCGGTGTCGGGCGCTGCATGGTGGGCGAGGCGTACCAAGCGACGTGCCTGGTTGACGCGTACGGTGTCTGACACCGTACGCGTCAACGCCACGGGCTCGCTCAGAACGTCGCCGTCAGTCCTACGCGCAACGAGAAGGGCTCGGCGGGGTGGAAGTGGACGTCGTTGTAGCCGCCGTCGTCGGGGCCGGCGGGTTCACCGGCCAAGAGCGACGGGTAGTAGTACTCGATGTCGTTCACGTCGCGGTCGAACAGGTTGAAGATCGACACACGCAGCAGCCAGCGTTCGCCGAAGCGGTAGCCCGCGTGTGCGTTGACGAGGAACGACGACGAACTCTGCACGCTGCCGTCCTCGATCAGATCGCGCGGCCCGAAGTAGCGCGCACGCAGCGCCGCGAAGTGGCCCGCGCGCGACTTCGTCGACAGGCCCATGGCCACGACGGTGTCGATCGCGCCAGGCACGTGTTCGTCGGGACCGGAGTCGGTGAAACGCGCGTCGCTCGCGGCCGCGTCGAGGTCGAGCGTGAGCCACTCGTTCACCTCGTAGTAGTTGGCCCACTCGACGCCGTAGCGCTCCGTCGCACCCGACGGTTCGGTGTTGCCGGCGTCGCCGACGAAGAGGAGTTCCGAGTCGCTCTCGAGGTACCAGACCGAGAGCGTGCTCTGCAGCCCCGCGAGCGCCGTCGTGCGCACGCCGACCTCGACGCCCTTCTGGCGCACGAGCGGATCGACCGGCGTGCCGTCGTTCAGCGCCGGCGTCGTCGGATCGTCGACGAGCGTCGTTCCGCGCGCATCGTTGCTGTGGAAGCCGAGCCCGCCGTTGACGTAGATCTCGGTGCTCGCGAACGGACCGAAGACGAAACCGAGCTTCGGACTCGCGAGTGTGTCGTCTTCCGACCCCGAGTTCGCCGCGAGATCACTCTCGACGTCGAAGCGGTAGTGGTCGGCGCGCAGGCCCGCCACCGTGCGGAACCAATCGCTCCACCACAGCGTGTGCTCGCCGTACAGACCCAGGCTCGCCTCTTCGATCTCGTCCGCGCGCGTCGTGCCCGTGACGACGCGCTGCGCCGACGTGAACAGGCCGTTGTCGATCCAATCCGCTTGGAGCTGTGCCCCGAGGCGTGTGTTCGACGTGCGCCCGAACGTCTCGCCGTCGAAGTCGTGTTCACCGGCCAGTCCCACGACGAAACGCTGGTCGCGCTGCAGGATCTGGTCGCCGTTCACCGGATCGGCCAGGAAGTACGTGAAGTTCGAGAACAGGTCGAGGTCGTAGCGGTACGCGTACGCCGACAGCGACGTGCGCGCGCCCGCTTCGCGCTGCCAGACCTCGCCGATCAACGACTGTCGACTGCTGTCGCCACCCGACGTCGGGTCGAGCGTGCCGAAGCGCCCGATCACACCCGTGTCGACCGCGCGCTTCGCGACGTGGTCGGTCGCGGTCCAGTCGGCGTCGTACAGCTCGAGCGTCGCTCGCGCACCGTGTTGCTGCGAGCCGTGCGTGTAGCGCGCGACGCCGGCGAGCTTCTCGTAGTCGTCTTCGTTCTCCCACGGACCGTCGTGGTGCGCGACCTCGACGCCGACGAGCAACGTGCCGCCGCCCGCGGCGAAGTCGTCCGCCGCCACCGTGCGCTGGTAATCGTACGCGCCGTACTCGACCTGCACGAAGCCGTGCTCGAGCGCGTCCGCGTAGTCGATCGCTACGTTACCGGCCGAGCTGAAGTCGCCGGCGTGTGCGAAGTACGGGCCCTTCTCGAAGCGCACCGAATCGACGAGTTCCGGGATCAGACCGTTGAGGTCCGTGTAGCCCTGTCCGTGACCGTGGCTGCGCAGATTGAGCGGCACTCCGTTCGCGCGAATCGCAAGGTCGGTGCCGTGGTCGAGGTTGAAGCCGCGCAGGAAGAACTGGTTGCCCTTGCCGGCGCCGGAGTGCTGTGTGATGACGATGCCGGGCACCGTCTCCAGGAGTTCGCCGGGCCGCAGCAACGGGCGTCGCGCGAGCTGCTCGCGACCGACCTCGCCACTCGACGCCGCATCGGCCACACCGACGAGGTCGTTCGCCCGGCCGACGATGATCGTCTCGGGCACGTCGCCCTGCGGCGGGGCGGCGGCGGGTCCCTGCTGAAGGATGGGGACGACGAAGGCGAGGGACGTGACGAACGAGTGCATGGAACGTCGAAGGGGCCGGGACGGTGCCGATTGCGCACCGTTCTATCCGACCGTACGTGCGTGCAGGCCGCTCGGATCGATGAACAGCGTTCCGACGCGGGCAGCACGAGCCGCACACAACCACTCGACCACCGCGGCCGTCACCGCGCGCGGCGTGTCGATCGGCGGTGCGACGTCGAGTGACAGCGGCGCGGCGCCCGTGTGCGACGTGAAGTCGAGCGTCGCGGCGTCGCGCAACACGACCTGCGCGCCGCTCGTGTCGTTGCGGCGCCGCAGTGCTCCCTGCGATGCGACCCACTCGACCGTGCGCGGCAGGCGATCGTGGACGTGGATGGCGAGCAGCACGTCGCGCACGAGTTCGAGCGCGTCCTGTGCGACGCCGCTCTGCGCACCGACGCGGCCGTGTGCGAGCGCGTGCGCCGCGGCGAACAGCGGCGCTGCGCGCGGCTCGACGCACACGGGGCCGCTCGGCCGCCACGCGAACGACACGCCTTCGGCGCTCGCGGCCGCGACGAAACACGGGTCGCGTTGCACGACGTCGGTTTCGCGTGCGAGCCGCGCGAACGTCGTCGGCGCGCGCCGCGCGAACCACGCCAACTGATCGGCCGTCAGCGCCACCGTCGGGCGCACGCCGTCGAACGCGGCGGCGAGCTCGTCGAGCACACGCGGGAAGTGCACGTGCGGCCAGGGCTCGCGGGCCTCCGCGAGCGTGGCCACACCGCCGCTGCGCCACCGTGCGCTGAGCCACCGCGCGTTGCGGTCCGCACCGCCGACGCGCACCTGCGCACGCACGCGCGCCTCGAGCGCAGGTGACGCGAGCGCGGATGCGACCGGCTCGGCCCGCTCGCGCGCGAGCACGATCTCGACGCGTTCGAACGCGGAGCTCATCGTGCGACCTCGTGTGCGCCGGCTCGCGCGTCAGTCGGTGCGCCGACGTGTGCGCGGCACCACGTGCGAGCGTCGACGACTTCGAGGCCGTCGTCGGCGTCGTCGGCGAGCACCAACCGATACGGTGCGAAACGCGCGGCCTCGCCCGCGGTGGCGCGTGCTCGAGCGAGTCGTGCTGCTTCGGTCTCGGCGTCGACCTGGGGCGCGACGCCGGCACCCGGGTCCGCTCGTCCGACCGCGACACACCACGGACCGCCGTGCACCTGCGCGGAGGCGACCACCCACGCGCGGCCCGCGAGTGCGGCGGGCGGGTCGACGTGCACACACTGGTAGGTCTCGCCGAGCGGGCCCGTGAACGACTCGGGTCGCACGCTCGGCGCGTTCAAGTGCACGACTTCGACGTGCCGCACCTCGGGCGTGTGAGCGAGCGGGAGGACGTGCACGACCAGGTCCGCGAACGCGTCGTCGGTCGTGCAGCGCGCGGCGTCGAAAGCCGTCGCGAGTGTGGGCGCGCCGCGTTCCGTGCCGAGCGCCACGTGTGCGACGTCGCGCAGGCCGTGCACGTGTGCGAACAGCACGTGCAGCACTCCGTCCGGAGCCGTCAGTGCGACGAGGCGCAAGCGCCCCGGTGCGGCGCCGGTGTCCGAGCCCGAGTCGGCGCTCAGTTCGCCGCTCACACCGTCGCCCCCGCACTCGGCGCGAACGCGAGGAAGTAGAGGTGGCGACCGCCGCCGTCCGCGCTCGGCACGAAGTGCACGCTGTCCCGCGCGCCGTCGAGTTCGAGGACGTGCGGCTCGTCGCTCGCGCCGCGCCAAGGCACCAGCAACCGGCCCGCGTCGTGGTGCGGCGTGCCGAGCAGATCCGCGCTGGCGTGTTCGGCGCGCACACGCGTGCCGTGCCGCAGGAACACGGTCGCCTGCGGCAGTCCGTCCGCGCCGAGTTCGGGGCGCGAGTCGAACAACACACCGAACAACTCGTCGCGCTCCGCGCCGTCGACGGGGCGTTTGCCGAAGAGCGCCGCGTCACTCGCGTGCACGTCGAGCACGCGCAACGCACTCGGGTCGTGCGGCGTCGCGAGTGCGCTCTCGTCCGCTCCGACGGGCAGGTCGCGCGGCTCGAACATGAAACGCAGCGCGAACGGGGCGCTGTGTGCGATCGTCGGCAGCGCGCGCGACGCCCACCAGTGTCCGTCGCGGTGCCAGACACCGAACGGAGCGAGCAACCGCGACAGCGGCACCGCTCGCACTGCGGCCGCGTTGCCGTCACTCGCGGACGGCGCGAACATGAACGCCGCATCGCGTTCGCGCGAGCCGAGGAACACGAGTTTGTCCGCGAGCCACTCGTCGTCGCGCACCCACACCACACCGGCGACGGGGAACGCGCTCTCGCTGGGTTCGTAGCGCCGCCGCCAGACCGGATGGAAGCGCGCGAACCACATGCGGCGCGGCAGGTGCCAACTGCGCACGACCGAACGCAGCGTGTTCGCCGTGACGAAGACCGCCAGCAGCGCGTAGAGCGCCGCGAACCACACGAGAGCGCTCGGCAGCGCGGCCTCGGCGAGGAACGTGTCGAAGCGCACGCGCACCTCGTCGAGGGCGACCGTCCACGCGACGTTGGGGTCGGCGAACGACAGCGGAGTCTCGTGACTCCAGGCGACGATCAGCGCGGCCACCGCGCCGAGTGCCAGGAGCGTGCGCATCGCGAAGCCGAGGCGCGCGAGGAACCAGCCCGCGACGTGCAACACGAGCGCGATCGCGGTCCACAGGAACACGGCCTTCGAGCGGCCCGCGACGTCCGGGCCGTACAGCTCGGTGTGCACGTGGTTCGCGCCGACGAAGATCGCGACGAGACTCAGCGCCTGGAACAACGTCGCGAGTGCGTGTGCGTACCACGGCCACAGCCGTCGGCCCGTGATCGGGCAGTACGGGCCGAGTGCGGGCGCCGCATCGAGGCCGTGTGCGAGCGGCTCGCCGTCGTCGCCACGGTCGCGCTCGTCATCGACCTGTGTGGCGCTCATGAGGTCGTGCTCACAGGCTCTCGAACGGCTCGACGAGCGGCGCGTCGGCGTCCACGGCACTGCGCGTCGCGTCGTTCGTGGCGCGCGGCAGCGGTGTGAGTTCGATCTCGTCCGTCGCGTCGGCGCCGAGCGTGGAGTCGTCCTCGCGCACGAGCTGCGCCGCGTCCGTGCGTCCGTACACGTCGGCCAGGCGCGCGACTTCGAGCGACGTGCCGTCGAACAGCACCGTCAAGCGCGCGAGGCCTTCCGCGATCTCCTGCAGTCGACCGAGTTGCGCCGCGACACGTGCGAGGTCCTTCTGGTGAGCGGCGCGGCGAGCATCGAGCGTGCGCACGAGCGCGACGACGAGGCCTTCGCGGAACTCGCGCGCACTCGTGTCGACGACGCGGCGGCGCACCTTCTCGAAGAAGCCGTCGACGCGCGCCAGCACCTCGTCCTCGAGTGCGTCGAACGTCGCGTCCGTGAAGCGCTTGTCCTTCTGCGCGCGCGCGATCGGGTTCGCGGGGTGCGCGGCGTTGCCGAACAGGCGGCGCCGGATCGACGTGCGGCTGCGGAAGAGCAGCCAGTCGAGCCAGCTCTTCTTGACCTCGAGGCGTTCGACGTCGACGTGCAGCGCGACCTTCTCGACGTGCGCGCGCGGCGCGACGGCGACCAGGCCTTCGGCGGCGAACGTGCCGAGCGGGAGGCCGCAGCGCTCGAGCGCGCGCGCCGTCTCCTCGGGCAGCCGCGCGCCGGCGGTGGCGCTCTGCACGGCGCGACGCAACGCGCCTTCGATCACGCCGCCGAGTTCCTGTTGGTAGCCGACGAGCACCGGCGCCAGTTCTTCGTCGAGCAGCGCCTTGAGCGAGTCGTCGCTCGCGCGCCACGCGTCGATCGCGCTGCGCAGTCCCTTCTGCGCGGAGCGCGCGAGCGTCGCGCCGTCGCTCTCGGTCTCGCGCCACAACTTCTGCGCGAGCGGCTCGAACGCCGCGCGCCAATCGGTCGCGCCGAGACGTTCGATCGCCGTCAACTCCTCGACCAGGCGCGTGCGTTCGCGTTCGAGGCGTTCGGCCTCCGTGGCGAGCCGCTCGAGTTCGCGGTGCCGGCACAGCGCTTTGCCTTCGTCGACCAGCGCCGTGCCGTGGCGCAGGCTGTCGCCGAGGAACGCGACCAGGTAGTCGGTGCTGTTGAGGTACTCGGTCAGGTCGTCGAGGAACGTGCGGAAGTCGCTCGTCCTCTCGTCGCGCGCGCCGCCCGGCGAGAGCCGCTGCGACGCGGCGCGCAGCAAGTCGACCGGATGGATGACGAGCCGTCCGTCCTCGACCGCGCGCTTGAGCGCCGCGCTCATCGACAGCGTCTCGAACGCTTCGACGATGCGCACCGGGTCCTCGCGCTCGAGGCTCGGCGCGAGCGAACCGTCCGGCCGCAGGTCCATCTTCGTGCTGTCGATGTTGACGACGAGGAAGATGCGACTGAACAGGCCGAGGAGTTCGGTGAACTCCTGGAAGACCTGCTCGAGGAACAGGTTGTCCGTCTTGACGACGAAGATCGCGCACGCCGCGCTGTTGCGGAACTCGCGCGTCATGCGGTCGTAGCCGAACTTCATCCGGCTGTAGAGGCCGGGTGTGTCGACGAGCACCGCCCCCGAGTCCGCGAGCGCCTCGGCCGGCACGTGCACGTCGATGCGGCGGATCGCTTGGGGGAAGTGCAGCGCGGGGTCGAACTCGCGCGCGCCACCGGACCCTGCAGTGCCGTGCCCCGCGGCCTCGTCGGAGCGGATGCGCTCGGCCAGCTCGGCGTGGTCGCGCGTGACCTGCAGGCGCATCGAGGCCGGGCTCGTGAAGATCTGGGTGTCGCCGTTGTAGCGGGTGACGA
>JBIKNC010000061.1:0-19925 GCA_044358925.1 Planctomycetota bacterium | reverse complement strand
TCAAAGCAAAGGAAGACAGGTGAGCGAAGGCAGGATGAGAGCGCCTGCGAGTTGAAGGCGGCGCGCACGGTGCGCCAGCCAGCGCTTCTTCGTCGTCCGCTTCGTCGCTGACTTCTTCGCAGCCTTCTTCAGCATCTTCGTCGGCTGTTCCGCGCCACCGAGCGGCGGGCGCGCGACCGAGCACGTCGCAAGGTTGGCTGGCGGTACGGTGTCTGACAGGCTTGGCCCCCGTGCCCGCCCACCGTTCAATCGCGCATGTGCCGCCCATCCCGACCACCATCGTCCTGCTCGTCCTCTCCAACCTCTTCATGACGTTCGCGTGGTACGCGCACCTCAAGGAGCTGGGGCACAAGCCGTGGATCGTCGCGGCGCTCGCGAGCTGGGGCATCGCGCTGTTCGAGTACCTGCTGCAGGTGCCGGCCAACCGCATCGGGTACACAGTTCTCTCGATCGGCGAGCTCAAGCTGATCCAAGAAGTGATCACGCTCACGGTGTTCGTGCCGTTCGCGCTGTTCTACTTGAAGGAGCCGCTCAAGCTCGACTACCTGTGGGCGGCGCTGTGCCTCCTGGGCGCGGTGTACTTCGTCTTCCGATCGAGGTTCTGACCGAGGATTCGAACATGGAGCGTGGAGCACGACACCGCGAGCGCCACCGCGGCGGACGACTGGGGTGGTTGCGCGCGGCGGTGCTCGGCGCGAACGACGGCATCGTGTCGACGGCCAGCTTGCTGGTCGGCGTGGCGTCGGCGGACGCGGCGCGCGAGGCCGTACTGCTGGCCGGCATGGCGGGCCTCGTCGCGGGCGCGATGTCGATGGCGGCCGGCGAGTACGTCTCGGTCGGATCGCAGGCGGACACCGAACGCGCCGACACGGCCAAGGAACGCGGTGAACTCGCCAGCGACTGGGAGCACGAGGTCGAGGAGCTGATCGGCATCCACATGGAGCGCGGGCTCGACCGCGACCTCGCGGAGAAGGTGGCGCGCGCGCTCATGGCGAAGGATCCGCTGCGCGCGCACCTGCGCGACGAACTCGGCATCGACGAGTCGACGGCCGCACGGCCGTTGCAAGCGGCGGGAGCGTCGGCCTCGGCGTTCGCGATCGGCGCGGCGCTGCCGATGCTCGTGGCGGCCTTCGCGCCGCGCGACTTCACCGTGCCTGCGATCGCGACGGCGACACTCGTGAGCTTGGCCGGGCTCGGCGCACTCGCGGCGCGCGTCGGTGGTGCGCCTCCGCTGCGCGGCGCGGCACGCGTCGTGACCTGGGGCGCGGCGGCGATGGGCGCGACGGCGCTGGTCGGACGTCTGTTCGGAGTCGAACTCGCATGAACCAGAGAGCCGCTCTCGTCTTCTTGGTCGCGTTCGCGGCGCTCTTCACCGGATGCGCGGGGACACGCGCGACGCACACGCTGGGCGTCCTGTCCTTCAACCTCTGGCACGGCGGCGATGCGGGCGGCCTCGGCGTCGACGCTCTCGCCGCGGTCGTGCGTGCGAGCGGCGCGGACATCGTCGCGGTGCAGGAATCACATGGCTTCGCACCGACCGACGGAGCGGCCGACGGTGCGAACCGTCCCGACCGATCGCTCGAACTCGCGCACGCACTCGGCTTCCACCACGCCGCGTTCCCCGGTCGACGCGCCGTCCTGTCGCGCGCGCCGATCGTCGGTGCGACACCGGGCGGCGGCGGCGTGTTCGTCGACACGCCGCAGGGACGAGTCGCCGTCCACTCCGTGCACTTCGCGGCCGCGCCGTACCAGCCGTACCAGTTGCTCGGGATCGCGTACTTCGACGCGCCGTTCCTCGACACGGCCGAACAGGCGGTGGCCGCGGCGCGCGCCACTCGCGCAGCCGACGCGGCGCGTGTGCTCGCGGACGCCGCGCAGCTCGCGCCGACCGTGCCCGTCATCGTCGCCGGCGACTTCAACGAACCTTCGTGCTTCGACTGGACGGAGCGTGCGGTCGCCGCCGGACATGCTCCGCTCGCCGTCGACTGGCCGACCACACGCGCCTTCGTCGAGAGCGGCTTCAGCGACGCGTGGCGCAGCGTGCATCCGGACGAGACCACGCACCGCGGCCTGACGTGGACGCCGACGACGGCGCTCGACGATCCGCTCGATCGGCACGATCGCATCGACTTCGTGTTCGTGCGCGGCGCGCGCGTCGTCGCCGCTCGTGTGGTGGGCGAGGACGCAGCATTCGCCGACGTCGTCGTCGCGCCGTATCCGTCCGACCACCGCGCGGTGCTCGCGCACATCGAACTCCCGGTGGTGCAGTGATGACACGCTGGCCGCGCGGACTCGTGCTGTATCTCGCGGTGAGCGCGATCGGCCTCGTGTGGAGCGGTATCGCACCGTTCGATCGCGCGACGTGGTGGCTCGAGGTCGCGCCCGTGATCATCGGCGCGCTGCTGATGGTGCCGACGGCGCGCCGCTTTCCGCTGAGCCCGCTGCTGTACCTGCTTCTGTCGATGCACGCGATCGTGCTGATGATCGGCGGACACTGGTCGTACGCACGTGTGCCGATGGGGGACGCGGTCATGCAGTGGTTCGACCTCGAACGCAATCCGTACGACCGCCTCGGCCACCTGTTCCAAGGCTTCGTGCCGGCGCTGCTCGCGCGCGAGCTGTTCCTGCGCACGTCGAAGATCGGACACGGCAAATGGCTCGTGTTCGTGAGCATCGCCTCGCCGCTCGCCTTCAGTGCGTTCTACGAGCTGCTCGAGTGGTGGACCGCACTGGCCGCGGGCGCCGCGGCCACCGATTTCCTCGGCACGCAGGGCGACGTGTGGGACACGCAGTGGGACATGTTCCTCGCCGGTGTCGGCGCCTGCGCCGCACTCGCGACGCTGTCGCGTGTCCACGATCGTTCGCTCGCGCGACTGAGCGCGCACCCAGCCTCACGCTCGGCCGGGTAGGCTCTCCGCTCCCCATGAACTTCGCGCACCTCGCCTCCTTCGTGCCCGCCGTCGCGCTCGTGTCCTGCGTCGCGGTCCCGCCGGGCGGCGGACCGGCGCGCGTCGCGCTCGGCGGCGAAGTGCAGCTCTACCCGGCCGGTGTGATCGGCGGCCTGCACGCGCGCACGATCGTCGGCCCCGGTGAGTTCGTCACCGCGCGACTCGCCGCGAACGTGACCGATCGCCGCGATTGGGGCGAGCGCGACGACGAAGAGGGCGGCGGTTGGGGCGGCGGTCTCGGCTATCGCCAGTACTTCGACCACAAGATCGACGGCGAATCGAACAGCGGCGCCGGCTTCCTGTGGGGCGCGCGCTTCGATGTGTGGGACCTCGAGATCGACTGGATCGATCAACCCGGGCAGCCGGGTGAGACGCGCGGCTCGACCGACGTGATCGTGTTCCAGCCGACGGCCGAGATCGGCTACGGCTTCGACCTCTCGAGCGGTTGGCGCGGCGAGGTGGTCCTCGGCGCCGGCTTCGAGATCAACGTCGACGAGGAAGGCCGCGACGTCGGGGACGGCCCGATCCTCCTGATCGGGGTGACGCTGGTCCCGTCGTTCTGACGGGGCGCTTCTCGCGAGCGGGAGGGCCCGACGGGAACCGATCATCCCCGGACTGAGTCCGACCGTGACGAAGAGCCGATCACGAGAGGTCGCACTCCGTTCACGAAGAATGACGCCCCCGCTCGACACCGACGGCACCCTGCGCTCGCGCTACGAGTGCAAGTACCTCGTGCCCGAGGCGCTCCTGCCCGAGCTGCGCTCGTTCATCGCGTCGTTCATGGTGCACGACGCGCACGCGCTCAGCGCCGACGATCGACGCTACGTCGTCACCAGCCTGTACCTCGATTCGCCGCGCTTCGTGCTCTACCAGGACACGCTCGACGGCGCGAAGAACCGCCACAAGTTGCGGCTGCGCACCTATGCGGACGGCGCCGCTGCGCCGGTCTTCTGCGAAGTGAAGAAGCGCATGGACGGCGTCATCTACAAGCGGCGCGCCAAGGTCACGCGCGCGGCGGCACAGAGCTTCCTCGCCGGCGACGGCTTCGCACTCGAACGCGCGACACCGGTCGCGGACACACGCGAGTTCGGCTTGCTGGCGCGCGCGATCCTGGCCGAGCCGGCGCTGCGCGTGCGCTATCGCCGCGAGGCCTTCGAGTCGACCGGACCCGATCCGGTGCGCGTGACGTTCGACACGCAGTTGACCTGGGCGCCGTCGCCGCGCGGCGAGCTCGACGGCGGCACATCCGAGTGGTTCGGCACGCCGCTCACCGATCCGATCCTCGAGGTCAAGTTCACGAACACGTTCCCCGGGTGGCTGGCCGACATGGTGCGGCGCTTCGGCCTGCACCGCCGTTCGGTCGCGAAGTACGTCGTGTGTGTGAACGCGGCGCGCCGCCGACCGAGCGGCGACTTGCGTTTCATCGCGAGCTGACACCATGAACGACGGCGTCCGGCAGTTCCTCGACTCACTCGCCTCGCTCGAGTTGCAGCACGACACCGGCGTGCAAGGTCTGCTCGTGTCGCTGCTGCTCGCGTTCCTGCTCGGACAGGCGACGGCGGTCGTCTATCGCTGGACACACGTCGGCGTCAGTTACTCGCGCACGTTCACGCAGTCGCTCGTCGTGCTGACGATGGCGGTGACGCTCGTGATGTTCGTCATCGGCGACAACATCGTCACGGCCTTCGGTCTGCTCGGCGCGCTCGCGATCATTCGCTTCCGCAACGTCCTCAAGGACACACGCGACACGAGCTTCATCTTCGTGAGCCTCGTGCTGGGCATGGCGCTCGGCGCGCAGCGGCACTTGGTCGCGCTCGTCGGCGCGGCGGCGCTGCTGGTCGTCTTCCTCTACATGCGCGCCGTGAACTTCGGCGCGAACTCGCGCTTCGACGGACACCTGTCGTGCCGACTGCCGCAGGGCGAAACGGCGGCGGCGCAGATGTTCGGGCTGCTGGAGCGCTTCTGCCGCCGCGCGCGCCAGGTCTCCGTGCGGCACGTGGCCGGCCTCGAGATCGTCGAGTACGTGTTCGAAGTGCGTCTGCGCGATCGGCGGCGCGGCAGCGAACTGGTCGGCGAGTTGAAACGACACGCGTCGGCGAGCGACGCGGCGCTCGTCCTGCGCGACGAGCTCGCGGAGATCTGAAGTGAACGCCGTCCGCGACACACGCCCGATTCGCACACCGCTGCGCCAGCGGGTCACCGACTTGCGCGGCGGCCCGCTCTCCGCACTCGCGTTCCTCCTCGCAGGCTTCGTGTTGTGGTGGTTGCTCGCGGTGCAGACGCCGTCACGTGCCTTCGTCGCACTGGTGCGCGGCGAGCCGATCGTCCTGCGCACGCTCGACGACCGTGTCGTGACGGACGTGTTCGTCGCGTTGCACGAGCACGTCGCCGCGGGAGCACCGCTCGTCGCGTTCGACGAGCGCGAATTGCTCGCCGAACTCGCGGCGGCGCGCGCGGAGGCCGACGCCTTGGCGGCCGACGTCGAAGCGCAGCGCAGCGCACTCGAACTCGAAGCCGCGCGCTTCGCGGTCGGCGGAGAACTCGAGCACGGACGCAGCGCACTCGAGTTCGCCGTCGAACGCGCGCGCCGCGAACTCGCCGTGGAGGACGCGCGAGTCGAACTCACGGCTCTGGCCGTCGATCGCCGCGCTCTCGACGTCGAGCTGCGCCGCTACCGCGTGCGCCGCGACCTTCTCGCCGGCCTCGAACGACAGGGACTCACTCCGGCGGCCGAGTTCGCGGAACTCGAGGAGCGCATCCGCGCGCTCGACGACCAACGCGCGGCCTCGGTCGAACTCGAAGCCGAACTCACACGCGTCGAAGCCGCGGCTCGCGCGCGCCTCGCCGACTTCACGGCGACCGCCGCGCTATGGGCCGCACCTGGGCCCGCCCCGGCCATCGACCTCGCCGCGGCGCTCGAGCCTCTGCGCCGCCGCGTCGACGCCGCGCTCGCGCTCGCCGCCGGCCTCGAGGCGCGCGCGGAGGGACTCGTGCTCGTCGCGCCCGCTGCCGGCCGGGTCGAGCGTCTCTTCGCCCACGTCGGGCTCGTGACCGTCGCGGGTGAGGAGTTGGTCGCACTCGTCGCCGAGGGCCCGCCGCGCGCCGACGTCTGGGTACCCGAATTCGCGCGCGAGCGTCTGGCGGTCGGCGACCGACTCACGCTCGCCGACCCGCTCAAGCCGCAGCGTGTCGTCGAGGGAGCCGTGCTCTCCTCCGCGCCGCGCGTCGGGCTCCTGCCGCAGCGGCTGTGGCACGACCCTGCGCGACCCGAGTACGGCTTCGCGCACCTCGTGGAGTTGCCGGAGGCTGCCGGGCTGCTACCGGACACGCGTCTCGTCGCTCGCCGCGAGTCCGCGCCTCGCCCCTGAAACGGGCGGCACGCGATGCAGCGCAGAAACACCCCGGAAGACGAGCGCGGCCGTAGTCTTCGGGGGCCGACTTCACCCTCCGCTCTCCATGTTCCACCTCGCTGCTCTCCTCGTCGCCATCGCCTGCCCGCCGGGCGGCGAGATGTCGGTGGGGGACGACGGCCTGGCCGCGCTTCGGAACGGAGCCCAAGAAGGCGCCCAGATCTCGGCGCGCGTCGCCGAGACGTCCGAACTGCGCGTGCCGCTCGAGTACCGCGGCTTCCGCCGCTTCGAGTTCGAGCTGCCCGGCGAGGTCTTCGCGCCCGTGGGCGACGGCTTCCCGATCCCACACAGAGGTGGTGAGCGTTTCGCCGCGCGGCTCGACGGTCGCAACCTGCTGGTCGACGTGCTCGGCGACGGTTCGTTCAAGGCGAAGATCGAACCGCCGCCCGTCGGCACGTCCGTCAACGTGACGCTGCGCGGAACCGCTGCCGACGGAACGCCCGTCCACTACGCCGCGCGCGTTCGCATGGGGCAGCGCGGCTTCGAGTACTCGACGTCGGGAGCGCTCGTCGGCAACGTCGGCGAGACGAAGATCGTCCTCGTCGACCAGGACCTCGACGGTGTGTACGGCGAGCCGGGCGAAGACGCCCTCGTCGTCGGTCGCGGACGCGTCGCGCTGCCGATGTCGCGCGTCGTGATGCTCGACGACGGCGCGCTGTTCACGGCAGAGCTCGACGGCCTCGCGCTCGTGCTGCGGCCGTTCACGGGCCCGACCGGCACTCTCGACCTCGTCTCGAAGTTCGAGACGCGCGCGAAGCTCACCACGTTGCAGGTCGCGTGCGACGACGACGTCTACCTCGATCTCGCTCGCGCGCCGGCCGATGCGGCAGGCGGTGTGAAGGTGCCCGTCGGTTCGTACTCGCTCGAGCACGCCGTGCTCGCACTCGGCGATCAGCGTGTGACGATCTCGAACGGCCGCATGGCGCCGATCGAAGTCGCGGCCGATGCGACGGTCGCCCCCGAATGGGGTGGGCCGCTCACGGCCGAGTTCACGAGCAACGAAGTCGCGGGCACGTTCACCTTCACACCGGACGAGGTCTGGTATCGCGGTCGCGCCGGCGAGGAGTACTCCGGTTGGTCTCCGCGCGGCGCGTCGCCGCGCTTCGTGATCGTCGAGCCCGACACCGGCGTCGAAGTCGCGTCGGGCATCTTCGCCGGGAGTTGATGAGGCAGCGGATTCGTGCCGGTCGCCGTGAGCGTGCCGCAAGAACACCGATCGAAACGACTCGACGTGCGCCTCGAGCACACGACGTGGGCTTTCGGCCCGATGCGCGGGTCACCGCGCCGCTGATCCTTCGCCTCTCGCGTGTCCCGTCCGCGTTCGCCGAGCAGCGGCGCGTCACTCGCCGCACCTTCGCCAACTCGTATGTCTTCGCGTCTCCTTCGCTTTCTCGCAGCGCTCGTGGCCCTGGTCGCTGTCGCGAGCGCGGCGACGACGCCCGCCTTCGCGCAGGACGACGCACCGCTCGCCGATAGCGGTCCGGCCGATGTCGCGCGTCGCGCACAGGCGGGGCGCATGTCGGTCAAACAGGTCGGCGGCCGACTCGTGGTCGCGTGTGACCTCGCGACGAGCGTGCGCCGCATCCCGGCCAACCTGTTCGTCGACTTCGAGCGTCCGATCGGACTCGAACTGCACAACCGCGCCGCGGGCGGTCAGGGCCTCGACGTCGAAGGCACGACGCCGCCGCGCGAGGTGCGCATCCTGTTCCCCGACTTCGAACTGACAACCGTCGGCCGCGCGCACGGCGACGAGAAAGCCTTCGAAGACTTCACGAAGTACCACAGCCACGAGATCGGCGAGAACGCGATCGTCGGCGCGATCGGCGCGCATCTGCTCGCGCAGCACCTCGTGACGTTCGACCTCGCCGCGGGTGTGATCCGCATCGATCCGCCGCGAGCGATCGGTGCGGCGAGTCCGCGCGCCGGCGGGACGAGCGAGCGCGACTTCGACGTGCCGATCTCGCTCGACAACGACATGGTCTGGTTGCCGGCGCGTCTGCCCGGCGAGCGCACCGGCGTGCTCGCGCTCGGCACCGTGCGCCACGACACGCTCGTCGACGAGTTCCTGTGCGACGAACTCGGTGCACCGGCCGGCGACCTAGAGTTCCTGCGCATCGGTTCGATCGACGTCGCCGCGTTGCTGGCGCCGCGGCCCGAGCCGTCGACGCTCGTGCATCCCGACGGAGCGATCGGACTCTTGGGCTCGGGCTTCCTGTCGAGCTTCCGCGTCGAAGTCGACCGCACGAACCGCTTCATGCGCATCCAGCGCACCAAGGACCAGCCGTTCCCGACCGAGGACCGCGCGTTCTTCGTCGCGCGTGCGGCCGACGACGCCGACGCGACCGAAGCCTTCCTCGTGGCTCATCCGGAAGCGCGCCTCGCCGAAGAAGCGGCGCGGCTGCTCGTCGATCAGCGCCTCTCGGCCTTCGCGGAAGGCGACGAACTGTCGCGCGCGCTCGACTGGTTCGTGAAGACGAAGGACGAGGACCTGCGTTGTTCCGCGGCGCTGGACCTCGTGAAGGAACTCCAAGCGGAGGGTCAGGTCGAAGCGGCCGTGCTGCTCGGCGAGAAGGGCCTCGCGAGCGGTCGCAAGGATCGTTATCCGGAGTCGCAGCCGCAGGTGCGTTCGCGCCTCGGCCAGATGCTCTACGAAGGCGGCGAACAGGAGCGCGCGTGGCGCCATCTGCTCGCCGCTGCCTTCGGTCAACCCGACGACGGCATGGTCAACCTGTACCTCGGTCGCATCTACGAGGACCAGGGCAAGTTGACGCGCGCGCAGTCGCGCTACGTGCAGGCGGTGATTCGCCCCGAGAGCGGACCGCAGGCGCTCGAAGGCCTCGATCGCGTCGCACGCGCGCTCGGCGAGAGCCAGGGCCTGTCGGTCGAGACCGTCGACCGCATGATCGCGGGCAAGGTCTTCGGCTTCGGCGCCGCGACGAAGTACGAACCCGACACGGGCGTGCTGCCGAACCGGCGTGTGCTCGTGGAGTACTTCGCAGGAGCGCACCTCGATCCGCGCGCCACGCTCGGCGGTTCGCTCGCGTTCGAAGGACTGGACAGCCACTTCGACGACGCGTTCGCGATCGTGCTGACGTACCACGTGCCGCTGCCGAAGCTCTCGCCGCTGTGCAACGACGCGGCGCGCCACGCGGCCGTCGTGCGCTCGGTGGAGGGCAACATCGTGTTCGTCGTCGGCGGTACGGCGTTCGCACGAGCCGACGGTCGCCAGCGCGACAGCGAAGCGCTCTACAACGGGGCACGCCGCGTCGTGATCGAGGAACTCGCGCAGTTCGTCGATCACGAGGTGACCGTCGAAGCGCGCATCGAGAACGGTCGCATCGTCGGCACGGCGCGGGCCGAGGGCCCGGCGGATCCCGAACTGGCGCTGTGTGTGCTGCTGGTCGAGAACGGCGTGCTGTTCCCCGGCGAGAGCACCGTCGTCGTGCACCGCAACGTCGTGCGCGCGAACCTGGTCGACTCCGTGAACGGCTTGAAGTGGAACACGGGCGCGGACGAGCTGACCTACGCGTTCGACGTCGCTCTCGCCGACCTCGAAGCGGAGAACCGCGCCTTCCTCGACGCCGCGGTCGCAGCCGGCGCGGAGTCGGTGCCGTCGGTCGGCGTGCGCATGGACGCGCGCCAACTCGCCGTCGTCGCGTACGTCGTCGATCGTTCGACCGGTGAAGTGCTGCAGGCCGCGCGGGCGCGCGCCGTGAACGACGAGGACGAACTGTGAACGTCGTGAACGAGACCCACGAAAGCAACGCGCCGCTCGCGGACGAGCTCGCAGCGCTCGCGCAGCGCACGGAACGCGACCTCGCCGAACGGCGCGCCGTTTCGAGCGTCTCGCGCGAGTTCACGCGCGCGCTGCCGCTCGTGCTGGTCGTGCCGGGTGTGTGGTTGATGGTGCAGGTCGCGCGCGCCGTGGCCGGAGGAGCCGCACTCGAGCGGACGGAAGACGGCTTCCGCCTCGGTGTGGTGATCGCGATCCTGCTCTTCGCACTCGCCGCTGTGGTGCCGTGGCTGCTCGTCGTGCGCGCACGCGAACGCGCGCGGCGCACACGTGCGGAGGAGGCGCTCGGCGTTCTCGACCAGCACCTCGGCCTCGCCGATCGCCTGACCGCAGCGCACGAATTTCTCGGCGCGACGCAGCGCAGCGGCTTCGAAGAGGCCGCGATCGAAGACGCGCGCGCTGCTGCGTCGCGTGCGCGCGCCGCCGTGCTGCCGACCGTCGAACTCGAGCTGCGCCCGCGCGTGCGCGGTGCGCTCGTGCTCGCGGGTGCCGTCCTGCTCGCGCTGGTCGGTGCCCACGTGCAAATCCCCGAGCGGAAGATCGTCGACGTGCCGAAGGACGGCGCTTCCGGCAGCGAGGTCGTCGCGGGCCTCGCGAGCGAGCGTTCGCCGCACACCGCTGAGGCCGAGCCGCTCGTGCCCGAAGCGACGTCGACGCGTCCGTCGGAACAACGCAAGCCGCAGCCCGCGCAGCGCTCCGACGCGCGCGCGACCGACGTGCCCGACGCCGTGAAGAAGACACGCGGCGAGACGCGCGAAGGCACGTCGAGCGACGCGCAGGCCTCGAGCGGCGCCGGCCAGGCCAAGGGCTCGCCGTCGAACCAGGAACAGAAGTCGGACGGCGAAGCGAAGACGAAGGAGCCGCCCAAGGCACAGAAGGAGACGCCGGCGCGCGAGGACGAGGAGCAGCCGAAGAAGCAGGCCGAAGAGGACTCGGGTTCCACGGCGGGCAAGGGTTCGGGGCGCGGCTCCAACAAGAACTCCGTCGCGACGCCGTGGTCGAGCAAGGACCAGGTCGACACACCCGACGATCAAGAGGTCGAGGACGACCGCGATTTCGAAGACGACGCGGAGGAGCAGAAGGCGCGCGGCGGCATGCAGCCGAACCTGCGCGATCGGCGACCGCCGGTCAGTCGCGACCTGTCGATCGCCTTCGGCAATCGTCCGAGCCCGGACGCCAACGGACGCGGCGGACCGAGCGATCAGAAGAAGTCGCGCGGCACCGCGTCGCTGGTGCTCGGTGTGCCGGTGCCCGACCGCGTGAAGGGCCAGCCGAACAAGGGCAAGACGAAGATCACGCAGGAGCGCGTCGAACCGCGCGCCGAGGACGCCGAACTCACGAACGCCGTCGAACACACGCCGTCGGTCGTGCCGCTCGGCACGTTGCCGTCGCCGCGGCCGTCGCGTTTCGCCAGCGACGCCGTGCGTGCTTACTTCGACGCGCTGCGTTCGCAGCCGACTCCTTGAACGAACTCACGAGACGCCGTCCACCAAAGGAAGTTGCATTCGAGGAGCGCCGCACGATTCGCGGCGCTCACACGTTCCCATGACCGATCTCACCACCGCACAGTCGGCCCGCGAGGCCGCCGCACAGTTCCAGAGCACCTTCCGCACGATCGAGAAGGAGGTCGGCAAGGCGCTCGTCGGGCAGACGGCCGTCGTCGAAGGTGTGCTCACCGCGCTGCTCGCCGGCGGGCACGTGTTGCTCGAAGGTGTGCCGGGCCTCGGCAAGACGCTGCTCGTGCGCACGCTCGGTTCGGCGCTCTCGTTGCGCTTCTCGCGCATCCAGTTCACGCCCGACATGATGCCGGCGGACATCCAGGGCACGACGATGCTCGTCGAGCGCGAAGGAGGCGGCCACGAACTCGAGTTCCGCGAAGGACCGCTCGTCGCGAACCTCGTGCTGGCCGACGAGATCAACCGCGCGACGCCGAAGACGCAGAGCGCGCTGCTCGAAGCGATGCAGGAGCGTCAGATCACGGTCGGCACGCGCACGATCCGGCTCGCGGAGCCGTACTGCGTGATGGCGACGCAGAACCCGGTCGAACAGGAGGGCACGTACCCGTTGCCCGAGGCGCAGCTCGACCGATTCCTGTTCAAGCTGATCGTCGGCTACCCGAAGGAGAGCGAGTACCACCGCATCCTCGATCTGACGACCAGCAGCAACGCCGCCGACGTGCGCCCCGTGTCGAGCGGTGAGCAGATCTCGCAGATGCGCCGCATCGTGCGCGCGGTGCCCGTGCCGGAACTCGCGCAGAGCCACGCCGTGCGCCTCGTCATGGCGACGCAGCCGGGCAGCGAGTACGCGCCGAAGCTGGTGAACGACAACGTCGCACTCGGTTCGAGTCCGCGCGGTGCGCAGGCGCTGCTGCTCGGCGCGAAGGTGCGCGCGCTCCTCGCGGGGCGTTTCGCCGTCGCCGTCGAAGACGTGCGCGCGGTCGCGAACGACGCGTTGCGTCACCGCGTGCTCGTCAACTTCCGCGGCTCGTCGGAAGGCGTCACCCCCGACCACGTCGTGAAGGCCGTGCTCGCCGCGGTCCCGCTGCCCGGTGTTCACGCCGCTGCAGGCCCCATCCACTCTGCTCGGGGCACTGTCTGATGGCGAATGGGCTCGCCGATCCCGCGGAGCTGCTCGACCCGGCGTTCGTCGAGTCGCTCGCGCACTTGCGACTCGTCGCGCGGCGCGTGCCGCGCGGCGGTCGTTTCGCGGACCAGGTCTCGAACGCTCTCGGCAGCGGTCTCGAGTTCAAGGACTACCGTCCGTACACGCCGGGCGACGACCTGCGTGCGATCGACTGGAACGTCTATCGCCGCATGGGGCGTGTGTTCGTGCGCCTCTTCGAAGAGCTCGAAGACCTGCCCGTCCACCTCGTCGTCGACGTGTCGAAGAGCCTCTTCGCCACCGACGCGGCGCGCGGGCGTGCGGCGCTGCGCAGCGCACTCGCGCTCGGCGCGATCGCACTCGGTCAACACGACACGGTCGGTGTGTATCCGTTCTCCGACGATCTCGCGGTCGCGCGTCCGCCGACGGCGGGCAAGGGCAAGGTCTTCGGCCTCGCGCGAGCGATGGCGGCGATCGAGATCGGCGGCGCGACGGACCTCGCCACGAGCCTGCGACGCTTCGGCGCGCTGCGCGTGCGCCGCGGACTGTGTGTGATCGTGTCGGACTTCTTCGATCCGCGCGGTATCGAAGCGCTGCGCGAGGGGCTGCGCCACGTGCGGCACCGGCTCCTGTTCGTCCAGGTGCACCGTGCGAGCGACGCTCAGCCGGATCTCGCGGGTGACCTGCGCCTCGTCGACGCCGAAGGCGGACCGACGATCGACGTGTCGGTGACGCAGGCGGTGCTCGCGCGCTACCGCGCCGCGTACGAACGCTTCCAGACCGACCTCGTCGACACGGCACGCGCGCGCGCGGCGGGCCTCGTGCGCATCGACGCGGATCAACCGATCGTGCCGCAACTCGCGGCCGTGTTCGAGGGCGGCGCGTACCGCACATGAACTTCACGACGCTCTCGGCACCGGCCTTCTGGCTCGGCGCGCTCGCCCTCGCGGGCGTGTTGTTCGCGCTGCAACGTCTGCGCGTGCGGCACCGCGAAGTCGTCGTCGCGACGACGATGTTCTGGCGCCAGGCTCTCGAGGAGGCGCGCGCGCGCACGCTCGTCGAGCGCTTCCGCCATCCGCTCGTGTACGCGCTGCTGCTCGCGCTCGCACTCTTCGCGTGGATCTCGGTCGCCGGCCCGCGTGCGAATCGCAGCGACGGAGCGCAGCACCTGTTCCTGCTCGATCTCTCGGCGCCCATGGCGGCGGGCGAGCGCTTCGACGAGACCGTACGTGCACTCGCGGCCGAGGTCGCCCGCGCGGAACGCGACGAGCGCCGTGTGGTCGCGTGCGGCGAGCGCCTCGAGACGCTGCTCGCGCCCGGTGAGGACGAACTTCTTCTCGAACGACGCCTCGCACTCCTCGCGCCCGGCTCGGGCGCGCCCAGTATCGAACGTGCACTCCTGACGTTCGGTGTGTCGCGCGAAGGTGCACTGCCGATCGAGGCGCACGTGTTCGGCGCGGCGCCCGTACGCGCCGAAGTCGTCCAGCGTCTTGGCGGCACGCGCGTCGAACGCGTGGCGCCGCAGGGCGCCGCGGCACCCGTGGCGAGCGCCGCGATCGGCGCCATCACGGCCGCGCGCAGCGCCGTCGTGCGCGGCCGCGTCGACGTGTGGGTCGACGTCGCGAACGCGCCGGCCCTGCTCGCGATCGACGCCGCGCGCGTGCGCGCCGGAACACGCGAGTCGCTCGCACCGACACGCGTCGAGGCCCTGGGCAACGGCGCAGCGCGCGCCGTGTTCGAGAGTGTGCTCGCCGACGGCGCGCTGTTCGAAGCGAGCCTCACGGGCGCGAACGTCCTCGCCACCGCGAAGAGCGCCGCCCTCGTCCTCCCGGATCTCGCGCCGCTGCGTGTGGCCGTCGGCTCCGGCCTGCCGGAAGCGCTGGCGCTCGTGCTCGCCAGCCACCCCGACGTCGAACTCACCGTCACCGACGCGGAAGTCGCGGTGTGTTCGGTCGGCGACCCGCTCGCGAGCGCGCTGCCCGCACTGGAAGTCGGTGCCGCGCTCACCGGGCCCGCGATCGAACTCGTGCACACCGGCGCCGCCGACGCACGCGGGCTCCTGTTCCAAGCACTCGGCGACCTGGGCCTCGACACGATCGACCTCGGCGCCGTCGCGGCGCTGGCCGGAGGCCCGGTCGAGTTCGTCGAGAGCAGCGCCACACGCCGCGGCCTCGTCGTGTGGCGCGAGTTGTTCGAGAGCGACGCCGCCTTCGTCGCGAGCGCCGAGTTCCCGCTCTTCGTCGCGCGTGTGCTCGAGTGGCTCGCCGGGCGCCCGGAAACACAGTTCGCTCCGCGCGCCGGCGAAGCACTCGCGGGCGTCGTCGCGACGTACCGCGAACGCGGCGGTGAGGTGGTGCTCGATCCGCTCGCCGGTGCGTTCACTCCGCCGCACGCCGGTGTGTTCGAACGCGTCGACGACCGCAGCGGTGACCCGCTCGTGCGTTCGGCAGCCCTCGTCTCGGCCGGACCGGCAGCCGTCAGTGCACGCGACGACCTCGGCGCCGCACGCAGCGCCCGCTCGGCGCCGACCACGGCCTTCGATCTTTCGAACTTCGTCCTCCTCGTGCTCGCGGCGCTCTTCGTCGTCGAGTGGTGGCTCGTGCGTTCGGAGCGCATCGCCTGACGGTTCCATGGGCATCTCGTTCCTCACGCCCCTGTACCTGTGGCTGCTCCCGGCCGTGTTCGTGCTCGCTCGTTGGCCGCGCACGGGCACTCGTTCGCGGCGCGCGTTCGTGCTGCGAGCGACGGCCCTCGTGTGTGTCGTGCTTGCACTCGCGCGGCCCGTCGTCACCCGTTCCGACGAGCGGCGTGTCTTCGTGGCCGTCGTCGACGCGAGCGAGAGTGCGAGCGGCGACGACACACTCGCGACGCTCGCTGCGGCCGGCGCCGACTTCGACACGCGGCTGCTCGTGCGCTTCGGCTCGGACGCGGCGCTCACCGAAGAGGCGCGGCTCCCGTTCGACGCGGCCTTCGAACTCGGAGCGGCCGGCGACTTCGCTGCCGCACTCGAGTGTGCGGGTGCCCTCGTGCCGACGGGCGTGCGCGGCGCGGTCGCGATCGCGAGCGACGGCACGACCCGCAGCGACGAACACGGACGCGCCGCACAGGCGCTGATCGAACGCGGCCTCGCGGTGTCGTACCGCGGCCTCGACACGCTCGACTTCGGCGCTCGGCCGATCGCGATCACGCCGCTCGGCACGCTGCGCGCGGGCCACACGGGTCGTGTGCGTGTGCACGGTTTCGGCGCGCCCGACGAGGTCGTGCTGCGCGCCGGTGGTGAGCTCCTCGCGAGCGCCGCCGCCACACGCGACGGCACGCGCTTCGACGCCATCCTCGAGTTCGAGGTGCCGGTCGCGGCCGCACTGCAAGTCGAAGCAATGGCCGGCGGCGCGGCGACGCGCGCGCTGCTCGCGCTGCAACCGCCGCTGCCGGTGCTGTACGTCGGCACGCGCCAGATCGGCGGTGCGGATGCACTCGCGACGCTGCTCGGGCCGGGCTTCGCGGTCCGGCCGTTCGCGAGCACGGGCACGGGCGGCGACGCTTCCGACCAAGCGCTCGGTGAATCACTGGCCGAGTTCGCCGAGCGCCTCGAGAGCGCACCGCTGGTGCTCGTCGACGACGCTCCCGCCGATCGTCTGCCCGCCGGAGCCTTGGACCTCGTGGCGAACGCCGTGCGCGCGCGCGGCACCGGTCTCGTGATGGCCGGCGGCTCGGCCGCTTTCGGCCCCGGTGGTTACGCGGACACGCCGCTCGAAGAACTGCTGCCGATCGACTTCGTGCAGCGCGAGGAGAAACGCGACCCGTCGACGACGCTCGTCGTGATCATCGACACGTCGGGCTCGATGGGCGGCGAGCGCGTCCAACTCGCGAAGGAAGTCGCGCGCCTCGCGATCGCGCGCCTCCTGCCGCACGACAAGGTCGGCATCGTCGAGTTCTACGGTGCGAAGCGTTGGGCCGCGCCGATCCAACCGGCGTCGAACCACATCGAACTCGAGCGCGCACTCAATCGCCTCGACGCGGGCGGCGGCACGGTGATCATGCCGGCCATCGAGGAAGCGTTCTACGGACTGCAGAACGTCGACACGCGCTACAAACACGTCCTCGTGCTGACGGACGGCGGCGTCGAACGCGGCGCGTTCGAACCGCTGCTGCGGCAGATGGCGGAGAAGGCCATCACGGTCTCGACCGTGCTCGTCGGCGGCAACCTGCACAGCGAGTTCCTCGTCGACATCGCGAACTGGGGCAAAGGGCGCTTCTACTCGGTGCCCAATCGCTTCAACCTGCCCGAGGTGCTGCTCAAACAGCCGACGAGTGCGCAGTTGCCCGCGTACCGCACCGGTGAGTACGCACTCGAAGGCCACGGCGGCGCGCAGTGGTGGGGCGGTGAGCGCGAAGAGCAACTGCCCACCGTGCAGGGCTACGTCGAGAGCGAGTTGAAGGACGGCGCCGAGGTCGTGCTGTCGATCGCCGAAACCGGCCAGCCGCTCGTGTCGTCGTGGATGTTCGGCGCGGGCCGCACCGGCGCGTTCACGAGCGAGCCGCTCGGCGCCGGCACCGTGTCGTTCGCGAGTTGGCCGGGCTACGGCCGCTTCCTCGGCCGGTTCCTCGCGCGCTGCGCGTCACCGGACTCCGGAGTGTTCCGCTTCGAGGCGCGCCGCAACGGTCACGAGGTCGTGGTCGTCGCGACGGAGCGTTTCCCGACGGAGCACGCACCCATGCTCGTGAACTCGCCGCGCGGCGCCGGCGAGTTCGTGCGCGTCGCGCGCGACCGCCACGAGCTGCGCTTCGTCGCGGACGACGCCGCGCTGGTCCTCGAGTTCGGTCAGCGCGCGCCGAGCGGCGCGATCGACCTCGTCGAACGCGCGGCCCTCGCGCCGCGGCTGAGGCCCGAGCGCGACGTCGACCACACGACCGCACTGCCGTTCGAGCGCATCGCGGCGGCTACGGGCGGTCGCGAATTGGCACCGGGCGGCGAAGCGCCCGCTGCGACGCGCGTCGTCGCACGCGCGAGCCTGCGCCTCGCGCCGCTCTTCGCACTCATCGCACTCCTCGTCTTCCTCGTCGACGTGCTGCTGCGTCGCCTGCCCACGAACCGCGCCGGGTATTCGTCATGATCGCGTCGTTCGTCACGACCTTCGTCCTTCTCGCGTCGCCCGCGGCCTGTGTGCCGCAGGATCTGCCCTCCGCCGTCGCGAGCGAACTCCAACGCGCTCTCACGCGCGGCTTCGACACCTCCGCGCACGAAGAGCTGTACCGGTTGGCGATCGTCGAATGGGCCGACGTGACGCCGCTCGTCGACCACCTCGTCGACATCGAACTCGCCGCGGAGGATTCCGAGGACCCGGCGGCGCTCCTGCGCCTCGGTTCGGCCATGTGGCTGCGAGCGCACGTGCAGTGGCGCTTCGGCGACCTCGTCGCGGCGCGGCGCGCGCTCGAAGAACTCACCGAACTCGTGCCGAACGCGACGACGTGGTGGGAGCTCGGGTGTTTGCACGACGCACTCGACGAGACCGCTGACGCACGTGCGGCGTACGAAGCGGCGCTCGCCGCCGCACCGAGTGCGGACCTCGAGGCGCGCTTGCGGCTGCGCCTCGCGATGCTCGCGCTCGGGCAGGACGCGAACGACGACTCCGAGCAAGCCGATGCGGCAGCGGCGCTCGTCACCTTCGGCAAGGAAGCCGCACGCGACGAGGACGAGAAGAACCGCGCGGCGATCGTGCTGGCGCTCGACGGGCGCTTCGCGGAGGCGCTCGAGCTGTTCCAGGTCGGCGCGGCGAGCGACGCGGCCGAGGCCTTCCGGCGCGAGCTGCGCCTCGCCGAGTGGGCGCTGTCCGCCGGCGATGCGCCGCGTGCGCAACAGCACGCGGACGTCTGCGTGAAGACCGCCGGCCCGGCGCGCGATCGACGCTACGCCTGGGGACTGCTCGTCGAGGCGCACCGACTCGACAAGACGCTCGACGCGCTCGTCGAACGCCTCGCCGCGGACACCGAACGCACGAACGAAGCGACCGAGGTCTGGATCGAGCTGCTGCGCGAGACGGGGCGCTTCGAGGACGCCCACGCGTGGTTCCGCGCCGCCGAGGAGAGCGGTGCGGACGTTCCCGACGAAGTGCGCCGGCGTCTCTTGGACCTGTGCCGCGAGTGGGGGCGCGAGGACTTGCTCGAGACCGAGTACCGCCGCCTCGTCGCCGCGCTGCCGGCGTCGATCGTGTGGCGCGAAGGCCTGTCGCGCTTCCTGCTCGAGAAGGGCCGCGCCGACGATGCGCGCGCGGTGTGGAGCGACTACCTCGCGGGCGACGCGTTCGCGATCTACCTCCTGTCGGCGGCCGACGCGTTGAACGGCCTCGGGCTCGACGACCTGGCGCTCGTCGCGTGCGAGCGCTGCGTGGAACGCGGTCGCGATCCGTACGGAGCCATGTTGCTGGCCTGTTCGATCCACCGTTCGCGCGGGCGACTGCCGGACGCGCTCCTGCAACTCGAACGGCTGCACGCCGCGGCGCCCGCGGATGCGCCGGAGCGGCTCGCACTCGCGGAGGCCTTCGAGGAACTCGGCGCACTCGAACGTGCGGTGGTCGTGCTCGAAGGTGTGAAGGCCGCGCGCGGCGAGGCCGGCGCCGCCGAGGACCTCGACATGCGTCTCGCGTGGATGCTGTCGGAAGTCGACCGCGACGAGGACGCGCTCGCGCTGTGGGACGCACTGTGGCGGCGCATCGAAGCGCCGGGTCGGCGGCGCTACGTCGAGGAGCGCCTCATGTCGGTCGCGTCGCGCCTCGGTGTGCTCGCGGACATCGCGATCGACCTCGAGACCAAGCTGGCACGCGGCGAGGCGGACGATCGCGACGCGGGGCTCTTGGTGCAGCTCTACAGCCGCGTCGCGGACCCCGTGTCGGCGACGGAGGTGCTCGAGTTGCACCTCGCGAAGAAGGGCGCGAGTGAACTCGCAGCGCTCGAGGAGAAGGCGCGCATCTTCCTCCAGTGCAACGACTACTACCGCTACGAGCGCACGCTGCGGCAGCAGATGGCGCTCGATCCGGACGGGGCGCCCGACTACCTGCGGCAGCTCGCGATGAGCGCACTCGAACGCGGGCAAGCGAACGAAGCGCGCGCGATCCTCGACGAGCTGCTCGCGCTCGAACGCGGCGTCGACAGCGCGGAGTTCGAGGCGGGTGTGCT
>JBIKNC010000270.1:0-5774 GCA_044358925.1 Planctomycetota bacterium | reverse complement strand
GGCCGCGACGCCGGGCAGATCGAACTCGGCGCGCCGGGCCTCGAGTTGCGCCGTCAGGTCGACGCAGGCGGGCGCGGTCGGAGTCTCTTGCTCGGGCGGCGCCGGCGCGTCGCGCGTCGGAGCGCCATGGATCCCCGCGAGCAGCGCGAGCAACAGCACGAGCGCGCCGCGCGGCTCACGGGTCGCAAGGGTGCGCAGGAACTCCACGGCCCGATGGTCGCGCGACCTCCCCGCCAACGCCAGCCGCCCGGGTCGCCGGCCGCCCGACTCCAGGAATCGGGGGTCGATCCGGTGGCCGGGGCTTCGGTCGCGGCGGCCCGGCGACCGAAGCAGGGCTCGTCGTGGGAGCTGCCCCGCCCCGACCAGCCGCCACCCAGCGGCCGCCGCCCGTCACTTGCCCCGCTTGCCATGTCGCGTCTCACCGAGCTCTCGATCGCTCGCAAGATCCAGGTCCTCGTCGCCATCGCCGCGGTCGGCATCGCCATCGTCGGCGGTGCCTCGCTGTGGGCCAACCGCACGTTGGCCGCGGTCACGAACGACCTCGGCGACACCCAGCTCCCGGCCGTGCGGCACATGGCGCTGTGCGACATGTACCACGACGGCATCCTGGCCTGCGTGTACCGCGCGCTCGTGGTGAGCGAGGCCGAGATCCCCGCGGTCGTCGCCGAGGTCGAAGGCTTCGCCAAGGAGTTCCGCGGCCACCTCGACGCACTCGAAGGACTCGCGATCGACGCCGACGCACACGCGGCCCTCGAGGCCACGCGCCCCGCCCTCGAGGCCTACGCGGACGTGAGCGTCGCCGCTGTGCACCACGTCGCCGCGGGCGACCGCGATGCGGCATTCGCCGAGTTGCCGCGAGTGATCGCGCTCTTCGACGAACTCGAGGTCGCGAACGGCGCGTTGGGCGAGCACATCGAAGGCGACGCGCAGGCAGCCGTGAGCGCCGCGCACGCGCGCTCGACCGCGGCCACCTGGTGGATCGGAGGTGCGATCCTCGCGATCGCGGCACTCGCGTGCATCGTCGGTCGCTACGTCGCGCGCAGCATCGTGACGCCGCTCTCGAACGCGGTCGACGTGCTCGAGTCGGGCGACATCGGCAGCCTCTCGGAGGTGCGCTCGAACGACGAGATCGGACGCATGGCGCGCGCCATCGAGGAGAACATGGAGCGCCTCGAGGCGAACGCGCGCGAGATCGCCGCGCAGAAAGAACTCGCCGACGCCGCGGCCCGGCGCATGGAGGAGAGCATGCGCGCCGCAGAGTCGAGCGCGAAGCGCGCCGAGCAACTCGCGAGCGAGGCCGCGCGCGTGGCGGCGATGGTGGAGAACTCCCCCACGCCGATGCTGTTCGTGGACCAGTCGCTGGTCGTGCGCTATCGCAACTCGGCGGCGGAGTCGGCACTCGTGCGCCTCGGCCCGCCGTGGTCGGCGGTGCGCGAGGGCGACGCCCCGCTCGCAGCCTTCTATCGGCACGAGTCCGGCAACGAGAACTTCCTCGCCCAGGCGCGCAACCTGCCCCACTCCGAGCTGCGCGCGTACGGCAAGGAGCACGTGCGCGTCACCGCAAGCGCGATGAACGACCCGCAGGGTCGGCGCATCGGAACGCTCGTCGCCTTCGAAGTCGTCACCGAACAGGTCGACAACGAGCGCCGCGCCGAGGAACTCACCGCGGCCGAGCTGCGCCGCGCACAGGACATCGAAGCGCGAGTGGCACGCATGCTCGATGCGGTCGACCGCGCCTCGCGCGGGGACCTGACCGTCTCGATCGACGCCGGCGGCGGCGACGCGATCGCGCGCATGGGCGCCGCGCTCGACACGTTCGTGCGCGACCTGCGCGGAAGCGTCGGACGCATCCGCTCCGGTGCCGAGACGCTCGCCACCTCGTCCGAGCGGCTGCACGTCGTCAGCGAGCGCATGTCGTCCGAGGTGCGTCAGACCGCCGACCAAGTCGGTGTGGTGGCCAGCACGGCGAACCACATGTCGGCCTCCATCTCGACGGTGGCCGAGAGCACGCGCGGCATGGAGTCCGCCATCCAGGAGATCGCGCGCAGCGCCTCGTCCGTCGCGCAGGTGGCGCGCCAGGCCGTGTCCACGGCCGAGCAGACCAACTCGACGGTTGTGGCGCTCGACGCGTCGAGCGAAGAGATCGGTCAGATCCTGAAGACCATCACGGCGATCGCGGAGCAGACGAACCTGCTCGCCCTCAACGCCACCATCGAGGCGGCGCGCGCGGGCGACATGGGCAAGGGCTTCGCCGTCGTGGCCAACGAGGTGAAGGAACTGGCCAAGGAGACGGCGCGCGCGACGACCGACATCGCTTCGAAGATCGAAGCCATCCAGGGCGGATCGCGCGGCGCAGTGGCGGCCATCACCCGCATCAGCGAGATCATCCGCGAGATCGACGGCCTCCAGGCCACGATCGTCGCCGCCGTGGAAGAGCAGAGCGCCACGACGCGCGAGATCTCGCGCCACGTCGACCACGCCAGCGGTTCGACGAACGAGATCACGCGCAACATGGACGAAGTCGCAACGGCCGCCCGTCACACGACGGACGGCGCGCGCGACTCGCTCGAGGTGGCCGTGCAGGTCTCGAAGCTCGCCGACGACCTCCTCTCGGCGGTCGGTCAGTTCAAGGTCTGACCCACGCGGCGGTCGGGGCGCGCGGCACGCGCGGCGTGCCGCGCGCTCCGGTCGCCGCAGAGTTCAAAGGCCCACGCTCAACGCTCGACGACGAAGCGGGCGCGCAACGGCAGTCGCCGCGAGTGCGCCTGCGGCAGCAGCTCGAGCGGCACGACCTTCCCGTCGACGGTGGCTTCGAGGCGGCCGCTCGGCGTTCCGCGTGTCATGACGACGGTGCCGACGAGCCCCGCGTCGGTCTCCTCGAGGGCCACGAGTTGCGCGCCGAGCGGCAGCTCGAGCGCTGACGGCTGGGCCGTGTGGATGGCGGAACACGCGCTCGTGAGGGCGGCGATGGCGAGCGCGACGAACGTCTTGGATGCGTTGGACTTTTGCATGGCAAGTACTCCCTGATTCCCGAGCCTACCCCGTCCCGGTACTCCGGGTCGGCGCGACGCCGCTGCCGCTCCAGCGCAAACCCTGAACGCCCGAAAGATGCCCCCATGATCGCCTTGCTCACCTGTGTCGCCGTGCTCGCACCCGGTCAGGACCGCTTCCAGAACCCGGCTCCCCCGGGACTCCACCGCCCGTCGCATGCCGCGCTGCACGCCGCGCTGCCGCCGTTGCCGCAGCTGGTCGCCGGCGTGCCGCTCCTCGGTCGTCCCGAACCGGCGGGCTTCGCGACGCTCGGCCAGGAAGCAGCGGATGAGGTCGACTGGTGCGCATCCGACGCGCTGCTGGCCGCGTTCACGGACAGCCACGCCTGGCTCGAAGCGCGCGGCGCGACCGTGGACCTCGTGCACGTGCACGACCTCTTCCACAACAGCGGCGGCATCGACGACGGCGTGCGGCAGTCGCGCTTCCTCGATCTCGCGGTCGGCCTCGACGGCGAACAGCTGTTCGGCCTCGGCGGCTCCACGTTCTTCGTCGACGCCTACGCGACGGGTGGCTCCGGCGTCGGCGAACTCGTCGGCGACCTGCAAGGCGTCTCGAACATCGAGGCCGCGCCCGACGCGATCGTGGCCGAGGTCTGGTGGGAGCAGTGGCTCCTCGGCGAGAGCCTGCGCACGAAGGTCGGAAAGATCGACGGCAACAGCGAGTTCGCGTTCAGCGAGAACGCCGGCGGCTTCCTCAACTCGTCGATGGGCTTCAGCCCGACGACGTTCGTGCTGCCCACGTTTCCGGACCCGGCCATCGGCGGCCTGCTCGAATACCGCGCCGACGCAGGCTTCGCGCTGCGCCTCGGCCTGTTCGACGGCGCGGGCGCCGAGGGCGTGCGCACCGGCGAGCTGGCCTGGTCGAGCTTCTTCGGCAGCCCGACCGACCTGTTCCTCGTCGGCGAAGTCGAAGCGCGCTGGGGCGCGGACTCCAACCGCCCCGGCCGCGCCGTCGTCGGTGTGTGGGAACACAACGGCGAGTTCGCGCGCTTCGCGGGCGGCGTCGAGGACCACACACGCGGAACGTTCGCGACCGTCGACCAGAGCCTGCCGAACCCGCTGCCGACCGGCAACCTGGCCGGTTGGTTGATGTTGGGCGAGGCCGACGAAGCCGTCAGCGAGATCGCATTCCATGCGGGCGCGGGCCTCGTGTGGAGCGAGTTCCTCGCCGGTCGCGACGACTCACTCGGCCTGGGCGCGAGCCTCGTGCACGTCTCCGACGAGGCCGGCTTCGCCGACGAACACGAACTCGTCTTCGAGCTCTATTGGCGCACGTTCCGCTGCGCCTGGCTCCAACTCGTCCCCGACGTGCAGTACGTCGTCAACCCGGGCGCCGACGGCACGACCGACGACGCGCTCGTGATCGGCGTGCGAGCGGAACTCGTGCTGCACTGAGGCGGCGCGGCGGTCCCGCGCCGACGAAGCGAGTGAGGTCGACGCGCGAGTTCGAAGCTGGGACGCCGCGCGCACATTCGGCGCGCATCACCATCGCTATGTGCGCCTACACGAGGTTCTCGTGCTGCGCGTCCGTCGCGTGCGCCTCGCGCGCGGACGCGGATTGGTGGGCCCTGTAGGACTCGAACCTACGACCCAGCGATTATGAGTCGCCTGCTCTCACCGACTGAGCTAAGGGCCCCGCGAGCGCCGAAGGTACCAGGCGCGCCCACCCGGGCGCGGGCCTTTGGTACCCTCGGCCCGACTCGCAGCTTCCTCCTCCGCGAGCGCCATGTCCGCCTCCCCCTCCGGTTCCAAGCCCAGCTCCTTCTCGGAACTCGTCGCGCGCCTCGACGCGGCGGTCGTCGCCCCGAACGACGGCACACGCTGCCGCCAGGTCAAGGAGGCGCTCGAATGGGGTGCGGAGCGCGCCGGGCAGCTCCTGACGCCGGACATGCTGCGGCCCTGTCCGGACCGGTACGCGCGGCGCCTCGTGCACAAGGACCCGGCCGGGCGCTACAGCGCGGTGCTGATGATCTGGAGTCCGGCGCAGCGCACGGCGCTGCACGACCACGCGGGCAGTTGGTGCGTCGAGTGTGTCTTCCAGGGCACGATCCGCGTCGACAACTACAACCGCACCGCGAACCTGTGCAGCGAGGAACGGATCTTCGACTTCGAACACGTCGGCACGATCCGCGCGGGCGTGGGCGAGGCGGGTGCGCTCATCCCGCCGTACGAGTACCACGTGATCGCGAACGAGGAGAGCGAGACGGCGGTCACGCTGCACGTCTACGGCGGCGAGATGATGCGCTGCACGATGTTCGAGCCGGTCCCGACGGGCGGCTACCGCGCGACCGAGAAGTGCCTGTCGTACACCGAGTGAGCGGTCAATTCGGGCAAGGTCACGAGTGAGTGCCACGGCGATGCTCGAGGCGCGCGGCCTGCGCAAGGTCTACGGCGACGTCGTGGCTCTGGTCGGGCTCGATCTGTCGATCGGCGCGGGCGAGGTCTTCGCGCTGCTCGGCGCGAACGGCGCGGGCAAGACGACGACGATCCACCTGTTCCTGGGCTTCCAACGACCGGACGGCGGCGCGGCGCTCGTCGACGGGCGCGACGTGCACCAGGCGCCCGAGGCCGCGCGCAGCAAGGTCGCGTTCGTGCCGGATCAGGTGCATCTGTATCCGCGCTTCAGCGGGCTCGAGAACCTCGGCTACCTGCTGCGCCTCGCCACGGGGCGCAAACACGAACGCGCGGAACTCGAGGCGCTGTTCACGCGCGTCGGACTCGAAC
>JBIKNC010000269.1:0-5782 GCA_044358925.1 Planctomycetota bacterium | reverse complement strand
TCGCTGTCGAAGAAGCGCTCCGGATTCGCCGCGGGCCGCTTGGCCATCGTGTGCAGCGAGTGGCGCTTGCGATAGCGCGCGAGCCACGCACCCGGACCGTCCGCCGGCATCGGCGCGACGAGTGCGAGCGCCGCGAGGCCCGCGATCTCGTGCGACCCGTGCTCGCGCTTCTCGAGCAAGCGCTGCGTGAAGAGCGCGGCCGCGTCGTGCGCGACGAGCACCGGCGGCGACGTGAAGCGCTGCACCTGCCGCGCCAGCGGGTTCACGTAGTCCTCGATGTTGTAGAACGACAGTTCGATCTTGTGCATCGTGCTGCCGCCGTGGCCCGGCAGGCTCGACGCGTACACGTTCCATCCGAACTCGCCGCTCAAGGCCTGCGCCGTGCGCTCCCACGCCGCCGCGCACAGGAACAGTCCGTGTTGCAGCAGCACCGGTGTCTGGTGGCGCGGCTGTGCGGGCAGGTACTCGAGTCGTTCGATCGTCTCCACGGCGAGGATTGTGCGCAGCCGATGGAGCCCGGAGCAACGCTCGCGTTCACCACGCGAGGTGCAGACGCGAGGGTGCGGCGCCGCCGAGAGCGAGGCACCAACCGCCGCGGTCGAGTTTGTGGAGTGCGCGCCGCACGCGCGAGCGGCCGAGGCCCGTGGCGTACGCGACCGCGTCGAGCGTCGTGCGTTCGAATGCGCCGGCGCGCGTGGCCGCGACGAGTGCGGCGAGCACGCTCGCTTCGTCCGCGTCGAGCTCCTCGCGCTCCGCGAGCCGGCGCCGCAGTTCCACCTCGTCCGTCTCACGCGTCGAGGCGGCGCGGCGCAGCATCGGTTTGTGCGTCCCGTCGTGTGCCGGTGCGAGATGCGGCGCCGCGTCGGAGCGCGGCACGAAGACTGCGACGACGCGTCGCCCATCGAGTTCGACGCTGAACGCGTGGGTACGGACGGGCGGGTGCGCTTCCTCGCGCGCGGCCCGTCCGACGTCATCGGCGATGTCGTTCTGGCCGTGCGCCGCGGCCGCGCCCACACCGCACACGCTCCCGTCGTCCTCGACGCCGATCAGGAGGAGCCCGCCCGCGGCATTCGCGAACGCTGCACACGTGCGCGCCAGCTTCTCTGCGGTCGAGAACGACCGTTTGAATTCCGTACGCGTGCCTTCGCCGCCGGCGATGCGGCGGCGGACCTCCTCGGCGAGCGCCCGCTCGACGGCCGCGCCCCGTGGGGCGGCCGATTCGGCCCGATTGGCCCGATCTGCGGATTCGGGCACGTCGGCCCGTTCGGGCTGCTCGCTCGGCCCGCGCGTGGAGCCGTTCGGCGGTTCGTCGGGGCTGGGCGTCAAGACCGCGCCACCATGGGGCCGATGACCCCCCGGTGGCAAGCCTCGTGAACGACCGCGTGCCCTTCGGCGAGCGCCCCATCGCGTGGCGCGTCGCCATCGTCGGCGGCGCGGCGGCGGCCGTCCTGCTCGGGCTCTTGGCGCTGTGGACGTTGGCGCAGGCCGGCGACCGGCCCCTGGCGCTCGGCAGTGCGAGCTGGCTGTGGACCGCTTCGCTCGCCGCCGGAGCCCTGGCCGTCATGACAGCCGCCGGTCAGCGCCTCGGCCTGTGGGGCCTGCGCATCTTCTTCGTGCTCGCGGGTTTGCCGATGCTGCTGCGTGGCATGCGCGAAGGTGAAGTGTGGTTGCTCGTGGGGGCCGGAGCCTGCGCGGCGTGGTTGTTCGCCACCGCGTTCGCGCGCCCGACGCACGCGCGCGACTGAACCTTCGCGCGCGCTTCGCACCCGAATCCCGGTGCGCTCGGCATCATGTCGCGGCGCGCCTCGCCGAGGTCGCACCCCCGTTGCCGCCGAGCCCGCGTGGCCGCCGGAACCGCGCTGCCCGACCGGATCACTCCATGTCGCTCTCCTTCACTCCGTCCTTCGTCGCCGTCCTCGCTGCCGCCACTGCCGTCGTCGCGAGCCCCAGCGCCTCCGCGCAGAACCCTGCGAACGGCACGACCACGACCGGTCAGACACTCACCGTCGACATCTCGTGCAGCGGCCTGCTCGACGAGAGCGACACGTCGTTCCAGGCCGGCGTGTGCGCGTCGCTCTCCGCACCGTCCTTCCTCGGCGGCGCCCAGATCACGTCACTCACGCTCGCCGTGAACGGCGACCTCGTGGCCTTCGTCGCGACCCCGCAGCCGACGGTGCTGTGTGTCGATCCGCTCGAGATCCTCCAATCGCTCGACCTGTTCGGCACGAACATCCTCGAAGCGACCGCGACCGCGAGCGACGGCACCACCGTCACGGCCGTGAAGGAAGTCGTGAAGACCGCGTGCCTGTTGTTCGTCGGCCTCGCGCCCCTCGACGTGCCGGTCGTGCCCGGCGCCGCGGACCGTTGGTTCGTCTCGCCGCTGATGGCCTTCCACGTCACCGAGGCCACCGTCCCGACCTTCGCCGTCCCGAACGTGCCGAGCCTCGCGGGCCTCGACGTCTACTTCCAAGTCGGCATGCACAACACGCACGTGTTCCCGACCGACGCCGTGCAGATGTCGAACGGCCTGCGTGTGACGATCGGCGGCCCCTCGCAGTCCTTCGGCACCGCCACCGGCCTCGCCGCCTGGACGAGCGGCTCGACCGCCCCCGGCGGCACGTTCGAGGTGCGCTTCGACGTGCTCGGCGTCTGACCAGCGGACCTCGCATGTGCGAGGTGGAAGTCGTGTCCGGTTGGCGAGCACATGGGGCCTCGCGTCCGTGCTCGATCGAGGACGAGCGTTCTGTGAGACCCGAACGATTCGATCCGAAGTAGGGCTTCCCGGTCGGCCCGCAACTCCATTACCGATGCACGACGTGCGATGTCGTGCTGCCCTCGCAGCCCGCGAACGGAGTGAGCTGCCGGTGCGGCAACGTCTTCATCGATGTCGGCTACGCGCGGATCGCCGTCGATCGCGTTCAGGACATGGAGTTGCTCGAGTCGAGTGCGGCTGAGGGCTCGGACGGTGGTCGTCGCCGGCAGGCCAGCGCTCGTCGTGGATCCACAGTGGCTCGAAGAATGTGGAGGTGGATCGAGCGGCTCCTTGGTCGTTGATCGTCAAAAATGATCGGTTGACGACCTGTGATAGGCGTACTAGCTTGCCCGCATGCGCCCGTCGATCCGCCAGCTCGAGTACCTCGTCGCCGTCGCCGAAACGCTCCACTTCCGCAAGGCGGCGCAGAACTGCGCGGTCACCCAGCCGGCCCTCAGCGCCCAGATCCAGGGGCTCGAGCAGCTCCTCGGGATCCAGCTCTTCGAGCGCAACCGCCGCCGCGTCCTCCTGACCAAGGCCGGCCGCGAGGCCGTGGCGCGCGCGCGCCGCGTGCTCGACGACTGCGACGCGCTGGCCGAGGCGGCGCGCTCGGCCAGCGAGCCGCTCGCGGGCGAGTTGCGCATGGGCGTGATCCCGACGGTCGCGCCGTACCTGCTGCCGCGCGTCCTGCCGTGCCTGCGCGAGAACCATCCGAAGCTGCGCCTCTTCCTGCGCGAAGAGTTCACGCACGACCTCGTCGATCGACTGAACAGCGGCGAGCTCGACTGCCTGCTGCTCGCGCTGCCGGTCAGCGGCGGCGACTTCGAACACCAGCTTCTGTTCCACGACGCGTTCTGGCTCGCACTGCCGCACGGACACGCGCTGCTCGCGCGCGAACACGTGCGCTACGACGACTTGAAGGACCAAGAGGTCCTGCTGCTCGAAGACGGCCACTGTCTGCGCGACCAAGCACTCGCGATCTGCAACCGCGGCGGCGCCAACGAGTCGATGCGCGTGCGCGCGACGAGCCTCGGCACGTTGACGCAGATGGTCAGTGGCGGATTGGGCGTGACGCTGCTGCCCGAACTCGCGGTCGCGGTGGAAGCGCGCGAAGGTTCCGGCGTCGAGCTGCGCCCGTTCGCCGAGCCGGTCCCGCAGCGCGAGATCGGACTCGTGTGGCGGCGCGGCAGTGCGCGCGCGCTCGAGTTCCGTCAGCTCGGCGAGGAGATGATCAAGGTCTTCGACCGGCCCGCGTGAGCGGCGCGCGTCACCCGGCTCGCACCGTCACGCCGCGCGCGCCGTGCTCTTCCAGGCCTCGTGCGAGCGCAACTCGAACGAGTCGGGCGTGGCGAGGTCGCACCACTTCGACCAGTTGCCGCGCGCGCCGGCCTTCAAGAGCTCACCCGGCGCGAGGTACTCGTACACGTCGGCGTAGGTCGCGACTTCGGTGTGTGAGACGCGCCGCTGGATGTGGTGAGGGCGCAGTTGATCGGGATGATCGAGCCCGGCCGCGCCGCACAGCTCGAGGAAGGCGTGCACGGTCTCGTGTTGGAAGTTCGCGACGCGTTGCTGTTTGTCCGACACGACCAGACCGCGCACGAGGTCCGGGTTCTGCGTCGCGACGCCGACCGGGCAGTGGTTCGAGTGGCAGCGCCGCGCCTGGATGCAACCCAGCGAGAGCATGAACCCGCGCGCCGAATTGACGAGATCCGCGCCGAGCGCGAAGCGCTGCGCCATGTGGAAGCCGGTGACGACCTTGCCGCTCGCGATGACTTTCACGCGTTCGCGCAGGCCGAAACCGACGAGGGCGTTGTGCACCGTCACGAGGCCTTCGGTGAGCGGCGTGCCGACCGAGTTCGAGAACTCGAGCGGCGCCGCGCCCGTGCCGCCCTCACCGCCGTCGACGGTGACGAAGTCGGGTGTGATGCCGGTCGCGACCATCGCCTGACACAGCGCGACGATCTCGGCGGGATGGCCGACGCACAACTTGAAGCCGACGGGCTTGCCGCCCGACAGGTCGCGCAGCTTCTGCACGAACAGCATCAAACCGCTCGGCGTGTCGAAAGCCGAGTGCGTCGGCGGCGAGAGCACGTCCTGGCCCTTCACGACATTGCGGATCGCCGCGATCTCGTCGGTGATCTTCGCGGCCGGCAGCACGCCGCCGTGGCCGGGCTTCGCGCCCTGGCTGAGTTTGATCTCGATCAGCTTGACCTGCGGCAGCGCGGCGCGTTGCCGGAAGAGCTCGCCATCGAACTTGCCCTGTGCGTCGCGACAACCGAAGTAGCCGGTGCCGATCTGCCAACAGATGTCGCCGCCCGGTTCGGCGTGGTGCGTCGAGAGACCGCCTTCGCCGGTGTTGTGGAAGAAGCCGCCGATCCTCGCGCCGCCGTTGAGCGCGCGCACGGCCGCACTCGACAGCGCGCCGTAGCTCATCGCGCTGATGTTCAGGAGCGCCGCGTCGTACGGCTGCGTGCAATCCGGCCCCCCGATCGTGATGCGCGGCGGAGTCTTCGGCGGTCGGCGCGCAGCGAGTGAGTGGTTGAGCCACTCGTAGCCCGGCGCGTACACGTCGTGTTGTGTGCCGAACGGCAGCGACGCGAGTTCGTGTTTCGCGCGTTGATAGACGATCGAGCGCAGCTCGCGGTTGATCGGCGCGCCGTCGGTGTCCGACTCGATGAAGTACTGGTTGATCTCGGGCCGGATCGCTTCGAGCAGGTAGCGGAAGTGGCCGAGCAACGGAAAGTTGCGCAGCACCGCGCGGCGCGTCTGCAGCGTGTCGCGCACGCCGAGGGCGTAGAGAGGCACGAGGAGCACGTAGCTCCACAGCACCGGCGGCCAGGCGAGCGCGACGAGTGCGACCAGGGCGAAGAGCAGGGCGGCACCGACGTGGAACTGGCGGACCATGCCCAGGGGATCGGCGCGGCGGGGGCCGGGCTCGCGTGGCGCGTACGGTGCCAGGCACCCTGTCGCCAGATCCGGCACTTTGGGTTGGGCGCGGCGCGGCCCCTCCGGGCGGCCCTGGGAGGCGCT
>JBIKNC010000268.1:0-5783 GCA_044358925.1 Planctomycetota bacterium | reverse complement strand
CGAGCTCGAGCACGTGTGTGTCTGCACGAGTGCCGCGGTGAACGCCGCGTCGACGTTCGATGCGACGTGGCGACCGCACGGAAACGTCGCACTCGACGTGCCCGCGCGCAGTCAGAAGTCGCTGAGTGCTGAACTCGCACCGCGCGTCTGCAGCCCGACGTCCGTGGCGATGGTCCTGCACTGGTACGGCTGCGACGTCGCGACCACCGCCGTCGCGGAGCGCGTCTTCGATCCTGTTCACGACGTCTACGGCAATTGGCCGCGCAACGTGCAGGGCGCGTTCGAGTTCGGGGTGGGTGCCGTGCTCGTGCGCTACGACTCGTGGGACGCGGTCGAGGCCACGCTCGCTCGCGGCATGCCGATCGTCGCGAGCATCGGCGTCGCGCCCGGACAGCTCGACGGCGCCCCGTACACGAGCACACCCGGCCATCTGCTCGTCGTGCGCGGCTTCGATGCACGCGGCGAAGTGCTCGTCGTCGATCCTGCGGCTGCTCCCGTCTCCGACGCGGCTCCCGCGACGGAAGGTGCACTTCGCACCTACCGCCGCGACCAGATGGAACGCGTCTGGATGGAGCGCGGCGGAACTGCCTACGTCCTGTTCCGCCGCTGAGCGCGGGCGCCGTGTGCGTCGGCGCGCGCTGCGCTTCGAACGCCGCGCGCGCTGCCCGGCGTTCGAGATCTCATGAGCGCTTGCTCGGCTTGTACTTCTTGCCCTTCTCGAAGTAGCGCGTCACTTCGCTCAACACACCTTCACCGAGGTGTTCCTCGAACACGGCCAGTTGCTGGTCGGCGCTCGGCTCCCAGCCCGGAATCAACTCCCAGTTCAGTCCGTCGGGCATCACGTTCACACCGTCGCGCGAGCGCAGATCGAAGAGCCCGTCGAGTACCGCCCCGAACTCCTCCCGGTGGTGTTCGGCCATGAAGCGCGCGAACCCGAACGCGCGTCGCGCCTGCGTGCCCTGGTACGTGCCGCGACGCCAGTCACAGAGCCTCTCGAAGAACGGTTCGTCCTTGCCGCGGAACTGCGTCGCGAGGTCGGAGGTCCAGGACGAGTGCTCGCTCGCGAACACGAACCCGGAGCGGTAGGGGAAACAGTAGATCTCGCCGAGCAACGACTCCTCGAAGTGCCACGCCATGCCGCACTCGAGCCAGAAAGGCAGCTCGCCGAAGCGGCGTCCGACGAGCAGGTTCGACAGACGGTGCACGATCTCGTTGCGCACGTCGAACTCCTCCTGCCCGTCGAGATTGCGGATCCAGGTGGCACACAACGGACGCTTCAGCGAGAAGCCGGACTGCACGGCAGCGGTCGGCAGCCAGTCGTCGAGGTAGTCCTCGGTGCGCATGAGGTGCGCGAGCACCAGCTTGTAGGCGTCGGCATCGGCCGCCTCGATCAGCACCACGGTCGCGTCGTCCTGCGGGCGCGGCATGTACAGCCGGCCCTCGCCTTCGATCTCGTCCGCGGGGACGTCCTCGTCGATTTCGGGGTCCGGCTCGCGTTCCGGCAGCGGAAGCGTCTCGTCGACGGCGGCTGCGGTGCGCGCGATCAGCTCCATCTGCTTCTTGACCTGGCTGGAGTTTCCATCGCTGAGCAGCAGCACGCGCCCGTCGTCGGTCAGGTGCAGGTACGCCTCCAGTTCGTGCGCGAGCGGGGCCCAGTGCGCCGCCGTCTCCGCGGCGACCGCGCCGACTTCCATCTCGATGGTCGTCAAGTCGGTGGCTTTGCCTTTCCACTGCACTTCGACCGCGAGATCGTCGCGGCCGGCGGCGCGCGCCGCCGCAGAGTGCGTCTCGTGCTGACCCGGTACTCCGAGCCGCATGCCGTGCGCCGCGGCCGGGACCTGGGGTCCCGCCTCGGCGTCGGTGTCCGAAAGAGTGAGGACGAAGAGCGCGGCGAAGCCGCACGCGACGATGGAGCGAGACATGGACATGGAGCGAGCGAGGCGGGCAGGGCCTCGAGTGCGAGGTTTCGGTCGAGAGCGACGGGGTACGGCACCCGAAAAGGCAGTCGGCGCGCACCAGCGCGCCGACCCAGTCCTCCGCCTAGCGCCGGTGCAGGCGCGAGATTCGCACCGAACGGTGTGAATCGTCCGTGAGGGACGAACGGCGCGCTACGTGTTGTCAGCGGCGCGTGCGACGTGCCCGGCTCAACGTTCTTCCCGCGGACGGTCTTGGTTCGGAGCGGGAGTCTCGAACTCGTAGGCCGGCAGTCCGAGCAACGTCGGATCGAGGTTCGCGAGCGCCGCGTCGAGAACGGCGAGGAGGTCCGTGCGACCGGCTTCGTCGAGCCGCGCGCGCAAGCTACGCGACGTGTCGGCCGGCGAGAGGTTGAGGCCGTCGAGGCTGGCCGCCGCGCTCGGTGCTCGCTCGAAGGAAGCCACGAGCAACGCGGTCGCCGCGTCGAGGTCGCGCGCTTCGAGGGCCAGACGCGCGCGACCGGCCAAGCACAGCGCGGCGTAGTGAGCGGCCGAGGCCTGCCGTTCCGGCGCGGTGCGCGCGGCGATCTCGAACAGTTCTTCGGCGCGCAGGTAGGCGGCGTCCGCGGCGGCGGTGCGCAGGGCGCGGCGTTCGTACTCCGCCGCGACCAGACTCGCGTAGCCCGCGTACCAGGTCTCGAGTGGCTGCTGTGTCGCCGCGCGCCGCCGTGTGTATTCGGCTTCGAGTCCTGCGGCGCCCTGTTCGAACATCAGTCGGCCGCGCAGCCGCGCGTGCAGTTCGAACGAGTCCGCGAAACGTGCGAGCCCGGCATCGAGCACCGCCGCCGCCTCCGCGTGCGCGCCGAGGCGCCACAGGAAGTCGTAGTGCTGCGCGGTGCGCGCGTCCGTCGCCGACGGGTGCCGTGCGAGCACGACGTGCGCTGCGTGGACGTCCGCGAGCCAGCTCGCCGGCCACTCTTCGCCGCGCCGCACGGCGCGTTCGATCGCGCGGCGCCGGCCGTCGGCGAACAACGACAGCACGGCCGCGGCATTCCACTGCGGGGCGCCCTGCGGCAGCGCCTGGACCGCCGCCTCCGCCGCGGCCTCGGCGACGTCGCGTTCGCCGAGTGCGTGCGCCGCGAGCGCGCGCGCCGCGTCGACGCGCCAGCCGCTCGCGCCCAGAGCCACGGCGCGTTCGAGCGCGCTGCGTGCGTCGATGGCGAGCACGCGCCGCCGATCGCGCGGCGTCGCCGCCTCGCTCGCGACGGCCAGGCACGCTTCGGCGTAGGCGAGTTGCGATTCGGCGCCGGCCGCGTCGAGCGCGCGCCCGGCCGCCGTCAGTTCGTCGTCGAGTGTGCCGCGCTCGCCGAACGTCGCCGCCTCGGCCGCGTCCGCCCACGCGCTCGCGTCGATCGCGCTCGTCGCGGTCGACAGGCCGCGGTGCACGACTCCGAGCAGACGCGCACGCGGCGCCTTCTCGCCCATGCGTTCGAGCGCGGACACCAGCAGCTCGCGCTCCTCCTTCGAGAGCGGCGCGCGCAACGCCTGATTCACGAGTTCCGCCGCGGCGTCGCCGTCGGCACGCGCGAGCGCCGCACGCGCTTCACGCGCGAGGTCCGCGTCGACGCCGAAGACGGCCAAGCGCAACAGATCGACCGACGCGTCCGCGCCGGTGCGTGCCGCCTGTTCGAGCAGTTGTTTGCGCAACTCCGCGTCGCCGTCCGCGAAGGCCGACTCCACACGCTGCTTGTCCGCGGCGTCCGGACTGCCGACGCGCTCGACCAGCGACCGATCGCCGCGCTCGACGAACGGCGGCGCGCCTTCGCGCTGTTCGATGCCGTTCCTGATCGCCGCGAAGACCGAGTCCGTGTCCCAGGCGTAGAAGACGTCGTAGGTCTCGCTGCCGTCGAGCTCGACCATGATGTGCCGCGGAGCGATGCGGCGCCCGTCGAGGAACTTCTCGTACACGATCGGCTCGAGCCAGATGTGTTCGCTGCACGTCACCGTGCCGAAGCGCGGGCACTCGACGCGCCGGCCCTCCTCGTCGTAGTCGCGCGGCGTGTGGCGGTAGGTCGACGCGATCACACACACGTACGGCTCGTACAACTCTGCGATCGCCAGGTCGCGGTAGCGCACACCGGCGTAGTGCTCACTCGCGATCTCGCCGTCCATGTTGACGCACACCAGGATCGGCCGCTGAGTCTCGCGCGAGAGCGCGACCGCGTCGTCCCACGTGCGCTGCCACTCGAGGAGACACGGTTTGCGCCAGTCCTCCGCCGTCGGTGGGTACCACATCGCTTCGCGATCGACGCCCGCGCCGCCGCCCTGACCGCCGGCGTTCGGCGCGCCGTCCTGAGCGACAGCCACGCGTCGCGGCGTCGCCACGAGTGCGAGAAGCACGGCGCCGCACACGAGAGCGGTACGAGAGAGCCTGTTCCGTGTGCGTGTCATGAGAGCCGTCGTCCGTCGTCGTGAGTCCTGGCGCGAGCCGCGATCTTCGCCGATCCGTCGCTCGTGCGACAAGCGCCGGATGCGCCACGAGTACACTCCGCGGCGCGTGCGGACACGCACCGCGGCGCCGAAGGTCTCGCGGACGGTGACGCGCGCCTCGACTCCGCTCACACGCACAGCCGACCCGTGACACGACCGACGATGGAGCCCCAGGCGCTCGCGCGACGCATCGAAGAACGCTCCGGCTTCCTGCGCGCCGTGCGCAGCGAACTCGGGCGCGTCGTGGTGGGGCAGACCGCACTGATCGACGGGCTCCTGATCGGCTTGCTGGCGAACGGGCACGTGCTGCTCGAAGGTGTGCCCGGCCTCGCGAAGACCCTGGCGGTCGAGTCGCTCGCACGCGCGGTCGGCGGCACGCACCGCCGCATCCAGTTCACGCCCGATCTGTTGCCGTCGGACCTGGTCGGCACGCAGGTCTTCGACGCGCGCTCGGGAACGTGGTCGGTGCGCGAAGGCCCCGTGTTCGCGAACTTCGTGCTGGCCGACGAGATCAACCGCGCGCCGGCGAAGGTGCAGTCGGCGCTGCTCGAAGCGATGCAGGAGCGGCAGGTCACGCTGGCGGGCGAGACACGCGCGCTGCCCGAGCCCTTCCTGGTGCTCGCGACGCAGAACCCGCTCGAACAGGAGGGCACCTATCCGTTGCCCGAGGCGCAGGTCGATCGCTTCATGCTCAAGATCGTCGTCGGTTATCCGACGAAGGCCGAAGAGCGCGCCATCGTCGATCGCATGTCGGCGGTCAACGGAGCGCCCCGTGCGAACACCGTCGCGTCGCCCGCGGACGTGCTCGCGGCCCGTGCGCTGCTCGACGAGATCTTCGTCGACGACAAGCTCAAGGACTACGTCGTCGCACTCGTGCACGCCACACGCGATCCGCGCTCCGTCGGCCTCGCCGATCTCGCAGCGCTCGTGCAGTACGGAGCGTCGCCGCGCGCCTCGATCGCACTCGTGCGCGGCGCGCGCGCGCGAGCGTTCCTCGAAGGGCGCGGCTACGTGCTGCCCGACGACGTGAAGTCGGTCGCGCTCGACGTGCTGCGCCACCGCGTCGCGACGACGTTCGAAGCGGAAGCGGAGGGTGTGCTCGCGGCCGACGTCGTGAGGCGTGTCCTCGAAGCGGTGCCCGCGCCGTGACGATCACCTCGAACAACACTGCGATCCACGCGTGATCTCGGACGGGCACGACGAACGCGCCGCGCGCGCGGAACTCGACGAGGTGCTGGCCGAGGTGCGGCGCATCGCGGTGTTCACACGCCGACGCGCGGTGAGCGTCGTGGCGGGCGGCTATCGCTCCGCCTTCAAGGGCACCGGCCTCGAGTTCGAGAGCGTGCGCGACTCCGCCGAGGGCGACGATCCGCGCGCGGT